>NZ_JBANLY010000014.1:0-98606 GCF_037046045.1 Rossellomorea sp. LJF3 | reverse complement strand
CTTCCAGTTTGAAGAAATGGAGGCAAGCAAGCGAAAGCGCGGTAGTAAATTGAAAAACTAAGGAACCTTAAGAAATATGGAGAACGTGTCCAAACTTAGGGGGTCGGACCGAATAAATGAATAAATGACGCAATAAATCTGAAAATGACGCAATTAATAAAAAAACGACGCAATTCCTGTCCACCGACGCCTTTCTAAACATATATCCATTCTTCAAAAGTCTATGATACTCTCTTTTTTGAAAAAATCTTCCTATTCCATATCCGGTCTCATACAAATTAATAGCTTTTTTTTACGAAAGCTGCATACATGAGGTTGACTATCCCTATAAAGAAGATAAAAAAGTATGGGATTTCAATAGAAGTGAATCTGTTCAAACTATAAACTGTACCGATGGCAAAGACGAAAGCGATAGAGGTAGAAATCAGTAAATTCTTCACTTTGGTCAGATACCTCATGCCAAAAACAAAAACAGAGAACACGATCGTGAAGATTGCCCATTCTGTAACCGGCAACGAAGGCATCACAATTAATGAGATGGCGATTATGACGATTAACAAATAAGCTGTGATCACAGTACCACTCCCTTTTGATGTATACATACCCATGAATGGATCTTTTATGCTTCACTTCCAAAGGTGCTCGTCCGTGTTTTGAAACTCCCCATTCCGGATACATTATATGAGCACACATCAAACAGATGATTTGTCATCACCCTGTCAAACATGTGATGATAAATTCATACCAAAATTATCGGAATAAGGAGATGAGGTTATGAACGTAGCAGTTGTAGGAGCAAATGGACAGATCGGGAAGCAAGTGGTCGGGTTCTTGAAGGATGACGGACATACTCCGAGAGCCATTGTGAGGAAAGAAGAGCAGGTCCAGTCGTTTGAACAAGAAGGCGTGGAGGCTGCACTGGTTGATTTGGAAGGCACGGTTGAGCAAATCTCAAATGGATTGAAGGGAGCCGATGCCGTCGTATTCTCTGCAGGATCAGGTGGCAGCACGGGTTCAGACAAGACCCTCCTCATCGATCTTGACGGAGCGGTGAAAACGATGGAGGCCGCAAAAGAAGCTGGAATCGAACGCTTCATCATCGTGAGTGCCCTGCAGGCTCATCATCGTGAGAACTGGAATGACTCCCTGAAGCCGTATTATGTGGCGAAGCACTTTGCGGACCGGGCACTTGAGGAAAGTGGACTTACCTATACGATCATCCGTCCGGGTGGATTACTGAACGAAGAAGGCACCGGCAAAGTATCGGCGGCTGAAAATCTTGAAAGAGGATCCATCCCGCGTGAAGATGTGGCGAGAACCATCGTGGCATCGTTGACGGAACCGAGCGCGTATAACAAAGGATTCGATCTTATTTCAGGAAGCACTGGAATAGAAGAAGCCGTTAAAAACGTATAAATAAGAGAAAGGAATGATCATCGTTGGGTGGTCATTCTTTTTTTATGTAAAATCGGGTAGACCATTATATGGGTATAGATGGTAAAATGGGTTGGCGTATGATTCTAATAGAAAAAGAGGAGGGGGAGATCATCGTCCATATCGATTATTCATTTAGCATCGTGTCGACCGTGATGTCCATCATAGAATGGGCGCTCATTGCTTATCTTGCATTTAAAGTGTATAAAAAGCTTTCGGCAAAGCCAAAGGTGTGGAAAGTCATCCTCGCCATATTTGTCGGATTGTTTTCCTTTACCATCAACATGGAATGGTTTCATACCTTTGTAAAAATTCCAATCCTGCCGCTTGGTGTGTGGATCCTATACGCTGTTCTTAATCGAAAAGAGGATCGCTGGGACACCTATCGTCGATTTGCCTGGATCGGATTCCTGGCCAACTTCATCTTCCTGGCAGGAACCCTGCTCACCATCCCGGTCCAATCCCTTATCTATCCAGAAAACCATTTATCCACCTACATATCAGGGACCAAAGGAGCTTCCCTCAATGTCATCCATCCATCTGGTGAGGGACGGACCTTGGATCAGGAGGAAATGAAGAAGCAGCTTTCTAACAACAAACAGGTCGAATTTGAAAGTTGGCAATGGTATGACGAAGGAGGCGGCCGTTATTCGAATACCGAACGCTTTCCGTTTCAGTTGGTCGGCACTCAGCCGAAATGGGGAAGCGGCCTCGAGCCGGATATCTATGTGGAACAGGAAGGGAAAGGGATCCTCATCTCAACTCGAAAGACTCAGTATTATTACCACTTCCCTGAAACGGTGCTGAAGGAGGCAAAACCATGAAGAAGAGAAGCATCCTGGCCGGGGTAGTCCTTTTCGTAGGGTTGTTTGCCTTCTATTGGCTGTATGTAGAGAAAACCGATTCACGTCCAAGAAATGAAGAAATACTGTCACAGGTCAATTCATCCCTTCAAAATGCACAAGCCGTTGAAATACAGGATTTTCTGAAGCTCGATGATGGTCACGGGGTGGCACCTTTCCTTTCAGATAAAGAGCAATATGGTGTTAGCTATTGGGAGAAACATCTGACCGGCTGGAAGGTAATAAGCATCCGGACCGATGGGGAGCCAAAGGTATGGAGGCTCGATGGGAATGATCCTTCAAGCTTTCATATCGTCTGGAACATCGACCCCGGTAGCAACATTCAAACATTGCAGTATTATTTCATGAGGGAGAGGGGCTACTCCAGTAGCGGAGAACAACAGCATTATGTTCCCGGTATCTTGATGAAGACTGAAGCCTCTTTGGCAGGCAAATCCTACGGGGCAATGAAGATTCCCGGAGAATGGGGAGACGCATTGACATTATCAGATGGTAGTGATAGTCCTGACCCATTCTTCTGGGATAACTTCGAATTAGGAATACATTCCCAATTCGGCTGGATACCACTTGATGAGAATAATAAGGAAGTCGATTGGAAAAACAGCTCAAACAACTCAAGTTACTACAAGGGGAATGTCCGGGAGCAACATATGCAACTGCTTGACCAATACCAGGTCAACAAGGCCAGTTTTAAGAAAAACGAGGAATGATCCATAACCGGGTCATTCCTTTTTTAGGTTGAGAATAATGTGTGAATTTGAAATAATTGGTATAAGGATACAGGTGATTGGAAATGAACTATTTTATCAAAATAAATGTGGTCAGTTTACTTTATGCCCTGATGATCCTTGTTCCGGTCGAGCTGATGGTGAATGGTTACCGGTTGACGAGGCTGACGGGCTGGGAAAGGGAAACGGTAATGGATGTCAGTGGATTCATGATTGTCGCGATTTTTCTCATAGGAACGGTCTTCCTCTACTTTTTAACAGGGAAGTGGATGGAGGGGCGGAGGGCGAGCTATTGGACGGCGGTTCTTTGGTTCCCGTACTTTCTGCTATTTATGTATGTTATCGCCACTTTCTTTCCAACGAAATATGGGGGAGATGCTCCTAATCCTGCGGCGGGTTTGCTGATAATCGGGGCGTTGGTCACTTTTCCTTTTTATGTGTTGGTGATGAATTTCTTGAGTTTGGGTACGGATGACCATCAAATGGAGGGAATTAAGCTTGAGTAGAAACATTATCGGTTTTTCTTTATTCGCACTTGGAATGGGCTTATGGGTATGTGCGTCCTTGTTTCGTTTTCTGATCACCTCCGATATCCCGGTAAGCTTTACTCCGGAGGAAGCCATGGTTACGCAGAAAACTTTTGCTGCAGCGGGAGTGCTCATTCTGGTGGGAACAATAACGGCAAAAGCAAATGCATTTCACCTCATTGCATTTGCACTATTTGCTACGGTAGCTGCTTTTCAGTTTTACATGAACTTTATTTATCACAGTTCATCCACTTATTATACGGAGGAGTATGCTGTATTGGCGAATGTCAGTAGTTATATCGCACTCACACTGGCGTTGATCAATTTGATCTTTATTATGAAACCTTATATGGGGGCGTGGAAAGTGAAGGTGGACCAGTGAGAGCGGTGTTCGGAGAAAAGATTCAATATACCAACTATCAACGAAGAACAGGTGTCTATGCCGTCATCTTTCATCATAAAAAAGACAAAATCCTGGCGGTTCGAAACGAGGTGGGGCATTACTTTTTGCCTGGTGGAGGCATGGAAGAGAATGAAAGTCATGTAGAGTGCCTGAAAAGAGAAATGATGGAAGAAATAGGTTACTGTGTATCGATTGATTCTTATATCGGAAATGCCATGCGCTACTTTTTTTCTAGAAGGGGAGATCCCCTCCTTAGTGAAGGACACTTTTATCTGGTTGAACTGAATGAAAAGATTCTGGAGCCAATGGAAGAAGACCATGTTCCAGTGTGGATGGATCGGAAGGATGCGAAAAGGCTCCTGATACATGAGCACCATTACTGGGCTATAGAGAAAGCGTGGAAGCTGAAAGGGGAAATCGGTATTCAAGACAACTTCAAGAATCATGAACATAGCACCAACATAGAAAAATCATGAAATGAAAAAAGGAGAAAAAATGTTAAAGTCATTTCTAACAACCACAGCACTTACAGAACAGGAGCTCATCAACAAAGCTCTTAAAAACGAAGGATTAAAACAAATCTCAAGTGATTCCGAGATCACCAGATTAGGAGAAGGTGCCTGGCACTACGCCTACTTGATCGAGGCAGAGCAGCTCGTCCTCCGCATCCCGAAAAGGATCGCCTATGAGAAAGAGGTCGTCTTCAATTGGGACCAGCTGACGGCGGATTATGCCGGGACAAAGGCATTTTATGAGCATGCCAACAGGACGGGAAAAGGGATGTGTCCTGCACATTACGAATACCATGTTTCTGAAGAGTTAACCTATACCATGGAATCTTATGTAGGAAAATCAATCGGGCTTGCCGGACAGACCCCGCATCAATCGAAACAGTATGGAAGGGAACTGGGTGAGTTCTTCCTGGCCCTTGAAGAGTTGGATTCACCCATTCCAGGCATCGGATACATAACCGTCGGGGAACATGGAGAGATCAAAGGGCAATACGAAGGGGACCTGAGTGCGTTCATCCAGGAAGAAACGGGGGAATACCGGGAAGAATGGGAGTCCCTTCTCGAAAGCTCTTATTCTTTTGATAAGGAGAAAGTGAGAAGAGCAGGGGATGAGCTGATTTCCGCCCGCTCCGTCGATCGGGAAAAGCTTGTCCTGACGAATCAGGATACGTCGCCTGAGAATATGATTTTCACTAGTAGCGGTGTCTGGATGATCGATCCTTTTCCAATCATTTATACGGGAACTTCCCTCGCTGCCAATTACGTATTCAATTATCAGACGCTTTTTCACGCCCTGCATAACACAAAGCGGCATGGCAAGAATCAATACCACCTCCTGATCCCACAATTGAAGGCCAGTGCAGAAGGTTTCGTGGAGGGGTATGTGAACGGTTCGAAGCAGAAATGGACTGACCTGAACGTAGAAGTGTATTTGAAGCTCATCACCATGACCCATGAACATGATCAGCTTCTGAAGCAGGAGTCTTTGAGCCGTGAGGAAGTGATCCGGTACGGGACGAAGGCGCAGATTCAAGAGCGGATTGGGTTTCTTTTAAAGGAACTTGAACGATTTTAAGAAAGATGGGGAAATCAGTTGATGAAAGCATATCCGACTGCACCTTCTCGAATAATTCCTGACATGAAACCCGGTATTCCTCATAAACTATTCTGAGGTGAGTAAAATGCCAAGAGTCAAATACACCGATGCCGATGTGGCCTTGATGGCGAGGATGATGAGAGCGGAAGCGGAAGGCGAAGGGAAACAAGGGATGCTGTACGTGGGCAATGTCATCGTGAACCGTGCGAAGGCGGAATGTTTGGACTTTAAGGAAGTAAGAACCATCCGTCAGGTCATCTTCCAGGTCCAGGGCGGGAACTACTCATTTGAAGCCGTTCAAAAAGGGAATCTCTTCTATAACCGGGCAAGATCAGTCGAGAAAAAATTAGCGAAAAAGAATCTGGAGTATTGGGCACAGCATCCGGCTAAATTTGCCCTTTGGTACTTCAATCCTTATGCCCCTTGCCCCCCTACCTGGTACGATCAGCCGTTTGCCGGCCAATTCAAACAGCATTGTTACTATGAACCGGCTGCAGGGACATGTGCAAGTGTGTATAGAGGTGGATGAAGAGGATGGGAACTTCCTGGTTAGAAATCGGGCGGTTCTTTTTTTGTTCGTATTAACTTGAAACTTTTTCCAAATTAGAACGTATAGTTAGTAACAAATGGAAATGAATGGAGGGGATGAAACACATGAAGACGGTTGGGAAGGCGATACTCATACCGGCATTATGCTTCATGTTTGTGGGATGCTCCAATAAAGAGCCAGTGAATAAGAAGGAACAGGAAACGCCTATCACCTTCTCCCAGGAGGAACAGAATTTTGAAATCATTTATATGTATGATGAAGTGCAGGAGTACGTAGACACCGTACGGGAAAAGACGGGAAAAAGCAATGAGACCGTGTTCATTGAAAAGGTGTTTGAGCCATTTAAAAAGAAGTCCAATATAGAGGAAATCAGCTTGCGATATACGTTTGATCCGTCCTCAGAAGTGGACAAGCTTGAAGAATCCATAAAGGAGTTGGAAAAGGACAAAGATACGACGAGCAGGATTATGAAAGAAGCATTGATGAAATCAGCTAAAGAACTTCCGGGTAAGGATAAGAAATATATTATTTTTCCAGCGAACCCAGAGGATACGTTCATAGTGGAGCAAATGAGGGGTGTATCGGGGTTTGTCCTGTCAGAGGATGTCATTGTGCTGCAACTTTCACCATCCATGCAAGAAGACATGTTGAAGTACACTGTCGCTCATGAATACCACCATCTCTTGGCGGAAGAAAGTAATCGGGGAACGATCAGGACCATCCTCGGCGGGGTTGTGGTGGAAGGGAAGGCAGATGCCTTTGCCCATACCATTTATCCAAAGATCCAGGTCCCTTGGCAAGAACCGATGACACCTGAGGAAAAGGAAAAGGTAGTAGCTGAGATTACGGAACTTAGATACTCCGATGATATGAAGTCTTACGAGAAGTTAAGAGCAGGAAACTCTTCTAAAGGCATTCCCCAATGGGCCAACTATAAAATCGGATATGAAATCGTCCAAAGCTACAGGAAGAATCATCCTGAAATCTCGATGGAACGATGGACCAGCATGCATGAAGCTGAAATCATAGCAGGAAGCGACTTTGAGAAAATCACAGCCTATGAATGAGACAATCTCAGACTTCAGGCTGATGTAAAATTTTCCATTTTTCTATACCATCATAATAGAGTAATAGGAGGGGATTCATGTGAACCAAGTACGTGATAAACAATGGAATCTGGGAAGTGTACGGCCAAGCGGGCCTGTGAAAGATCAAATTCAGGAGATTCTTCTACATATCGAGGAAACGCAATCCGTATTGAAGCATGGGATGAATCCCGATGAAGCGGTTGATATTACGAAACGTGTGCAGGACCTTTATACGGATGCGTTTCACATGGATGAATACATCAGCTGCCTGCTATCGGTGGATGTCATGGATGTGGAAGCGCAGGATCTAAGTGCCAGGAGCACTCAGCTGCAGGCGAAAATAGACACCTTGCTCCTCGGGTATAGTCAGTGTCTTGCCCATATGGC
The DNA here is from genome assembly GCF_037046045.1 of Rossellomorea sp. LJF3. Classification (NCBI taxonomy): domain Bacteria; kingdom Bacillati; phylum Bacillota; class Bacilli; order Caryophanales; family Bacillaceae; genus Rossellomorea; species Rossellomorea sp. LJF3. The sequence continues at coordinate 91,018 of NZ_JBANLY010000014.1, read as the reverse complement.
GGAGGAGGACTGGAAAACCTTCATCGGACGCAGTGAAGTGGCAGGCAGTGAGCGGTTCTTGAAGCAACAGAGAAGAAAGGTGAAGGACCAGCTTGATCCTGAGATGGAGAAGCTGATTCATGCCCTTTCCGTTGACGGATTTGCCGGTTGGGAAGATCATTATGATCAGGAATACGCCCGATTGAAAGTGCCGGTAAGGGATGATGGGAAGACGGAATACATTTCTTTTGATATGGCCTATATTCGCGGGATGCTCTCAAATGACCGGGAGACGAGGATGGAAATGGGTGAAGCCATCTCCAAGGTCTGCCGTGAGAACGAAGACCGGTTTGCGTCGATCTTCAACCATTTTGCCGGCTTCCGAAATGAGCTCTACCGCCTGAGGGGATGGACGAACCCCTTGAAGGAAATGTTCGAACAAAACCGGATCAGTGAAAGGTCCGTGAACACCATGATGGAGACGCTCCATCAACACAAATCCTTGCTTCATCGTTTTTTTGAACGGAAAGCCAAACTGATTCAAATGGAAAAACTGAGCTGGTATGACATCTATGCCCCGACCTTTACGTCCAAGACGACCTTGACGTATGAGGAAGCGGCAGACATCGTGATCGGACAGTTCCGTCGCTTCAGTGAGAAGCTCGGCCAATTTGCCCAAACGGCCTTTGAAGAAGGATGGATTGACGCGGAGCCGGGAGATTCCAAACAGCACGGGGCATTCTGTGCCTCATTTCCGAATGCAAAGGAAAGCCGTGTCATGCTCTCATTCACTGGCAACTACAACGATGTCGTCACCATCGCTCATGAACTGGGCCATGCCTATCACAATTCCCTGCTTCATGAACAGCCTGGTTTCTCCCATAAGGTGGGGACGGGACTAGCCGAAACAGCGTCGACCTTCGCGGAGAACCTCGTCCTGGATGCGGCGATTGATATGGCGGAAACAGAAGAAGACCGGCTATCTCTATTGGAGATGAAAATCACCAACGGACTGAAATATACCACCTTCATCCCGGCCAAGTTCGAGTTCGAAGCGGCCTTTTACAAAAAACGACTGAACGGGAAGCTTTCAGCAGGAGACATTGTTCAATTGATGGAAGAAACAGAAAGAGACTGGTTCCATGACTCCTTGGATGAAGTGTTTGCCCATAACTGGATGACCATCCCCCACTTCTTCAGTACGGAGAAAGCCTTTTACAATCTGCCGTACACGATCGGCTATCTATTCAGCAACGGTGTCTATTCACTCTATCAGCAGGATAAAGAAACATTCCCTGAACGGTACGACCAGCTCCTTACACGATCGGGGAACCATTCCATGGACGAACTGAGCATCGAATTCCTGCAGGAAGAATTAGGGACGGACTTCTGGGAGGCGGCTGTACGCCCGTTGAAGGAAGCGGTTGAGATGTATTTGAAAGAGACGGAAAAGTATTGTTGAGTTTTTGAAAGCAATCCCTGTCATAGGCGGTTGCTTTTTTTTGCATATGAGGAACCTGTCCCTTCCAACTCTACTAAACATGCATATACATAGTAATAGAAGGGAGAGATAATGATGTTGAAAAACAAAGTGGTGTATTATGATGCAGAAGGAAAAATGGTAGATAAATTGGATGTCGGGCAGGAAGCTTGCGACCGTACGATTGATTATTGTGCAACCGCGGTTGTTCCCGATGGATTTACGTTCCGTTTCACGACGTTCGACAGCTTCACGGCCTGTTCTGATTTAAGTGAACTGGTTTGTATGCTGGAAAAGCAGGAAGCAGAAGGCGTGGTGAAAAACCCATGCGGAGGCACGTTGTCGTGTCCAGTTGAAGTGGATGCCGTACGTCTAGTCGGAACCGCCAGATTTCATATCAACGTGGGAGACTTGACGCCGATTGAAGGGGGACTTCAACTCGGGGAACTGCCTTGTACACTTGCAAGCGATGTGTCCGTACCCGTCAATCAAGTGATCCAGACGATTTGCAAAACGGATACTTGCCAAGGCGATTGCTTTGATACGGTCGGTGCATTTGCATTCGCCCCTCAGGTGATCACCGATGCCTGCGGACGACAGATCGTGACGGTGCGTGGCGGTTTGTTCATACGATTTCTTGGCTGCTGATCAGCTAATGAAAGGAAACTTATTTTAATAGTGATAAGTTTCTTTTTTTTATGAAAAATGATTGAGTTCATTCTTTCTATTTGAAATAATTGGTAAGAAGCTAACGATGGAGGGTTACATGAATGACTACATACGGCACGGATTTATTTAAGGGGTCAGCAAGTTATTATTCAAAATACAGACCCATCTATCCTCCCACTTTAATCAGATTCTTGGTTGAAGAGTTCTCATTAAACGGAGCTCAGAACCTCCTGGACTTGGGGTGCGGGACGGGACATCTGACCATTCGGTTTTCAGATTGGTGTAAAAGGATTGTCGGGATCGATAGGGAACCGGAAATGATAGAAGAAGCGGAACGGCTGCACCGGGAAATAAGGACAGGCGATATTCAGTGGTTCAATGGGACGTTGGAAGAATACCACCATTCCCATCAATACCACCTCGTGACGATCGCCAAAGCCTTTCACTGGATGGACCGGGCAAAGGTGTTGGATGAATTATTTGACATCGTGACACCAGGTGGCGGGGTAGCGATCATAGACAATTACGAGCCCCATAAGACATTGCAACCCTGGCAAGAAAGATTTAATGAACTGATCCAGAAATGGTATGGGAACGAGCGGAAAGCCGGGAACTCCACCTACACCCATCCCGTCACCCCTCACGAAGATATCATTTCTCAATCTAAGTTCAACCTTGAAAAACATACTCTGCCTATCTACGAAATCACCTGGACGATCGAGTCGCTGCTCGGGAACCTTTACTCGACTTCATATGGTTCGAAGCGTTTCCTTGGATCGGACGTCTCGCTATTTGAACGTGAAGTGAAAGAGGCGATGCTTGAGATGAGTGCATCGGGAGTGTTTATAGAGGAGTCGAGGTTGTCGGTGAAGATTGGGAGGAAGGGGTAAATAACTCTAGCACAGTTAGAAATCCCAGATATCTAAAGGAGACCATTATGAAACTAACAATTGAAAAACTAGATAACATAACGGATTATATCGAGCACATAATGAATGATCAGCAAGGAGTCGGAGCTAGCGTTGCCATCGTGAATGGTTCAGACATCATCTATTCCAAAGGGTTTGGTCATTCACAGATTCACCCTGTAAACCAACCGATGGATGGAAATACAATGATGAGCATTCAAAGTATTTCAAAGAACTTCATGGCACTTTCGATCATGCAACTTGTCGAAAAGAACCTCCTATCATTGAGTGATGCGGTTGTGCACTATCTGCCATATTTCAGAACAAAAAATAAAGAGCAAAGTGATAGGATCACGATACGCCATCTTTTATCCCACACGGCAGGCTTCCCGGCAGACTTAGGGATTGCCAATATGACGGCTCCGAATGTAAAAGAAATATTTTCGGACACCCCTACTGAATTTCAGGAGGCGCTCGACTACTACAATCTAACGGAAGAAGAGATTGAAAGTGTTAAAACGAGAGAAGATGTAACAAAATGGTTTCGAAAAGTAGAATTGGAATATCCAGTAGGGAAGGGATGGAATTATTGCACCGATGCGTATGTCATCCTGGCCGATATGTTCGAAAAGGTGACAGGAGTAAAGTGGGAAACCCATCTCGAAGATGAAATCCTTACCCCATTGAATATGAATCGCACCACAAGTGACTCAAAGACTGTTGAAGATGACCCGAACAGTGCAAAATATTATATGGGCAAGGATCAAACGGAAACCCCTTTTCCAAAAAATTCTCTTTCTGCACCAATCGGCTATTTATACTCAACAGCAAATGATTTAGGAAAGTATTTAGCCTTTCATCTTACTAAAAAACCGACTTTCCTAAGGCCGGATTTAATTGAAGACATGCAAAGCCCTATTCATCTGGTGAGGGAAGAATGGCGGTTTGGAAGTGAAGTGAGAAGTTACGGACTTGCATGGTTTACAGACAACTATAAAGGCTTAAAAGTGGTAGAACATGGAGGCGGCCAAATGGCAGTAAGATCACTCATGACAATAGTGCCTGAACTCAACCTGGGAATAGTGATCCTTCTCAATTTTGACGGGACGGCCCATCATGATATTTGTGATAAGATCATGGATGTTTTTATGGATACTTAGCACCATGATTATTTTAGGTGCAAACTTGTGCTCGTCCTTTTCCAATAAATAAAAATTTTTTATAGGAGCACCAATATGCAAAAAAACACCATCAATCCATTCAACTATTATTCTATTGAACCGAATAAACAAAACGAATCGAATAAAGTCATCATCATCTACCACGGTTGGGGAGGCAGTGCTCTCGGGTACAGAGACCTGGCGGAAGAACTTGCCGGAGAAGGATTTAACGTAATCGTTCCAGAAATCATCTATCACGATACACGACAGAAGCTTGCAGACCATTTTGAGTCAAAAACTGTACAGGCTTATTTCTGGGAAACGATCATGACGACGATTGATGAATTCCATGATTTTGTGAATACGTTAGGAATATATAAAGAGAATGTCATCCTTATAGGCAGCTCAATGGGTGGCTGTATTGCTAATGGGATTTTTGCCCGTGAACCAGTGGTGGGTGGATTGGTTAACATGAACGGGTCGGGCTCATTTGTGTTGTCTGAAAAGCTATTTAGAGAAAGAGATGGTCGTGGTGACATACCTGATCAGTTGAACAAACGTTTAAAGGATTACGACCCTGTCGAGTGGGCGGCCGGTCTTTCCCCGGTTCTTCTTATGCATGGGGACAGTGATCAAATCATGCCGATTGAGGGACAAATGGATTATGACCGTTATTTGAAGGAGAATAGAAGTCATGTAGATTTCCGTGTGTATGAGGGTGTGAATCATCAGATTACTTCGGACATGGTCGAGGATTTGATACGGTGGTTGAATGGCTTGTCGAAATGAGAATTAAAGCTGTAGGTATGGACGTCATCGGTAGTCAGGGAACCATAACAGCTAATCATCTCCAATTATTAATAGGAGAAATAATATTTTGTGGAGAGACTATGGAAAAATACAGGGTGAAGAAAATTAATAATTTACTGGAGCAAGCCTTAAATACGTTAGTACAAGAAAGTAAAGAAGAAGGTTTCCGCTTTGTTGAAAGGCTTCTGAACGATTATCAAGATGGCACCAATCGTTTCAACAAACAAGGTGAAGCTTTATACGGTATTTATGATGAGGAGAATGAGCTCATAGCGGTGGGTGGACTTAACATCGATCCATCCTCGGATGAAACCGGAAGAGTAAGAAGGTTTTATGTGAAAAAAGAATGCAGGAATGAAGGGATAGGTACTCTTCTATTAAAGCAAATCATCCTCGATGCCAGACCTTCCTTCGGCGCCTTGGTCCTCAATACAGATACCGAGAAAGCGGATCATTTTTATAAATCGTTCGGTTTTACTAAAGGCAATCGGTATCCGAATGCTACGCATTATTTAGATACCAGTGAGGGTCGCAAACTTTTCAGAATCGATTGTGGAGACATATATCTGCAGGAATTCTCCATTGAAGATGCCCACCATATACACAGAATCTCCAACCAAACCGAAATAGCCCAATACCTCCCTGATTGGAAATCAACAGTAGAACAAAGGGTCGAGTGGCTGACACATTATGAAATACCGGCTAATAAAGCTTTTCTTGAAGCGGCTGACCATACAGGGGACGTAGCGGATCATTTTTTGAAAATGGGGGTATTTCGAAAGAATACAGAGGAGTTGATCGGGTGGTGCTGTTCAGGAATTAAAGAAGAGCTGCCTGCACCGAACCGGGAAATCATGTATGCCATTTCCAGTGAACATCAGGGGAAGGGCTATGCAACCAAAGCCTCTATTGGGTTGATTGAGTATTTGTTCACTCATACCAACATTGACCTCCTGAACGCCGTGGCTCTCAAAGATAATGATTCATCTTTAAAAGTCATAGAGAAGTGCGGGTTTACTTATCAAGAGCAGGTAACGGTTGAGGAAGAACCGTATCTTCATTATCGACTGAACAAATCGGATTACGAAAGGAGTGCAAAGCGATGAGCGAAAAATGGCTGGAATGGGCGAGGCGGATACAGGCTTTATCTCAATCGGGTCTGGCCTTTTCCAAGAACGTTTATGATAAGGAAAGATATGAAGAATTAAGGGCGATCAGTACGGAAATCATGCAGGAACATACCGGCTTGGAGATGACGAAGATAAAGGATTTGTTCGCGAATGAATCAGGCTATCAGACACCGAAAGTGGACGTGAGGGGTGTCGTCTTCAAAGACGATAAAATCCTGATGGTCAAAGAAAAAATCGATAACAAATGGGCATTGCCAGGCGGATTCTGTGACATCGGCCTGTCTCCCAGTGAAAACGTCGTAAAAGAAATAAGGGAAGAATCAGGATATGATGTCACCCCTGTAAAATTACTCGCTCTGCTCGACTTGAACAAACATCCCCATCCCCCGCAGTCACACCATTACTACAAAATATTCATCCAATGCAGGTTGACCGGCGGAGAAGCCAGAAGTGGCGTCGAGACGAAAGGGATCGGTTTTTTTGAAGAAAACGATTTGCCGGAGTTGTCTGTTAAAAGAAATACAGAATCGCAGATTAAGATGATGTTTGAATTTTTGAGGGATGGCGGGAAGGAAGCGGTATATGATTGATTTTCATCAAGGATCGGAGAGTATATGAATAAAAAAACACCAAACGTGATTGCTGTAGCAGCGGTTTCAGGAGGCGGGAAAACGACAATAGCAGCCGGTTTGAAAACAAAATTGGGTCATAGTGCAGTTCTTTCTTTTGATACGTATGACTTTGAGGGTCCAGATGACATGATAGAGTGGATTGAGAATGGTTGCAGTCCTGATGAGTGGGATTTAACACCGTTGATTCGAGATATGAACAAGTTATTGGATAAACCTCTGGACTACATTATTTTAGATTTTCCATTTGCCTATTTACATAGCGAAACCAGGGATTTCATTGATTATGCTGTGTTTATCGACACTCCATTGGATATTGCTTTGGCCCGTAGAATATTAAGGGATTATCAAAATTGCTCTTCAAAAGAGATTCTTGTGGATTTTGAAAACTATATGCTTCGGGGGAAGGCTGGCTATATTAGTATGTTGAATTCAGTAAAGCCAAATTCTGATTTGATTGTTGATGGGATGCTGTCTGAATCAGAGATTGTTAATAATATTATTGCGAAAATAAAAAGATAGAAAAGCTGCCAGGGAAAAGAGGTTCAGAAGTTGGAGAAAAGTAGTAGCAATATCAAATGTATCTTCTTTGACGCTGGTGGTGTCCTTTTTGATACCTTTCAAAAGGGAGATGACCGGATAAGGAACTTGCTGGAGGCAAGAGGATATCAAATAGAAGCAATAAATAAGGCGATAAGAAAAGCAAAAGAGCAGAAGTTATCATTTATCACCAGGTGGGAGGAAGAAGAGCAATACTACAAACGTTTTTATGGGGCAATTGCTGAAGAACTTGGAGAAGAGGATCTTACCAATGAATTATTATTTTTCGCTCATTATGCTGCTCAGTGTGAGCTGTTTCCAGAAGTGAAAGAAGTCTTAGATTCACTGAGTAAGAAATATAGATTAGGAGTCATCTCAAATGCTATGCCAAGTATGGATTGGATCTTTGACAAGTTAAATATAAGAAAATATTTTGATGGAATTATTTTATCTGCTTTTGTGAATGCAGAAAAACCAGACGAAACCATCTATCATACAGCATTAAATAAACTGGGAGCTACTGTGAATGAAAGTATTTTTATAGACGATATCATAAAGAACGTTCATGGAGCTGAACAGGTCGGAATTAAGGGTGTACATTTAGATAGAGCAGAAAAAAATTCATTAGAAGTATTGATAGAGGAAAATATTTTATAGTATTTCTTTTTAACTGTTTTTTAAGAGAGATGCAGAGTTATAGGGTGAGTAAGGGGGCTGGCTGATGGCACACTGTATCCATTGTAATGCAAGCTTGGTTTTATATTTTCAAGAGATTAATGATCGTGAAAAGACCTGATATGGAGTGCTCTCACTGCGCTAAGAAGCTGTATTTCACTTCACGTTCCAAGAGGATTTTGATGGGCATGACCATGCTGATACCTGTGCTTTTTGTTCCTTCATTCCTATTTGATTACCTCCCATTGTTCATAGTGTTCGTAATGGGAGGTATGTTAGTGATGCCATTGTTTGTGACTCTAACGGAAAAAGAAGATGCGTGGTATTAGTATAATGGAGATGTAAAGCTCATATTATTTTTCTTTGTTTTTTGCTATAATGTAAGAGAGAAATTGTAGAAATGAGGTTGAACGTTGTGGAAGAGACCTTGAAACAGATTCTTAATGAGTTAAAAGAAATTAAGACAGATATTCATGATTTGAAGGATGGACAAGCAAGACTTGAGGTAGGACAGAATAAGCTACAAAAAAACCTGGTTGATAGTCTTGGATCATACACCGAAAAGATAGTTGACCACCTTGATGATAAAACACAGGCATTAAATAAGAGAGTTTATAATGTTGAATCTGAAATAGAAAGACTAAGTAAGCAGTAATAAATGCTTGTAAGTTTGGATGAATATATATAGAAAGGATAGTGCTATTCGAGGCACTATCCTTTTTGTAGTTGGAGAGGAACTTCAGTTGTGTTTCTGGTAATATAAGGGTATGGATTTCGTGAAAGAGGAGGTTGATCAAATGAGACGCATGCCGTTCGAACGACCAACGGAATATTATGACGAAAAACTTTTGCCAATCGATGAGGAACTATGTTCATTGCTACAACAAAGAAAACAATTATCCTGTAACAACCCTGGGTATCCAAAACTCGAATATATTGCAAAATGGGCAGAAAAGTATGATGTGTACGAGGACCTTTTAAGGTCGATCTTTGGGGTGCTTGAAAATGAAGAGGCTTTCAAGCCACAAATTGAACCCGAGGACTTTCAAAAATATATACGCATTTTACAAGCGGTTGACACAGAAGAATGTTTATATACCGTTCCGTTTATAAAGCAATATGCCAATGCCAGTGTGGTCCACTTGAACATCGACAAGGAGTATGATGAAAGCTATGAACGAGAAAGGTTTCACCGAAACAGCTTCTGGCACCTGGAGATAGGGAACCGCTATGATTGCCGGGTAACGGGTGGAGGCGGATCGCAGGAACATACGAGTTTTGACTTTATTGTCACTCCAAGGTTACCTGAATACCTATCCGGCATGACCTTGACATTCAAAGAATATGGGACTCCTTTTAAAAAGAAGCCGACGGGACTTGAAGTAACGTTCAATCTTTAAGAAGAATGCAGGGAGGTTTTATTATCTGATGGATGCAGAGTATCTTTAAATACTCGTGGAAAGTCATGGTGTTATATCTATTTTTCACCTTCTTTTTGGCAAACGGATTTATTATGGGATTTGACACCTGGGGCGATGATCGATTTCAGTTCAGTGACATAGTGGCGCCATTGTGTTTCATTATTTCTATGATTCTATTATTGATTATAAGAAAGTTATCGATACGGGAATTTAATAAACAGTATTCGGATGCTTCAAAGAAAAAGTAGGAGAGTGGAATGATTTATGGAACCTATTCCAACTAAATGGAAAACAAAGAGATTAATAGTGGCTGATCTCAGAAAAGAGGAGATTCACCATGTTCAGGCCCTCTATGAAAAGGGCAGTTACATCCATCAATGGGACGGCGGAACGTTGGATGAAGGGTTTGTTAAGCGCTGTTTCTGGGAGGGCGACCTGCCGCCGGGTGGAACCAAAGAAAACTTTAGGATTCAGGTGATCCGGATGAAGGAGTCCGAAGATTTAGTTGGTTTGCTTGTGAGCTATCGTGGTTACCCTGTAGCGGAATCCTTTTATATCAACTATCTATCGATTGATCCTGACTATCATAAACAAGGGTTGGGACAGGAAGTAGTGGAGGGATTACTGAATATCGTGAAACAGCACGAATTCAAGGAAGTGCGGGCGAATGTCGCGTTGAAGAACTGGGGAGCCATTCGTTTTTGGACGAAGCTTGGGCTTGATACGATTAATGGAATCTACGGCGATTCTGAGTGTGGAGAAGATCGTTTTGCCGATATTGAGCTGGTGAAGAGATTTTAACAAAGGGGTTATTAGATAACGATGAAAAAAGCACTTGGGATAGTATTGATGCTCACTTGGATCACGATGTTTTTTTACTATTTTAATATGATCATGTCGAAAAATATTTTTTACTGGATAGTGGCATTGCCGTCAGTTTATTTTTCTTCGGCATTCGTTTTAAGGAAGTGTGGAATTGAAATATGATGATTCAGGGGCTGAAAGGGAGTGAACATTCATGGAATATTTGAAAGCATTATGCCTCCAAACCCATCTTGGCGAATGGATCACAGAGCCCATAAAAGTGTCGGGCGGCTTCTTACACACCATGTATGCAGTGGAAACCACCAAAGGAAAATATGCCGTCAAAGCCTTGAACCCTTTTATCATGAAAAGGCCGGATGCCCTTGGTAACTACATCCGTTCAGAACAGGTCGCTCGACTCGTATCCAAAAATGTGCCGGCTCTTCCGGCAAAGACATTCGAAGGGAATGCGATTCAGAAGGTAGGGGACCAATGGTTTCTGGTGTTTGATTGGGTAGAAGGCAGAAGTGTAAAACAGGATGAAATCGGCATTGATCATTGTAGGAAGATAGGGTCAGTTCTGGCAGACATTCATCATACAGATTTTCAATACTTAAGAATAGAACCGGAAGAGACAGAGGTCCGTCCCTCGATTGATTGGAATGCCTATCTACAGAAAGGTCAGGATATGAAAGCAGAGTGGGTGAAGTCCTTCGAAGATATCATTGCGAATCTGTATGAGTGGGATGCGGGGGCACGTGAGGCGGAGTCAAAGCTTGGAAACAATAGGGTGATGAGTCATCGGGATTTAGATCCGAAGAATGTGATGTGGGTGAACGGGGAACCGGTCGTAATTGATTGGGAGTCGGCGGGCTTTATTCATCGGATGCATGATCTGATTGAGACTGCCTTGTATTGGTCGGGCACGTCCGATCAAGACCGGTTTTCCGCGATTATAAGTGGGTATAAAGGTGACAATGGTGCCATTAATGCAGACTGGGAAGCGGTCCTTGCAAACGGCTTTTCTGGAAAATTGTGTTGGTTGGAATATAACTTGAAAAGGTCATTGTGGTTGGAATGTACGGATGAAGAAGAGCAGCGGTTGGGGACCAGGCAGGTCATCGAAACGATAGGAGAGCTCGGGGAGTATGCAGATAGAATACCGGAATGGTTGAAGTGGCTAAAAGAAATGAAATAAAAAGGGCGGTGAAAAAGTGAAGAAGAAAAGCGGCTACGTTGCAATGGTACTGGGACTGCTGCTACTCATTTTGTTAGGGGTGAACTTCACTTCATTTGATGTAAATCAAGGCTCCTTTATCCAATCACATTTCGGGATAGCGGAGCCGGCAGGGACGGTTGCTGGTCTTACTCTAGTTGTTTTATTGTTAGGAACCGCTTTTCGCTTAATCTGGAGTGCCCCCTTAAAACGAATCATGATCATTGGTTTGCTTTCCATGATTGGAGTCTTCCTTCTACCACTCATCCTTCTCCTTTTTCATGCTGGAGAGCTTTAGATCCATAGACCATATTAATTTCACTTCGTTCTCTACTAAAGAATCACGGTATCCATGTTGATCAATCGTCTCTAAAATAAATCCCTTGCTGGAATAAAACGTACAGGCAGGGGCATTCACGTTCTGGGTTTCCACCATCAATGTTTTGTAATCACGGTCTTTCGCCCAATGGATGACCGTGTCCAGCAGTTTCCCGCCAATGCCTTTCCCCCTGGCATCGGGCTGCACGCGCAAGTCCCATAAGGTCGCGGTGCCTTCCGTTTCTGGAGCCACCGCAGCAGCCCCAACGTACATGCCGTTTTCGATAGCCAGGAACAATCCCCATTCGTCTAAATTAAACTGTTTTGTCCAATAAAGTGGATGACAATCCGGTAAGAGATCATAGTCCTTCACATAGGGGGAGCACGGCTTTTCAACCAACCGAAGCCCTCCCAGCCCGTTGTGAATGGGACAAACGTGTAGCTCGGTTGTCACTTCATATGCAATTGAAACGGTTGCGTACTGGGAAAGCTTTGAACGGTCAATTTGTTGAATGTGCATGGTGTCCTCCTCTACCTGAGCCCAAACATCCCTTTCCCATCCTCCGTACTGATCGGCAATGAAGAATGTTCGTGGGTGATGAGCCATGTATCCTTTACTTTTTCCAAGCAGAATGTAAAGCGGTTCGTCATCTGGCGAAGTTTCTCCCCCGATGCTTCTTTGTGGGCAGCAAATGTCACGGCAAAGTGGGCAAAGGCAAGATGGGCATTTTCCTCCATCACCACATCCTGAAAGTCGACTTTCAGGATTTCTCCATCAGCCTTTAATCCGATAAACCACTCCGTCACATTCTCCTGCCATGAAGCAAGTCCGATACACTCCCATTTCCCCCAGCAGTCATAAATATGGACAGCGGGGTCATAGATGGAGAGGAAACTTTCGATATCTCTTTCGTGAATCGCATCTTTGTATTGTTCGAGCACGTCCTGGACAGTCATTTTCTCATCTCCTTTGATCTCATCTTAACTATTTCAAGACACTGAGGTAATTTCCCTCCTTTGATTTTTCGGAAAGAGGTTGTCATCACTCTGAACTTTGTATTAACATGATACTAAATTGGATTTGTTTTCCAAAAGAGTCAGGGGGGATTGAATGGGGCGTAAATTCGGTCGTTTTTTGATTGTTTTAGTAGCCATTACGTTAAGCGTCATCTTTATTTGCCATATTCCAGCACTTCTGTTTAAAGACATTCCGCCACCGGCTGATCAGCCTTTTGCAATGGAAACAAAGGAATTAGGATTTTTTCCAGGAAACTATTTCATTGAATTAAAGAAGACGTTTATTGAGCTGTTGCACTTTAAAGAGATCAGCTATATAGCACAGGGTACCAACGTCGAGAGGACGATTTTTCCGTACATACTGGAATCCTATACGTATTCACTTCTTCTCCTTTTTGTCTCACTTTTCATTGCGTTATTCTTTGCGGTTATTTTTACGACGGGAACGTTTTATTTACCCAGAAGGATGCAGGAAGCAGCGAAAACCTTTCTTACGGTTCTAGAGGCGCTGCCCGATGTATTCGTGATTTTCTCCTTGCAGCTGGGGGCCATTTGGGTATTTAAACATACGAATCTACTTGTGACAGAGCCCTATTCAGTATCCGGACAAAAGATCTATTTTCTGCCGATACTCACGCTGTCATTGATCCCCATGATTTATCTCTATAAAAATACGATCTTGATGTATGAGAATGAACTCGGTAAACCCTATGTCGAGCTTGGGGTGGCAAAGGGGATGGGGAAGCTGTACATCTTGATCCGGCATGTGTTTCCCAACGTCCTTTATTCCTTTTTTTATAACTTGAAATATATGTATCTACTGCTTCTATCCAACATGATCATCCTTGAATACATGTATAACATCTACGGCATTTTACAATTCATGACCAATCATCCGAGTTACGAAATCATATCGGCCGGCTTGATCTTACTCACACTCCCATTGTCGATCGTCTTTTTCTTGATTCAATCATTTCTGCCGAAAGGAGTGATGTATGTTGATCAGAAGGCTATGTAAGCATGGAAGCCTTATAGCGGGTCTAGTGTTGCTGGTCCTTTTGTTAGGGACAAGCTATGTAAATACTCACTTCTTTAAAGAAGACATAGGAAAGATTTCGCAAGAAGATTACTATAACAAAAAGCCACTCCCTCCCTCATGGGAACATCCTTTTGGCACTTCGACCGGCGGGATGGATATGTTTGATGCGACTTTAGGACAAACCATGACGACTCTGAAGTTTGCCCTAGTTGTCACAGGTGGGAGAATGCTTATTTCCATGGTATTGGGACTTCTTTACGGACTCCTTTATCGAAGGCTGAAATGGTTGGATGTTTTCATAGAAGGATTTCATTTTGTCCCGACTACGCTTCTCGCCTTTCTATTACTCTACAGTATGAGATTAATGGATTTTAATCTTTTTATGGGAGATCCCGACTTCAGGTGGACCATGACCACGTGGATCTTGATCGGAGTCGGCATCCCCTCATTATCGCAGCTGATCGGAAAAGAAACCTTTCTGGCCATGCAGCAGGAATTCATCCAGGGTGCCCGGGTGCTGGGAGGAAGACATCTTCACATTCTTGTAAAGCATGTCATTCCGAGCGTGAGAGGGAAGTTCCTGTTAATATTCAGCGGTCAAATGATTGCTGTATTGACCCTGATGATGCACGTGTCGATCCTTGGTTTTTATATTCCCGGGTGGACGGCATTCATCGGGAGCAACTACTATGAATTGATGCTGTCTCCATGGATCATTTTCTTCCCGGTCCTCATGCTGACCCTTCTGATTGTGTCACTGACCCTGGTGACAAACGGGGTCCGGACCCTTTTCGATGGAGATTATATGAGGAGAAGGTCATCTTTTCTTTCGGGTGATCGTGGTGTCCGGAATCATTCGACTAAAAATATTTCTTACTAACATATCCTGAACAATCGGTTGTGATATAAAAGGAGTGGGAAGCTATGACCACACATTTGAGTGATGATCTGAGGGAAATCGAGCAGCGTTTTAAAAAGGAAATCGAACCCTATCGATCGGATTTGTGGAAGTATTGCTATAAGTTAACCCGGTCGCCCTGGGATGCAGAGGATCTGGTGCAGGATACACTGTTCAAGTCCCTTGCCATCCTTGCCAAATTGCATCGGCCTGTAAAGATGAAATCGTATTTATTTAAGATTGCGACCAATCTGTGGATTGATCGTTATAGACGCAATCCTTATACGGTCCAGTCTTTGGAGGAAGAGATTCAGCCTGACCGCAAGTCAACTTTCGACTTTGACATAATGGATCACCTAGAGTTTCTCATGCAGCATGTGACTCCCCATCAATATGTCTCACTTCTTCTCGCAGAGGTTTTCCAGTTCAAGGCAAGTGAGATTGCAGGCATGATATTGACGACGGAAGGGGCAGTATATACGAACCTGACGAGAGCAAGGTCGATCCTTAGAAAAGCAAAGGAAAGGCAAGTGACAACCACACCTGCCCTTGATCCGGTTCCCAATGCGACCCTTAATACGTTATTGAATGGTTTCAGAAATAAGGATCCCGAGTTGATTGCTTCGGTGCTGAGTGAAAATGTCACAGTCAATATCGTTCACGCCGGAATTGAAATGGGCAGAGATGAAACGAAGGGGAATTCTCTCAACGATTGGAAGGAAGTCGTCGATACGCAGCATCAAATTGTTGCCGAATATAGAATGCTCTGGGGCAAGCAGGTCGTTGTCGAGATGGAGAGGAAGCTTGACGGAGATCTGTATCTCAATAATCTCCATTTAATCGAGACGGTTGGAGAGGAGATCACGCACTGGGCTTTCTATTGTTTTTCATGGGACTTGATGAAACAAGCAGCTGATGATCTGAAGGTGAAATTGAACGCCACCTGTTTTTATCATATTTTTTAAATTCACCTGTAAGGTTTTGACCGTTTCCTGCGTTGTTATGGATGAAGACATTCAAATGATAAAGGAGCGGGAAAGCAATGCAAAGTCCGATTTTAAATCAAATCAATACGGTGTTCGTCCATGTCAGCAATCTGAAGGATTCCGTCCGATGGTACTCGGAGTTACTAGGACAGGCGTATGATATCGATCAGGTGGAAGATCCCGTCTATAATCTGGCCATCAATCATTTTACCGGATTGACCCTGGATGCAGGACCAGGGGGTGTGATGAAAGAGGCTGATAAGAGTAAACACTCTCTCTTTAATTTTCACACTGAAAACATAGAGGAAGCGTATTCGTATGTAGAACAGCTGAACTATGAAATTGTCACTGACATCACAAGATTCGATGATTTTTCCTTCTTCATCATCCAGGATCCCGATGGCAATCGAGTGATGATCTGTACGGGATAATGAAAACAGGAATGTCCAGGATAATGGACATTCCTGTTTTTATATTTTCAAATGGAGAACATGCTGAGGTCCTTTAGGTCCCACATATACTTCGGCTTCGTCGGTGAAGCCCGTCTTCAGGTAGAGACTGATGGCGGCTTTATTTCGTTTATTGACGCCGAGGACCACTTCGTCGGTCTCGGGAAGATGTTCCCTGATGAAACCTGGCAGCTGGTTCAGCCCTTCCTTGGCAATACCTTGTCCCTGGTGTTTTGCATTGATAGAAAAAGAGGTTAAGAGTCTTGCGTTAGGGTTATTCGAATATTTACGGAGTTTATCCCCGTTCTCCAATGCAAAATAACCGACAGGTACGTCATCACGTAAGATCACGATGTGGCGGGTGTCTGGTGAGATGGTGGGCTTATGGATTTTATCAAGGGGCAGGCTCGTGAATTGGAGCTGCTCTTCCGGGAGATGGAAGTCCTTAAGCTGATGGTCATGGGTTTCGTTGTATAAGGCTAAAGTGATTGGCACGATAATTCCTCCGTTTAGTAGTATAAGGGAATTATAGTCTATTTAGAAAATTGGGACAAATTTTGATTGGAAGATAGTAGAAAATAAGCTAAAATAAGAACATACGTTTGAATAGGAGGGTACTAAATGAATGCAATTCAATTAATCATACTTAATTTGGAAGAAGTGAGACGGAGAAGCGTAAAGCTTTGGTCGGGCATTCCAAAGGACTTTTTACATTGGAAACCAGATGGTGACGCCATGTCTTGTATCGAGATGGTTCGTCATGTGTTGGAAAGTGAACATTATTATCACATGGCGTTAATCAATGGAGGGAGTTTAAATGAATACGAATCACCCTTTGCAGGTAAGCCGTACATTTCAGTGGAAAACGAGTTGGAGCTTGCCAGGCCGTTCAGAAAGAGTTTCCTGGAATATGTGTCGGAATTGAACGAAGAATCGTTATCTGCAGTTAAGATTGATCGTTCCGATGTAGGTTATGTGAGGGAAATGGGCGACATGCTGATGAGAATCGCTTATCACGAATCCGTTCACGCCGGTCAGTTATTGGATTACTTACGAACAGGTGGGATTACGAGGGCGAATCTCTGGGATTAGGGGGAGAATGGAATATGAATGATACGGATTATAAGGTGGTTTGGAATCTCGACAGCATTTTCAACGAAGGAAGCGCATCACCCGAATTAGAAGACCATATGAAACAGACGAAAGCCAGGGTTTCCGAGCTGGAAGAGCTGATGCAGAAAGTGGAGCTGGATCCAGATCAACTGGGGAATGTTCTTGATCGGCTAAGAGAGATAAAGGTGTCGATATCACAGATGAGATCATTTGCCATCTGTCTGCTTTCGGTGGATCCGGACGACCAGGGAGCGCAATTTTATAGAGGGGAAACGACGGCTATTCAATCAAGTTATGACTCTATCACGATTGACTAGAAGAGAATGTTAGCTTCCATAGAGGAAGTGGTATGGGGATGTCTGCTTACTTCAGAGAATCTTAAGGATTATCGGTTCATACTGAACGAGTGGCGGGAAGAAGCGGTACGGGAGCCTTCTAAGGAAGTATTGGACCTCATGGCAGACGGATACCATGCATGGGGTCAATTGTATCAGTCGTTCATGAGCAGCATCAAGGTAAGGGTGAGAGGAGAGGAGCTTTCGGTTGGACAGGCCATTAATCTCAGAACCCATGCCGATGAGTCGATAAGAAAAGAATCTCATGAAGCGCTGGTGGCAAAATGGACCGAGCAAGAGGGACAGTTCGCTCAGATCCTGAATCATCTGGCAGGCTTCAGATTGAATATGTATAAGAGCATGGGCGTCGAGGATGTTCTTCAGATTCCTCTTGCTCAAAACCGGATGAAGCCGGAAACGCTGGATGCGATGCTTTCTGTGATGGATAAGTATAAAGAGCCGTTTGCGGAATATCTGAATGTCAAGGCAGGGATGAATGGCGATGCCAAAATGAAGTCCTATCACTTCTGGTCCCCGATGAATCATGACCATCAAGGAATGGAGTACGGAGAAGCAGCCGAGTTGATCGAGGAGCGGTTTCGTGCATTCGGAGCAGAAATGGGGGAGTTTGCGGATACCGCATTCCGTGAAGGGTGGGTCGAAGCGGAAAATCGTCCCGGTAAGTCGGCGGTTCCCATTTGTGCCGGGTTTCCGTTGACGGGGGAGTCAAGGGTGTTTATGACGTTCCCCGGCACATTTAAAGGCGTGCTGACCCTTGTACATGAACTGGGCCATGCCTTTCATAACCATGCCATGAAACAGGTAAACGGGATGAACAAATCGTATCCCATGAATTTGGCGGAAACGGCGTCCACCTTCGCAGAGATGATCATCCTTGAAGCGGCCATGGACCAGGCGGCGACTGACGAAGAGAAGCTGTTCCTTCTAGATGAGAAATTGAAGAGGAGCGTCATGAACTTTATGAATCTGCATGCGAGATTCATTTTTGAGAAACAGGTTCACGAAGAACGGAGAAAAGGATTTATACCTGCCGCACGTCTGAACGAGCTGATGGGGTCGGCGATGAAAGAGGGGTATGCTGGAGCCCTTGATGAGGTCCCTGTTCATTCGTGGATATGGACTCCCCATTTTTATAAAACGGAATCTCCTTTCTATAACTTTCCGTACACATTTGGTTATTTACTGGCCCTCCATCTTTTCGCCAGGGCGAAGGAAACAGGAAAAGGATTCGAGGACGATTATATGGCTCTCCTGCGGGATTCAGGCAGCATGTCGGCAGAAGAACTCGTCATGAAGCATTTGGGGGAAGACATTACGAAGGAATCCTTTTGGGAAAAAGGGATGGGGCTGTGCGTGAAGGATAGTGAGGAATTTGTGAGATTGGCGAAGCTACAGTGAAGCTGCTTCAACTACTCATAGCGCTTCCCTCTATTTTGTTATTAAGTGTGGCTTTGTTTTTTCACATCGATTTCCTCTTCTATCTTTCTTTGGTCGGGGTCTTACTGGCCATGATGATCAAGCAATTCAGAAAACGTGGGCAGATGTTTGAAATGAGGCATCCAGACGGTGTGGATGAAGACAGTACAGAAACCGATGTCAGTGGAGAAGATTAATAATTGAGAGAAGGAGTAAAACCATGGATAAAATCTTACATACCATAGCCGATCGTTTGACGAAGCAGGAAGGGAAAATGGTCATTGGCATTTCAGGACACGGTGCTTCTGGTAAAACGACATTTGCGAAGAAACTGATGACGCTGCTAGGAGAAGTCGATTATATCAACACTGATCCTTATATCGTGAGTTCGGCAGTCAGGAAGCATTCTTTTATAGAGTATGAATATAAGAACGAAAAGCATCAGTCCAAAATGACCGCATGTCATCCGGACGCTCACCATGTATTCGCCCTTGATCGGGACATCAGGATGGTGAGGGAGGGAATGGATTTGTACACGTTGGACGTACCCTATGATCCAAGCCGGCTCATTTCTTCCCAAAACAACCTGACGATTGTAGAAGGGATGTCCGTCGCGTTCAGCAAACCGGATTTATACGATCTGAAAATATACTTCTACACAGATGGGGAGACAGAGCTCAAGAGAAGGGGTATCCGCGACATAAACGAAAGAGGGATGGAAGAGGATTATCTACGGAAGACCCATGACGAGCGAAGGGTTCAATATGAAGTCTTCATGCATCCGAAGAGTGAGCATTTTGATGTGGTGGTTAGGAATTCGGATGAGGGGTGTTGGGTGGAGAAAAATTCTTTAAAAATGAAATAGTGATTGAGGATAATGGTTTATTTTGACATAATTGGTATTAGTGAAATATACGATTAAGCGATGGGGTGGTGGAAGAGTTGAAGAGACCAATGGGTGTATCCCTAATTGGATATTTCTATGTGTTTGGAGCAGTGGTGTTAGTATTCACCGCCATTTTTTATCAGGCTGATGCTGACGCCATCAGCATTTCGGAACGCTTTGGTGTATCGATCCTGCCTGAACGGTTGATGAGAATAGTATTGGCACTGTTTTCTCTGTTGATGGTGTATGGATACATGAAGTTGAGGAGATGGGGATTCTGGTTGTTCGTCTCGTACTCAGTGCTGTTTGGCGTGATCAGTTCGGTTATCGCAACGAACCATCCTCAACAACCATTTATAGGGAATGTTGTATTTTCGGTGATTGTCTTGATCTATACGGTTTATGTGAGAGGGGCATTTTTCACGACTGCTGGAAGGGGTCAGCCTTTATAATGCAAGGAGGTATTCCATGAAAGAAAAGAATGGCACCAATATTCTGATCTTCATCGGTTGGCTATCCACTCTGTTCGCAGTCATCTCTCCTTCCATCCTTGCCGGAGTTAACGCCTTTTGCATGGGTCTTGTTCTGAAAAGGGACTACGGGGAGAATAGGTACGGAATGGTTTTTATGGTTTTAGGAATTATGAGTGTGGTATTCGGCTATGCATTAGGGCCATTACTCATTTGGTCTATGAATAAAGGGTTTTAAGTATCGGGGGTTTATCGTGAAAGGTAAGCTCCTTTTAATATAAGGGGGAAGCATGATGACACAACAAACATACACACCGCCGAAACATATCGTTTCAGCGGCTACAATTGTTATAAATGAAAACCGGGAAATCTTATTAATAAAGGGACCAAGACGTGGGTGGGAAATGCCCGGCGGTCAGGTGGAAGAAGGGGAATCCTTAAAAGATGCGGCGATCAGGGAGACGAAAGAGGAGACAGGTATTGATATAGAATTACTGGCTTTTTGCGGAGTATTTCAGAATGTGAAACGTTCCATCTGTAATACCTTATTTCTCGCAAAGCCTGTTGGAGGAGTACCGACTACTTCTTCTGAAAGTCTGGAGGTAGCATTTTTTCCGATTGACGAGGCGCTCAACATGGTGACGCATTCGAATTTTAGAGAGCGGATCGAGTACTGTTTGGATGAGAGTCAGCATCCGTTTTTTGTGGAGTTTTAAGAATGTGGTTTAGTGGTTTATGGATGGTGAAAAGGGTAAGAAATCGTTCTTACTAGAGAGGTGACAAAAATGAATAAAGACACCATGAAATCGAATCTCCTGGACAGGTTCCGTATTTCTGATGCTGATTTGCTGGGTTCTGGTATGGAAGCGGAAGTATATGCTTTAAATGATGATAAAGTGTTGAAAGTATATAATGATTTGTCCGATGCAGCGAAGCAAAAGAGGTTAAGAGATTTCTATTCCGGACTAACGGCAGATCATCTGAGCTATGAGCTCCCCTATATTCACGAAATCTTAGTAGAGAATGGAATGTTAGTGACGATTGAAAAGAGGATGCAGGGAAGCGATTTGCAAAGCAAGCTTGCGGGGATGACCCATGACGAGCAGACAAACATGATGAAAAAGTATCTTCAGGCAAATCTGGAACTGCAATCCCTTCAAGGAAAATCAACAATGGAAGGATTCCAACTATTTCATGACCACCGTATGTCATCAGGCAGAATGGATAATTGGTATGACCTATTAAGTGAAACGATAAAGCTTAAACAGTCAGAGTTGAAACCTTATTTTGAGAGGGATGTCCGGGATTATGAGGGAAAGCTTGCTCTTACTATGGAAAGACTTGCATCGGGGTATCAAGGGGACTATTCCATCATTCATGGAGACTTCTACCCTGGGAATATCTTAATCAATGAGAAAAATGAGGTAACAGGGCTGATTGATTTTGGAATGCTGACCATGTATGGGGATTATCTGTTTGATGTGGCGATCGGATGGGTGTGCCTGGATATGTATAATCAGCTGAATGCTAGTCTACCCGAGAGGTACTTGGACATCATTGTTTCCACTTTGGGAGAAGGGGTAAGGAAAGATTTATATTTCTATGTACTAATCTATAGTTTGATGACAGCGAATCTTTATTCTCCGACGTGTGAGGATGGTCATTATCGGTGGTGTGTGGAGAACTTGAATCGTGAAGAGTATTGGGAAGTTATCTAATCCACTCGTCTGTGACCTCGTTTTGACTGGAATTTGAAACTTTTTACAATCCCCGAACGTAAGTATAAATAATACGAGGGGGAATCAAAATGAAAAAATTCTTCACAAGAACATCTTTAGTGACGGCCGTGATCCTTGCCGTTGCGATTTGGATCGGGAGTCTCCTGTTCTCATTTTCTTTCGGGGAATGGAGCTTTTTCATCGGTCTTGGATTAACAGTGGGACTTTTCTTTTTTAATAGCAGTGGCGGTGCGTTATCCAAAAACGCTACACTCGGAGCAAGTCAGGCAGGGTGGAAGATTCAGAAAGATAATGAGCTGAAATCCAATGTAGGATCGGTGTTTTATGGTGTCCTTTTGTTTACGGTTGTTAGTTTTGTGGTGATGATGGTGACTTATTTTTAGATCGGAGTGACGGCATGATTTACTTTAAGGGTACCCCTGTTTTAAGAACAAATCGACTGAATCTTAGAAAGTTGTGCATGGACGATACGCAAAGAGCCTTTGATCACTGGCTATCTGATGAACGGATTTCCGATCATCGTGTCAGTCCTGCGCACAAGACCATTGCTGAAACACATAAGCGGATGGAGAAGATTGTGGACGGGTACGATTCAAAAGAGTTTTGTCACTGGGGATTAGAACTCAAGGATGGCAGTGCCCTGATCGGGGAGATTGATTTATATGATTTTGATCCATCTACAGGAAACTGTGAGGTCAGTTATTCCATCGGATATGACTGGTGGAATAAGGGGTACGGGACAGAGTCGTTGAAAGCCTTGGTGGAATTTGCCTTTATTCACATGAATGTACACAAATTATCCGCCGCCCATAATACGGATAATCCCGCTTCAGGCAGGATCATGGAAAAAGCCGGGATGAAACAGGAAGGCGTCATCCGGCATATGATCAGGAATGCTAAGGATCAGTATAAGGACTGTGCGGTGTATGGACTTCTGCGTGAAGAGTATCTTCTCATGAGGGGAGGGGACGTATGAAAAGGATAGCCATTGATATGGATGAAGTAATCGCCGACTTACATAAAAAGCACCTGAATCTATTTAATGAGAAATATAATGAGAGTTTGACTCCAGATGACTTACAGGGGACAAGACTATGGAAAATACGTCCCCATGATGCCGATGACATCCTTTCGTATATAGATGATCCCGATTTCTTCAGGGATTTGGAAGTGATGGAAGGGAGTCAGGAAGTGATCAAAGAGCTGAGTGAATCCTATGAAATTTACATCACGACTGCTGCAATGGAGCATCCCACTTCTTTTACGGCAAAATACGAATGGCTAAAAGAACATTTCCCGTTTCTATCAGACTTACAATTTGTCTTCTGCGGTAACAAAAGCATTATTCATGCAGACTATTTAATAGACGACAGCCCAAGGCATTTTAAAGACTTTAAGGGGGAAGGGATATTGTTTTCAGCTCCTCATAACCGGTATGAGTCGGGATATGTACGCGTAGAGAATTGGAATGAAGTGAGATCGTTCTTTTTATCATAAGTCCTGATTTTTTAATAAGGAGGAGTAAAGCATATGTTCAAGAAATTAGCCATCCTATTTATCCTGCTCTTCTCCTTTGGACAGACGGCTTATGCAAAGTCCTATAGTATCGATGAAGTACAGATCCGTGCGTGGATACAGCCGAATGGAAACTTGCTGGTGAATGAATTGTTCACGTACACGTTCGATGGAAAGTACAAGAGTGTCAGAAGGGCCATTCATGAGGATAACCATGAGGGAGTGCAGTGGTTTAAAGCCTCTGAACTGATCAATGAAGAGGCGGAGCTTGGCTTCATCGAGGATGGGGATATCCGTCAACTGGATGTGAAACGGGAGGATGGTACGTATCGTTCACCATTCCCCGTGGAGGACGCCACGAAGACCATTTTATTTGCTTATGAGTTGAAGGCTGCCGTGAAATCGTATGATTCATACAGCGATGTGACGGTTCCCTTCTTCGGAACAGATGGCAATCATGATATTGATTTACATAATGTAACGATTGATTTCGTTTTTCCTGAAAAACTCGACCCGGCGGAGTATCACGCTTTCTTTCACGGTCCAAAGGGGAAGGTGGAAGAGGAGGGGCCAGAGGTGGTGCGCTTTACCACCCCTGTTTCCAATACGTATTCCTTAACGGAAACCCGTGTGCTTTTCCCTTCTTCAGTCATGAGTGAGCAGGAAAAGATCGCGGCTCCAAAATCATTGGAAGCGGCCATTCAGGAAGAAGAAGACCGTGTGGCCCTTGTCGCTCACAGGGAAGCTCAAATGAAAACATTCAATAAAGTGCTGGGTGGGCTCGCACTCACCCTAGGTGCCGTTTTATTCATCATGATGCTTGGATTTATGATTGGCCGAATAAGAGGAAATGGGAGAACGAGGGATGTACTGGAGTCGGATCCCCTTCTTTTATATATGGTCCACAGGCGGGGGAAGTTCACCCATGGAGCATTGATGGCAGGGTTGTACTCCCTGGTGGAAAGAGGGAAGGCGACGGTCCGTAAACAAAAGACGACGACCCGTTTTCTCAGCGATGCCCGGTCACCGGATGAGACCTTGTTCTTTACCCTAACCTCTGAAGGTCAATTATCGGCGATGGAAGAAAAGCTGGTGTCCTGGATTTTTAAAAGAAGAGGGAAGAACGGTTCCGCATCCTTTGCCATGACCGATCTTGCCGGGGCGACAAAGAGTGAGAAAGATCTCAGCCGCCATGTGAAAAAGTATCATACAAAGGTCAAGACGCTGAAAGAGCAGGAAAGAGAATGGTTTGCCGAAGTGTTGAAAGAAGCCAAGGAAGCGGGACTCCTCCATGATCGCTGGTTCCACTTCGTTACGAAGCTTGCACCACTTTCCATTGTGCTTGGAACTTTATGTGCCTATCACTTTGACATGAAATCGATGTTTGCCATGTGGTTTTATGGAATCATTGGTTGTGGGTCCCTTGTATTCCTATGGTGGAAGAATGAAAAGAAGTGGCCGGCACTTGTTTTTGGTGTGATTTCATTTTTTGCGATTGCTCAACTCAAGGATGAAACCTCCTTCTTTCTCCTGTTTTTGTGCCTTTTAATAACGTTATTTCTCTTATTCTTCGTCCCTCGCCATACGTTGTCGGGAGCGGCACTTGATGTAAAAGCGTGCATCCGTCGATTCCGAAAACAGGTGAAGAGAGAAGGGTACCCGAAAGGAAACGGGGAGGAGATGGATAAGTGGATGGTCCGGACCCTCCTGTTTGAACGAAAGAGGAAACTGAAAAGGATATCGAGTGAAGGCATGGAAGACAGTACATTGTTTTCAGCAGCCCCCCTTACAGCCCTTATCCTATCGGGACAGGATCCTCATGAGTTTCTGACGAATTCATGGAAGTGGAGCGGTCCCCCTCCTAGCACGTCTTCCGGTTCCTCTGACGGTGGATTTTCCGGAGGAGGCGGAGGATTTGACGGCGGTGGTGGTGGAGGTGCCGGTGCAGATTGACCAATAGCGGTTTACGAAAGGGGAAACGCCCATGACAAAGGATAACTTGACACTTGTCATCATCCTGGGGATTTTGTCAACGATGGTGGGTTTTATTATGTTTTTCTTTAATGTTTATTTTGGAACTGCCACTGCGGAGGCACAGTTTTTCAATAATGGTATTGGCGGTCCAGAATATTACAAAGTCATTTTAAAAGGGTATATCAATACCTATTTGGTGGGAGGAAGCATCTTATTTGTGATGGGCGTGTTGGCTATTGTCTTAGGGTATCATCAGCTTCAATTGAAAAAAGTCAGTGATTCACATTTGGATGAAAGCATTCAGGATCGGGAGGAAGAAATGTGATAGAAACGAAAGAGAAAACCATGAAAGAAATCATCTTTGTCACCACCAACAAAGGGAAAATTGCTTCTGCCCAAAAGGAGTTGGCGAACATAAAGGTGTTGCCGATTGAAGCAGAATTAAGTGAACCGAGAAGTGATGACATCAAGGAAATCGCAAAACAAAAAGTATTGCAGGCATACTCCATCGTGAACAAACCATGCATAGCGCTGAATTCCGGCTTTTTCATCTCGACATTGAATGGTTTCCCGAGGGCATATGTGAATCATATGCTGGACACGATCGGCATCGAGGGGATTTTAAAGCTGATGCACGGGGAGGAGAATAGAGCCTGTGAATTCAGGTCCTGTCTGGCTTACTATGACGGGGAGGAAATGAGATTCTTTGAGAGCAGATCTCCCGGCGTCATCGCGGAAAAAATACGAGGATCCGAGAATGTGAATAGCTGGTCCGACCTTTGGTATATCTTTATTCCGCGTCATTTTCAAAAAACGATGGCTGAATTTGATGAAGGTGACTTTATGGAATACAACCAGGTGAAAGAGGATTCGGGGATGAAGAAGTTTGGGGAATGGTATTCTGCATTATGACTGGGAGTATAAGAATGATCAACGGATTTTGAATAATAGCTGTTATTCATGTACTCCAACCATTTTGCAATGAAGAAAAGAGAATGAAAACGCCATACATAATCAAAAAGACTGCCGATCGGGCAGTCTTTTTTTTCGTTTCCATTAATGAACCGGATCATCATATCGATCCACATAAAGTGTACGGTCTTTCTGAACTTCGGTATAGAACACATCCGAGACAGAGTGAATCCGGATTAACTTTTTAAAAAAAACTGAACAAAAGTGATCCATATCAAAATCTCCTTCGTTATCTTACCAGAATACAAAAAACAAAACGAAAAAGGAGATTACAAATAATGAAAAAAACAAAATTACTTAAGAAAATTGCAGCACCGATGTTAGGATTATCTCTACTAGCTCCAACGGCAAGCTTTGCAGCAGAAACACCGACAGCGGTGACGCCGGCTTCCGATCTTCGTTCCACATTGGATCAATTACTTTCTGAACACTACGTATTAGCGGTCAACGCCATGGTGAAGGATTACAAAGACGCACCGGATGAGAAAGAGGCTTATGAAGCACTTAATCAAAATGCACTGGATATGACACCGGCGATTGAGTCGATTTATGGTAAAGAAGGGGCTCAGAAATTCGAAGAGATCTTTGCGGGGCATAATGAGTATTCACCGGATTTTGTGGAAGCAGCAAAATCAGACGACGCGGAAATGAGAAAAGCAGCTGAAGCCGAAGTAAAGGATTTCGTTAATGAATTCTCAAGCTTCCTTTCAACTGCAACAGAAGGAAATCTTCCAGAAGCGGCAGCGAAAGAAGTTTTAACAGCGCATGAAATGGATGTCATCGAAGCATTTGACAGCTATGTAGAAGAGGACTACAAAGGATATCAAACGAACTTCAAAGAAGGGTACGACAGAATGTTCGATATCTCAAAAGCATTATCCGGAGCGATCGTGACGCAGATGCCGGATAAATTCAATAACACGAAAGTAGATGCTCCGGCAGCGGAATTACGCTCTACACTCAATAATCTGGCTGCAGAACACTTTGCGCTGGCAGCGATGAGTATGCAAAAGGGTGTCAACGAAGCGCCTGATTATGATACAGCGACTTGGGCAGAAGATATGAACACAGAAGCTTGGACGAAAGCGATCGGATCCATTTATGGTGAAGAAGGTGCGGCACAATTCAAGAAATTATGGACAAGTGAGCACATCAATGCGCAGGCAGACCTTGTGAGCGCGACATTAGCTGGTGACGATGAAGGCGTGAAGGCAGCGAAAGACAGCCTCGGTATGTTCACGGAAGAATTCGGTACATTCCTTGCAACGGCAACAGAAGGAAATCTTCCGAAAGACGCAGCCATCTCTTCTCTTAAAACACATGAAGATCAAGTCGTTAAAGCGTTCGACTCCTATGTAGCAGAAGACTATAAAGCAAGCACCGATACATTCCGTGAAGGATATGCGTTCATGTTCGGTGTAGGGAAAGCTCTTGGAGATGCGATTGTGAAGCAAAACCCTGAGAAGTTTGCCTCAAGTGGCATGCCGGAACAAATGCCAAACACAGGAATGGGTGGAGCAGCCGATGAGGGAATGCCAATGGCTGCCTGGATCACATTTGTAGCGGTAGCAATGATGGCAGGTGGAATCATCATTAAGAAGAAGTTTGCGGATCAACAATAATCATAGAGCCATGAGAAGAGCGGGATCCTGCTCTTCTCTTCTCTTAAATGGAGGGAACACGATGAAGAAACGAATGCTTATCATCCTGGTCGCAGTCCTGATGATTGGGGCAGTCAGCTTTCAGGCCATCGCCAAAAACGGACCTGAGAAAGTAACCGGGACCACTCAATCCGTCGAGAAACCAACAGTGAAAAAAGAAAAAGCCAAAAGCGGGGTGGGTACCGCCCATAAGGAAGAAGAATTTGTTCTTCTTGACTCTTTAAAGAAGAAGAAAACAGAGCTTGAAGAGCAGGTAAAGGTTCAAGAAGAAGGAATTACGCCTTCCCGTGTCCAGATCCCGAGCATGGACATCGATACGAACGTCATCCCCGTCGGACTGCTTGAGAACGGCGAAATGGAAGTGCCCGAAGAAACGGATGTCGTCGGCTGGTACGACCGTGGTGTAAAGGTCGGAGCCAAGGGAAATGCCGTTCTTGCTGGTCATGTCGACAGTAAAAAAGGACCGGCCATCTTCTTTTATCTGAAGAACATCGAAATAGGGGAAAAGGTCATCGTCACAGATGAACAGGGGATGAAACGAACCTATGAAGTGAAGTCGAAGGAAAGCTATCCGAGTGATGAAGCGCCGATCGAGAGAATCTTCGGACCATCGGATAAACGCAACCTGAATGTGATTACGTGCACAGGAACGTTCAATCATGACAAGCACCTTTATCCGGACCGGCTGGTTGTTTATACAGAACTCATTTCTGAAACGAACGTCAATGAAGCGAAGGCTCCAGAACCTCCAACGACCGTCCAGGTAGACACAGGGTCGGTTTCATGGCATTCGGTGAAAAGTGATACGGTTATGGGATATAGAGTCTATAAAAAGGACGCGGATGCAAAAGAATACAAACATATCGCAAGTATTTCTGCACATGAGCGGAAGAGTTTCTTCGATGAGGAAGCCGAACAGGGGGATTCGTATTACATCACCACGGTGAATATCGAGGATAAGGAATCCGCTCCGTCTGACAAGGTAGAGGTGGATTAAGCACTTGCGGGAATACCACCTGGAGAGGCAAAACGTAATAAAAAGGCAGCCGGGATCGTCGAAACGATCACGACTGCCTTTTTTTATTTCACAAATATAAGCCTGACCGGCTTTACAGATTCCATACTGGCTTGATATAAGGTAATCTCCCCTGAAGGAGGTTTAGGATCATTGGAGTGGCTTTCGAAATTTTCATTCAACCCGATGGTCCATTCCGCTTCCTCATCCTTCATTAGGACGATGGCAATCGTGCCGAATTGGACGACATTGTCCCAGCTATACTGACCGGATTTCCCGTTGTAGTTGACGGAGATTCCTTCTGGTCTGCTGTCGACCCTTGCACCGTTTCCCTCCCACTGACCTTGAATCGTCGGTCCCACATAGGAATAGGAAATGCCCGAATCCCTTGCGCCGTATGTGCCGATGTACTGGTGAATGCTTTTATCCGCGGCATTATAGGTCAACGCCGCAATGTCATTTTCAAGCCACTTCAGCTTGAATTTCCCTTGTGTTTCGTAGGGTAGGACTTCTTTCGGCCGGGCAAAGATACGGTAATAGGTTCTGTAATAGACAGCTTCCCCCGTTTTTCTGTCTTCTTTTAAAACGAACTGATTTTTCATGTCTGGTGAAAAGCTTACAATCTGCTTTGTTTGCTGACTTTGGTTCAGGATGAGTCCCCCTTGAAGGAGGATGAGAAACCCTATTGTGACGTATATTGTGATCCTCCATTTTTTCGGAATGGTGAAGAGGAGGAAGATAGAAAGGGCCATGCCCGCCACGATCACGATATTTATTGCATAGAATAGACGATGATCGATGTATTCCAATTCATATGTTGCGTGAAGGAAGAGGTAGCCCATCTGGAAGATGAACAGTGCGATGGATAAGATAAAAAGTATACGTCCGGTTATTTTCTTAGTCTTCATCTGGCTGTACCTCCTCCTGAAATGACCAGGTCCGTCCCTGATCTTCTGAGATGAATTTTCCTTTTACTTTTCCGCCTTCATAGTCACCGTTCGGACCTTGATTGACGTAGACGGCCAGGTGATCTTCTTCTTTGAAAGGTATTTCCGCTATGACAAAAATCCTTTTATACTGATCCGGGATCTCAATCGTTGCCTTGCTCCACGATTTCCCCCCGTCCTGTGTGACATGCAGGTCCGGTTCTTCCGGGTTAAGGATGCCGAATGAAAGGAAACCGGTGTCTTCGTCGACAAAGCCCCCGTCATAGATGAGCCGGGTGATGTCAGGACGCGGCATCTCCTTCCACGTCTTCCCGCCGTCTTTCGATAAGTAGACCGTGATCATTTCCTGTGACATCGTCCGGTCGGCAGAAAGAATCACATAGCCGAAGGATTCATTGAGGAAGCCGACCTTCCTGAAACGGATGGGCGGAGAAGCGGGTGTGACGTTGGCATCTTCCCATGTCTTTCCTTTGTCCTTTGAAAAAAGCAATTGGACGCTTTTATCGACGGAATAATCACGTGCATATAAGAAGGCAGCAAGATCTTCTGTCAGGATATAGCTATCCGGAATCAGCTCGTCCTCACTCCCGGAATACTCCCCTTGGAATAAATTCTCCTTTTCTACAGGTACTTGAATCCACTTCTCTCCATGGTTGTAGGTGATCTGCAGCTGATCCTGTTGGAGCGAATACCCTACAGGTGCCGTTTCATCCACCGATTGAAGTGGAGGGGGACCGGGATCACGTATTTCCGGCGTCTCCGGTTGACTTACATTAGGCTCTTTTTCAAAAAAGTACGTGCCTGCGATGATCCCGATGACCATCAGACACGCCGTCCCGATCATGATGTATTTCACATTACCAGACTCCTTTGGTTATATTTTCTATTTTACCATGAGGAAAGGATTGAATAAGTTAACATATTTTGGAATAATAAAAGTGAGGAGGGGTGGTATGAAAATAAATGGGTACCTAATACGCTTATCGTTTTCCATCATGATCATCTTTGGTGGGACGCTTGCGATTGTTTATATAAAAACGGGAGATCTTCTTGGGTACCATCTGATTGCAACGTGTGCTGGGGCGGTTCTCCTTTTCAGTTCATGGCTGTGGAGATCAAGGAATAAGGTAAAAGAGGGGGAAATGGCATGATCGTTTGGCTGAATGTCGGCAGCCTGCTGCTTGGCCTATTGGCGTGGACACTTCCGTTCGTAACATTTAGAAAAAATCAACTCAGTCTTGCCTTCATGAGCATGGGAGCGTGCGCCCTGTCTCTTTCCTTCCAGATTTTCTATCACCATCATCTGGTCAAAATCGGGGACTGGTCGGCGATCATGGATACATCGGGAGCCGTGGCGTTCGCTTCTGCCGTGCTGATCATCATCACAATTCTAATAAATGCGTTGACACTAATGCGAGAGAAGAAAGGAGTTGCAGCATGACTTCCAAGGGAAATGTGAAGATATGTGACAACGGACATACCTTT
The DNA here is from genome assembly GCF_037046045.1 of Rossellomorea sp. LJF3. Lineage (NCBI taxonomy): Bacteria > Bacillati > Bacillota > Bacilli > Caryophanales > Bacillaceae > Rossellomorea > Rossellomorea sp. LJF3. The sequence goes on along the minus strand of NZ_JBANLY010000014.1, from coordinate 59,341 downwards.
GTGAAAAAAAGTGATTGTCCGACTTGTCCAGTATGTGAAAAAGAACGGAAACCTGACACAGGATTTCTATCAATACTCTCAGGACCGGCAAGAAGAGCGTTGGAGAATAACGGGATTACGACGCTTGAGGAACTGGCTGGGTTCAGTGAGAAGGAGGTTCTGGCATTTCACGGAATTGGGCCGTCGTCGATTCCGAAGCTTAAGAAGGCGCTTGGGGAGAAAGGATTCCGGTTTAAAGGGGAGAGGTGAGGGAAGATGGCCGTTATACATAGACAGTACGAGGGTATGCAAGATTATGACGAAATTCGAATGTTCCTGGAAAATGAGTACGGAAACACGAGATTTGATTATAATCTCACATTATTTGAATTTCAAACTGCCCTTTCATGTGGATTGGGAGATCAGGTTAAGACGATTGATGAAGTACTGGAGAAAGTACACCTTTGGTTTAATGGCGATCGATTAGTCGGGGTTCTTGAAGAAGGGGCCTTCTATGTAGCTGCCGATAACCGATTCATTTTTGACGAAATGGTGGAGGTGGGGGAAAACAGTTTTCCTGAGATGGAATGGGAGGTTTATGACGGTGACTCAGATTTTGAAGAAGTTCTGTCAAAGAGGGTATTCCTCAAGTCAGAGGAATACTGGGTAAGAAGGGATTTCGATCTTAGCCGACTGGTCGATGGACTCGAGCTGGCAAAGGGCTATAAGGTAAGGTCCGTCCCTGATCTTCAGGAGCATGAAGAAGTCTTTCAAGCTTATAAACTATGTTACGGTCTATTATTCAATCAGAGGATGTTTGATCGATTCTATGAGACATCCACCTACAGAAAAGAGTTGGATTTGGTCGTGACGGGTCCTGAGGGCGAGGTCGTCGCATTATGCAGTGGGCGATATGATGAACGGAATCGATTGGTGACGGTCGAAGCCGTATCCTGTTTTCACGAGTACAGGGGACGGGGTATGAGTAAAGCTTTAATCCGACAGATGCTGATTGCTGCTAAAGAGTTAGGCGCAGATCAGGCCACGGTTTATACAGGCATGCCGGAAAAATTTCCTGCCCCGAACAGATTATATGAATCAATCGGGTTTAAGTTGGTCGGGAAGAAGTTTGTGTGGAAAAAGTGATCAAGTTGCCTGTGTCTCACTTAGTACAACAGTGAAAAGTCAGTCGATATGGTACCATAGTGTCATACGAATCAACAAAAGAAGGTGCTCAAGTGGACATCAGACACTTAAAATATTTTATAGAGGTAACGAGATTCAAAAGTTTCACCCGTGCAGCGGATCATTTGTTTGTGACGCAGCCGACGATCAGTAAGATGATCCGGAACCTGGAGGATGAGCTCGGAGTGGAGCTGTTCGATCGTTCCCGGAAGCAGCTCGTGCTGACGGATGCTGGACGGGCGATTTTGACGCAGGCTCAGACGATCGATAAAGCGTTTGAGAATGTTCAGCATGAGCTTGATGATCTGATCGGTCTGCAGCGGGGGCATATCCGCATCGGACTGCCGCCGATCATGGATGCGGGTCAGTTCATCAAGGTCCTGGGTGAGTTCCATGCGCTCTATCCGGGCATCACGTTCCAGCTGATCGAGAACGGGACGAAGCGGATTGAAGAGGATATCCTTGCCGATCAATTGGATGTCGGCGTAGGGGTGCTGCCTGCCGCTGAGGAGGATTTTCATCATTTTTCGTTTATGAGGGAAGAACTGCGGATCGTGGTGCCGAGGACGCACCGGTTGGCGAACAGAAAGCAAGTGAAATTAATGGAACTCGAGGAGGAACAGCTCATTCTTTTTAACAAGGACTTCGCGTTGAATGACCGGATCCGTGAGGCGTGTAAAGAGGCCGGGTTTCTTCCGAAAGTGGTATCAGAAAGCTCCCAATGGGACTTCATCGGGAAAATGATCGAGGCTAAGCTTGGGATTTCGATCCTGCCTTACAGCGTCTATGAGCAATTGAAGGAGGATTTGGTATCCATCCGTGTCGTCAAACCCGTCATCGAATGGGACCTCGCCATCATTTGGAGGAAAAATCAATACTTGTCGTATGCCACGAAAGAGTGGCTCACCTTTACCCAGGAACGATTAATGGGGAGCATTTCCGACTGAGAAATGCTCTTTTTTTTGCCCCGATTTAGGAAAAATGGGTATTGATACCATTCGTTTGTAAGCCGTTGCATAGACAATATCTATGGTAATGATGAGGAACATTCATTTCACTTATCCTGTTTTGGGGCGTACACTTTGGGTATCAAACGTTTGAAATACCAGTACACACACAGAAGGGACTTGTTCTTCATGCCAAACAAGAAGCATCCGAAAGAGAGTCTGGTCGTAAGCACCGACCAGGTCATGATCAATGATTTAAACAACTACAACACCCTGTTCGGTGGGGTTTTGATGAAGAAGCTTGATAATAATGCAACGCTATCCGCTAGACGTCATGCACGGGTGAAGGAATGTGTGACGGCATCAACTGATTCCATCGACTTCCTGTATCCGATTCATCAAAGCGATTCCGTTTGCGTCGAATCTTTCGTCTCCTATGTGGGGAATAAATCGATGGAAATCTTCTGCAAAGTAATTGCCGAAGATATGATCACAGGTGAAAGACGAATGGCGGCGACGGCTTTCCTGACCTTTGTCGCACTTGATGAAAATAAAAATCCCGTCAAAGTACCGGAAATCGTACCGGAAACCGAAGAAGAGAGATTTCTGTTCGAATCAGGAAAAGAACGTGCGGAAAGAAGAAGGGTCCGCCGCAAGCAGAGCAAGATCCTGAACGACATCATCGGACTCGAGAAACCTTGGAACATGGGAGGGGAGGCATCATGAGCATGATGGTAGCAGGAATGAATGAACTGCACGAAGCAAAAAAAGATGTAGAAGCCCTGAAACAGGATTACCCTGAACTGAATGAGCAGCTCGTCCATGTCACCAGCCTGACGCGACAACTGCAGCTTAAGTACGGGTATATGGGATCGTTGCTACGGGACAAGGAGCTACCGGATTACGAACCACAGTTTGTCCGGGACTCCATCCTCTCACTCTATCAGGACGAGGTACAGAAACTGAAGGCACACCCGAATATCGTTCAGCTGAAGGACATCATGAAAAGGCACAGACAAATCAGTGACTCGAAATTATTCTTATTGATCCTTGGCGCGAAGCCGGAACTGCTGCAGGGATCCACGATTATAAAATAATAGAGAGTGAAGCCGGAAGAGGGGAGTCTTCCGGCTTTTGACTTTTGTAGTGGAAGGTTTTTGAAAGTGGCACGAGTTCGGGACTGACTAGACCAATTTTTATTTTAATTTCGTCGTTTAGAACCGTCCTCGATCATCTCCAAACCATCCCTTTTTTCCGTTCATTCACCATTTCCTGAATGGTTTCTGCCATCCGCTCGATTCCTTCTCCAATCATGTGATCCTCCACGTGGGAAACACTGAGCCGGAGCTCGTCATGTCTCAAGAAGCCCTCAAGGTACATTGATTCCGTACTCTGAGCCAATACATTGTTCTCCTTTAACCGTTGGAGGAACTCACCTGCTTTTAATGGAGAAGGCAGCCTCACCGTGGAGTAGAATCCCGATGTTGGGCATGTATAAACCGTCCCCTCCGGCATGAACGTTTGATACGCCTCGCGAAGCAATTCCCCTTTTTTTCGGTATAGCTTCCGGATCTTTTCAATATGGGCAGTAAACATCCCGTTTTTTAAATAGATTTCAAGGGCCCCCTGGGTGATGACCGGTGTATGGACGTCTGCGGCAAACTTGGCCCGGGTAAAACCTTCGATCAATTCCTGGGGAAGGACCACTAGCCCGAGACGTAAACCCGGTAATAAGGTTTTAGAAAAGCTCTTCGTATAAATGATCCTCCCGTTCGGTTGATAAGCAAACATGGGGTCCTGCTTCAAATCGGGATCGAGGTCCCCCATATAGTCGTCCTCGACGATATACACATCATACCGTTCAGCAAGCTCAACGATTTTCCTTCTTTCTTCGTTCGTATAACTATGTCCGGTGGGATTATGGAACCGTGAGACAGCGTAGAAGAATTTAATATCTTCAGATTTAAAAATAGTCTCGAGACGTTCCATATCAGGTCCGTCCCTCCCGATTTCAATCCCCAAAGTGGACATTCCTTTCACCGACTCTATGAAACTGGGATGGGCCGGCTGCTCGGTCAGGATGGTCTGCTTTCCATTCGGAAATGGGAGACGGATCAATAGATGGAGTGCCTGTTGGGACCCGGTTGTCACCGCAATTCGCTCCGGTGTCGCAAACACTTGAAGATCCCGCAAATGCCGGGCGAGTTCTTCCCGCAGTGTGGATAATCCGAGAAGTTCCGAATAGGTGAACATGTCTTCTTTGTAACGGTCAATCGCCTGGTTCATGCAGTGTTTGTAATCGAGGTAGGGCATGGCATGTTTATCGGGACCGGCGGATAGGAAGTCATAGACAGGCGCTTCGGGATCAGGCTGTTTTTTATAAGGGAAATCTTCAACCAGGTAATAGCCGCTTTTACTCACGGCATAAATTTTATGGCTGAACTCTAGTTCTTTGTAGGCTTTGATGACAGTATTCAAGCTGCATGAGAACTCTCCTGCAAGGGATCTGATCGACGGCAGGCGGGTCCCTGGCTTGAGGCGGCCGGACTCGGCAAGCATTTCAATGTAATGGATGATTTCTTCGAACTTGGCATGAGGCACTTCTGTTTCCTCCCATCTGTAGGGGTACAGTCTATGAAAAACGGCGTTGGACCCTGCCGTTTCTGTCAGTATACTAAAAATCAAGAACGATAGGCCTGTCATTCTAGTAAACCATAAGGAGTGGAATGCAATGAAGCGAATCGCTGTCCTGATCATGAGTATGGCCCTGGTCGTCATGGGAGGAACGTATGCCGACGCCAAGACCAATGTTCAATCGGAAATCGATGACATGTTGAATGGAAAAGACGCGACCATCGTCATCCGCAACCTGAAGACAGACAAGGAATTCATTTTCAACAAGGAGAGAAGCGAGAGGAGATATACTCCGGAGTCAACGTACAAAGTACCACACGCCTTGGTTGGATTATCGACGGGTGCCGTCAGAGATGAATATGAAGTGAAACGCTGGGACGGAACAGTGAGGGAGTTCCCGGACTGGAATCGGGATCATACCCTCGCTTCCGGCATGAGATACTCCGTCATCTGGTACTATCAGTCTATGGCCCGTGATATCGGGGAAGAGAGGATGCAGGAAAACCTTGAAAAGATGGATTATGGGAACGAAGATATATCTGGTGGCATCGACTCTTTTTGGCTCGACAGCAGTCTGAAAATATCGGCCCGGGAGCAGACGGATTTTTTCGAAGGTCTGGTGGAAGAAAGCCTGCCTTATGACAAACAGCAGATGAGTACCGTAAAGCGGATCATGATCAATGACGAGCAGGACGACTATATCATCCACGGCAAAACCGGGACCCGGCTGTCGGATTTCGGACTCGGCTGGTACACGGGTTATGTGGAAACCGATAAGGGAGAGTGGGTATTCGCCGTCAATTTGGACGGAAGCGGGACAGAAGCAAAGAATCTGACGGTAGAGGTGCTGGAGAAGTTGCACATCATTCCGGAAGAATAATGGAGAGAGCTTACCCCCTCATTGGGTAAGCTCTCTTTTTCATCTTGTGAAAAATTCTATAATTTGAAATAATTAGTAAAAAGAAACTTGAGGGAATCGAATTCCATGACCTATCTTGTAAATGACATCTACGACATTCTGAATGGTGTGGGGATCGTTTTTTTATCTTGATTTCCTTTTTGATTTTTACGATTTTGAAAGAGAAAAAATAATGGTGGGGTGGACCATGATGAAACGATTGGTGGAAAGGCTCATTTATTTGGTCTTCACGTTGTTCATCTTTGTCGTGTTATGGAAAGGGACGGCTATTTTATGGGAGGCTTTCGTGCCGTGGAATTACAGGACCGATTTATTTGGCATTTTGATTGTAACGCCATTACTGATTGCCTTGTCGTTCATTCTGTCAACGCTTGCCTTTCAGTACACGAAAGATTCTTGAGGAGGAACATGGATGAGATCAGAGATCATTCCCTTTGACCCGAAGTATGCCAAGGAAACGGTGGCCATGTGGCGGGAAAGTAAGGAGCAGGCCATAGGGCAAAAGGAAAAACATAGTGTGGAAAATCACCTCTATTTTTTAACCAGCATCCTACCTCGCCAGTACCAAGTTGATCTGGCACTGATAAATGGAAAAGTAGCCGGAATGGCCGCATATAATAAAACGGAGATCAGTCAGCTATACATTCACGTTGATTATCAAGGACTCGGGATCGGTCAAGTGTTTCTGGATAAAGCAAAGGCGAAGTCAAGCGGGTGCTTGACCCTGTATACCTTTGAAGTGAATGAGAATGCCCGGAGGTTTTATGAAAAGAACGGATTTGTAGTGATCGGAAGAGGTCACGAAAATGAGGAGAATCTGCCTGATATTCAGTATGAATGGAGACGGACATGAGAAAATACTTTGGTCTTCTGTCAATAGGGATTCTAATCGTCACGTTTTTGGTTTTACAGTCCCTTGTCGGGAAACAGATCGGTCACCTATGGGGGTGAATCATCGCCATCGGATATGTCGGGGCTGCCTGGGCATCCTGGGACAGTGATCCGGGTTTTTGGAGGAAGGCATCGGCTGTGATTCTGGTGTTGCTGCCGGTTGGGTTTATCCTTGTGGTCGGGTTGTTTATTGTCGGGTTGAGGGGGGCGGGGTTTTAATACGTGAAAAAAGCAATCAGACTTTACTGGTTGCTTCTTTATTTTTCTCGAACTCTGAAAAAAGGATTATGACTGGGCACAGGCGAATAGGTTAGAAACATGGAAACAATTGTATAAAACCGGGGAGGTAAAGGATATGACCGAACCCACGAATGAAAAGCAAAGGCGAGTTCAAGAAATGTACAGAAAGTATAAGAGAGAGGGATCTTCCAACCAAACCTGGACATGGATTCTCATCCTCTGCGTTATCCCGGTGCTCATCCTCCTGGTGACGAGCGCGTTATTCGATCTCGGGGTTCAACTGCCGAGGTTCTTTGGAAGATAGGGTGTATGTGATGAAACGATTGTGGATTGGGTTAACCTGTTTGATGGTCAGTGCGATTCTTTATGGGTCGACACTTATAGCTGCTGCCGTTTATTCCGGTTTGCTGATGAGAGATGACGGACTCGGATGGAACTTTCAGTATGGTGTATTCGGAACCGCGTTGCTTGAGGTAGGGGCATTTCCATTGGTGTTGGCGGTGATTTCAGGGGGTACGGGAATCGTGTTGATTCTGTTGGAATTTCGAAAGAACATGGAAGGGAATGAGGAGCAACCTAAGGAGATAGAGGGATGAAGAAGCGCTTGTGGATGATTGTTTTGTTTTTGATGGTGGCTGCGATTGGAGGAGGCTATATGTGGCTGAGGTTCCATCCTCCCATGGAAGTTGGAGTCGTTGCTCAAAATGCGGGAGGGACGTCCGTACTCGTGGAAGTGACCAATCATGGATGGAAAGATGCGAAAGTGACCGGGGTCACTGTCAATGGTGATGAAGCGCCAGATGAAGTGAAGATGCAGGTGAGCAACCTGCTGAGAGGGTATGCCATTACCGATGGACCCCGTGATGAGCTGCCTGAAGAAATCAGCTTTGAAAATATGGGGGACGTAAGGATTAAGGCGGGTCTCACAAATGCAGAACAAATGGATCGCTTGGACGACGGAACAGCCACAAAGGAAGACAGGATCTATGCCGTGAACGTGTTTCATGATGAGAAAGTCATGCAGGTGCAAATAGAGTATCAATCTTTAGGGATGACGTATAGGGAAACGGTGGACATTGAGTAAGGATGGATGATCTTTTTCCGAGCTCGAACCTAATCAAAACCGTTTATCTCTTATTGGCTAGTTTGAGGACGGGTGGAAGAGGACTTCACGAAGAGTCCTCTTTTTTATGTGGATCGCACATTTTCCCTTTTTCCCAATCGCATCGATATCCCAATCGACACAACGGAAAGGGCAACGATCATCCACACGACACCTGGCCAGTCCCACTGATGATAGAAGCTTCCACTGACAGTCCCTCCCACACTTGATCCGGCGTAATAAGCTGATAGATAGAGGGCCGACGCCTGTGCTTTGTCATGGAGTGCTAATCGTCCGACCCAGCTGCTGGCGATGGAGTGTCCTGCGAAGAATCCGTATGTAAAGACGGCGATTCCTATGATTTTTACCCATAGATTCGGGTGCAGGGTTGTCAGGACGCCTGCTAACATGATGATGAGTGACAAAGGCAGGATTTTTCTTTTTCCATATTGATCGGCGAGCATTCCCATCCACGTGGAGCTGAAGGTGCCGACGATGTAGACGATAAAGATGAAGCCGACGACGGTCTGGCTGAGTGAGTAGGGTGGTGCAATCAGCTCGAATCCGATGTAATTGTAGAGGGAAACGAAGCCGCCCATCAAGAGAAATCCGATGGTGAACAGGTATGTGAGTCCCGGAACCTTAAACTGACTGAACAAGGAGCCTGCCAGGGAAGTAAGCTTAAAGCTCTGGGGTTCAAAATGGGCAGACTTTGGGAGCAGGGTCATGAAGATGATGCTTGAAAGCAAGCTGATGACCCCGATTCCCATCAGTGCAATATGCCAGCTGAAATAATCGGTCAGGACGCCGCTGATGATCCGGCCGGACATGCCCCCTATGGAGTTCCCGCTGATATACAATCCCATGGCCATCCCCAGGCTCTTCGCTTCAATTTCCTCACCTAAATATGCCATGGCGACGGCGGGAAGCCCGGCAAGCGTGATGCCCTGAAGGATCCGTCCAACCACAAGCATATGGAAACCTGAGGCAAATCCCGTGCAGATGGCAAGAATGGAAGAAGCCAGTAACGAGAAGGTCATCACGGATTTCCGGCCGTACACATCCGATAACGATCCTGCAATCAGCAGACTGATCGCCAGGGCGATGGTGGTGGACGATTGGCTGAGACTCGATGAGGCCGGGGAGACATTGAACTCACGGGCGATTTCCGGAAGCAGGGGCTGCGTCCCCCAGAGAATTGCGAATGTACTGAAGCCTCCTGCAAACAAAGCCAGGTTGGCATTCTTGAACGCCTGGGTTCCCCGCATGATGTATTCCATTTCACAAGACTCCTTTTTGTAATCATTCTATCTTCATGATACACCTCTTCACCCGCCACTTCTATTGGGAGACATCAGGTCTGCCGGTTTCTCACCGGTATAAATTAAATTACATAAATGTTAAAAACACCCAAATATGTTTATCTTTCGTATCACGAGGTATATAACCACTGTACAAACATAAAACACCATTAACTAACAATAAGGAGGATTTTATTTATGTCAAACAGTAACAACAGTAATAACAACAATAGTAATAACAACAGCAACAGCAGCAACAACAACGGTAAAATGAGCTACGAAGAAGCCGGTCGTAAAGGCGGGGAACAAACAGCGAAGAACCATGACAAGGAATTCTACCAGGAGATTGGTGAAAAAGGTGGAGAAGCCACTTCAGATAATCATGATAAGAAATTTTATCAGGAAATCGGAGCAAAAGGCGGAAGTCAGTCCAGCAACTCAAGCAACAGCAACTCGGGTAATTCAAACAGCTCAAACAACTCAAACAACTCAAACAGCTCGAATAATTCAAACAGCAACAATAACTAGAATCTGAGCCCTGGATGATCTCATGAAATATAAACGGTACTAATTTTAAGGAGGATTTTATTATGGCAAACAACAACAATAATAACAATAACAGTAGCAACAATAACAATAATAATAACAGCAGCAATAATAGCAACAACAGCAATAATAGCAATAACAAAATGAGCTACGAAGAAGCCGGCCGTAAAGGCGGGGAACAAACAGCGAAGAATCATGACAAGGAATTTTACCAGGAGATTGGTGAAAAAGGCGGAGAAGCCACGTCGGAGAATCACGATAAGAAATTTTATCAGGAAATCGGAGCGAAGGGCGGAAGTCAGTCCAGTAACTCAAGCAACTCGAGTAACTCGAATAGCTCAAGCAATTCAAACAACTCCAGTCGCTCAAACAATTCAAACAACAATAACTAGCACCGGATGATTTCCGGAAACGAAAGAAGACCTGTCGATCAATAACGACGGGTCTTTTTTTGTGGAATGGCATGTTTTTTTAACGAGCAGAGCATTTTAAATCGTCTAATAATGATTCTAACCTGGCTAAAGCGGACGATATGTCCTGATAGGTTTCCACTGAGTCATGTTGAGTGACGACAAAGGCTTTGGATTCATGGGAATAAGAAACCTTCAAGAGGTCAGTATCATGTTCAGAAAATGAATGGGTGATGTCACATTGGGAATAGGTCTCAAGTGTCTTTAAGATGGTGTACAGCTCATTATTTTCTGACATTATCTACATCTCCTTTCAATAAAGGGAAGAATATTTGTCTGATTTTGGCTTATTTTAACATGTTTGAAAGAGGGGGGGAAGGGAGAAAAGTTGTGTTTTACATACATGTTTTAAGTAGTGGGGATGAATGGTAGATAAAATGAAAGAGGGAGCAAACCTGCCCCCTCACTTTTATTTTAAAAGAAATAAATAAAGAAACGTTAGCCCGCCGACAAGCAGGCCGCTCGATAAAGATAACCACTTCCACTTTGTCAGGGGTGCTTTCGTTTTCATCAATACCGTCAACTGCAGGCTGATGGATAAAATGGCAAGAGATAAGAGCAGGAGGAGCACCGTTGAACGGTCAAGCTGCTGCCTGCTGTATTCTACAAGAACATATCCCCCGATGGCGGAACCGATCACGATAATATACAGGAAGATGAATGCAGCTTTTTTCACGCTTATCCCACCTTTCCAAACAGATAGACGAGGGTGAAGATCAAGACCCATACGAGATCCACGAAGTGCCAATAAAGGGAGAACACCGAAAGTCTTGAGGATGTGTCCCGGGAAACCCCTTTCACTCCAAAGTGTATGAGCAGGGTTCCCATCCAGATGACCCCAGCCAGGACATGCATGCCGTGGGTCCCGACCAATAGATAAAAGGAGGATAGGAAAGGACTGGTGTCCAGTTCAAATCCTTTTTCATAGTAATGGATGAACTCTCTCGCTTCCATTATCAAAAAGACGCCTCCCAGGAGAAGGGTCAGTAATAATAAGAGGAGCGTCTGCCTCGTTTTTCCCTTTTCACTTGAGCTGACACAGGCATAGATGGTGAAGCTGCTTGATAGAAGAAGGACCGTCGAAATCATGACACTCTTCAACTCCAGCATTTCTTCACTGGATGGACCGCCTGATAGATGGGATTTGAGGGTTAAATATACCCCGAACAGGGAGGCGAAGATGACCACCTCCGCCGCAATAAAGAACCACATGGCAAGCTTCTTGTCCTGCTCTTGTTCGATTTCGAAAGCGTGTTGATTCATTGGGACCCTTTCCTCCTTTCTGCCCGCAGTTCATCAGGCGTATAAGGCGTCCATGTGCGTCCCGCGGTGAAGGAACGGAGCGTCAGCATTCCGATTACACTGACAAAACCGAACCATTGCAGGAGTGGAAAACCAAAGATGAAGCCAAAGGAAGAGACAAACAGGGCTCCTGCGAGCATCATCGGCTGTGCCGTATGATTCGATACGTAAATGACGTCTTCTTCCTCTGCCGTTCGAATGGTTCCATCCCCTTCCTGCTTTTCATACCACAGCTGATCGATCGTGGTGACGAGGGGACGCTTGATGAAATTGCCCAGGGGCGGCGGTGACGGAATCGACCATTCAAGGGTCCGTCCCTCCCAAGGGTCCCCGGTGAGATCACGCTGTTCGTTCCGGTAACTCCAGAAGATATTCCAAAGAAAGATCAGCACGGCTAGAGCCATGAGGAAGGCTCCGATTGTACTGATGAGATTCAGAGTCCCTAATCCGTCGCTTTTTAAATACGTAAACACACGTCGGGGCATCCCGTTCAATCCCATGAGATGCATCGGGAAAAAGGTGACATGAAAGCCGATGGTGAACAGCCAGAAATGCCATTTTCCCAAAGCCTCATTGAGTAGGAAGCCGAACATTTTCGGCCACCAGTAGTACACTCCCGCAAAGATTCCGAGAACAGTCCCACCGACGATCACATAGTGAAAGTGTCCGACGACAAAATAACTGTCGTGGTACTGATAATCGGCAGGGGCCGATGAAAGCATGACACCCGTCGCACCGCCGATGAGGAAGGTAGGGATGAACGCCAAGGAAAATAACATGGCGGTCTTAAAGCGGATGACCCCTCCCCGCAGTGTGAAGAGCCAGTTGAATACCTTGATGCCCGTCGGAACCGCAATCGACATGGTGGAGAGGGCAAAGATGGCATTGGAGATCGGCCCGAGCCCCACGGTGAACATGTGATGGATCCATACCATGAATCCAAGGAACCCAATCAGGACGAGGGCGAACACCATGGCAGGATAGGCAAACAGATTGCGTCTTGAGAAGGTGGTGATCACATCGGAAAAGATGCCGAACGCCGGTAAAATCAAAATGTATACTTCCGGGTGACCGAAGATCCAGAATAAGTGCTGCCATATGATGGGGTTTCCTTCTGTCCCCGTCAGAAAAGCCGTTCCATACACCCGGTCCATCGTCAGTAGTAACAAGGCGACGGTCAGGGCGGGAAAGGCGAATAATATCAGGATCGATGTAACAAAGGAAGACCATGTAAATAGCGGCATTCTCATAAAGGTTAGCCCTGGGGCCCGTTTGCGAATGATCGTCACCAGGAAGTTAATGGCGGACATGATCGTTCCGGCACCGGCGATCTGGATCCCGATGGCATAATAATCGAGACCGGGGCCCGGGGTATACACATCAAGGCTTAAGGGGGCATAGCCCGTCCAGCCTGCTGAAGGTGATCCACCGAGCACGAAGCTGATATTCACCAATGCCCCGCCAACGAGAAACAGCCAAAAGCTCAACAGGTTAAGGTGGGGGAACGCCAAGTCCCTGGCCCCGATTTGAAGGGGGACGGCGACATTCATCAGCCCGATCAATAATGGCATGGCGACGAAGAAAATCATCGTCGTACCATGTGTGGTCATCATTTGGTTATACTTTTCACCCTGGAAGACCCAGAATTGATTCTCCGGCAGGGCGAGCTGAAGCCGTATGATCAAGGCATCAAGGCCACCGCGAAGGAAGAAGGCCCCTCCTGCCGCAAGATATAAGATGCCGACTTTATAATGATGAGTGGAGGTTGCCCAGTCCCATGCCCACTTCCACTTTTTATAACGGGTCAATAAGAACAGGGCAGCCACGGCCATGAGGAAGATCGAGATGTCTGCCGCAACGATATCAGAGGGGAATACGAATTCCCGTCCGAAAAGGGTGTACTTGATATCCATATTCTCCACCTCCTATTCTAATTGTGAAAGATACGTTCTTAATGCGTTAAGGTCTTCTTCTGTAAGGTCAGGAAACGGAGGCATGTTGACGTCCGGTTTGAATGAGGACGGGTCTCTGATCCATTTCTTCATATTTTCATCTGTGTTCAAAAGGACATTCCCGATCCGCTCCTTACCTGCGATTCCGGCAAGATTCGGCCCCTTGCTTCGTTCTCCAGGTGATACGGCATGACAAGTTAAGCACTTGGAGATGAACAGTTTCTCTCCTTTTTCAGCTGTCGGGGTCACCGCATCCGGTGCCTTTTTCTTCTGTTCTTGATCGATCCATTGAACGAACTCACTATCTCCGACTGCGTGGACCTGGAATCTCATATAGGAATGGGAAGCCCCGCACAATTCCGCACATTGGCCTTTGTAGACGCCTTCCTTTGAGGCGTTCAACGTCAGCGTATTCGTCTTTCCTGGTATGAGATCTTTTTTTCCGCCAAGCCTTGGCATCCAGAAGGAATGAATGACATCGTCGGATTTCAACTGGAATACGACTGGCCGATCCACTGGTATGTATGCTTCGTTCGTCAGGGTGATGCCCTGATCGGGATAGTGGACCTCCCACCAATATTGGTGTCCCGTGACCTCGATCTTCAGAGGGTTATCACTGTTTTCATCCGATTCGGCGAGGGAAAACGTTCCCTTAACGGTAGGGACGGCGAGGATCACCAATAAGAGAATCGGGATGACGGTCCACGTCACTTCAAGCTTCCTATTTCCCTTCACGTAGGAAGGAGTGAGGTGTCGGCGCTCCGGTGTTTCTCGATACTTCCATGTGAAATATACAAACATGGAAAACACGACAAAAAAGACCAGCAGCATGATCGCAAGGGAAATTTGGAATAAGTTCAATTGAAGTTCGGCAACGGTTCCTTTCGGATCGAGAACCTTTAGAGAGCTGCAGCCGGTGAGGAACAATACGGCAAGCATTATACCGAAACCAAGACGCTTCATCGAATCCCCCTTTCATCATTTTGCAAGGTCCGTCCCTGGACATAGGACGGTACCCTTTCCATACATACCCTACCTCTAATTTCTGTCGGATAAACGAAAAATTTAGAAAATAGTGGAGATTGGGGAATTTGTATCATGACGAAGAATAATATTTCTTGATTGACAGATACTATATTTGTAATAGTTCACCTGCATTCAGAGCCCTCTTAGATCATCTATGAGGGCTCTTTTTAAAAAGGGGAGAGTGTATGCAAGAGCGATATGATCAAATAAGAGAAAAGTCTCTGGAAGTGACCCGGGAGAATATCAATTATTGGCTGGAGTACTGTTTTCTAAGTCCTCGCTGGTGGTTCATCCTCACTCTTTTCATCCTGACCTGGGTAGTGTTTGGTTATTTAACAAGAAACGAAACGAATAAGCCGAAACTGCTATTTTTGGGACTTGTATGGATGATCGTCTCCGCCAATTTAGACGGATATGGATTTGACCTCGGAATGTGGGGATACCCTGGACAGCTGATTCCGATTCTTCCGAAAGCATACTTATTCGACTATGCCTTGATACCGGTCACATTCATGCTGCTATATAGATACTTTCCTAAAGGGAAGCCGTTCTTTTATTCGACCCTCATTCTTTCGGGTGGAGCCTCGTTTATTGCAGAAACGCTATTTGAATGGCTGCATATTTACGAGACCTATCACTGGAAAATGTGGTGGTCATTTGTGATTTATTTTGTTCTTTCCTATTTGATCAGAGGAATGGTGGAGTACATTTTTAGAAAAAAGGATTCAATCGGATGATTGAGTTGTGAACATAGTGGGTAGAAAAGCTAACGTGAACTGTTGGCTTTTTTTGATGGGGAATAAATTGGCAAGGAATACCATCATCCTTGCTATCTAGTAAAACAATCTGTATCGTAGAAGGAAAGGAGTGATATAGTGAGTGTATCGATTGCAGAAGTAGATTACCTGGAAGTGATGGAATATTCACGGGATCCACTCATCATCCACACGGATTATAAGGTCCTGTACATAAACCATGCAGCGGAAGAGTTTTTCAGAGGCAACAAAGAGAGCATGATCGGTGCGAGTCCCCTCGATATATTCCAGGAAAGCTCGAAGGCCGCGATCAGTCGGAGAATTCAATCTGCGTATGGGAAGCCGGCAGATGTCATTGAAGAGACCGTCTTCCGGATGGACGGGACGAGAGTGGAGGTCGAGTTGTATTGCCACCCTGTCAATATTGGGGATACGAAGGCGATTCAAACATACGTCTGGGATATCACGAAGCGGAAAGAATCTGAAAAGAATCAACATGATATGAATGATGAGATCAACGAATTATCAGCGACCATCGTGCCGTTGATTGATGATGTGGCCGTTCTTCCATTGAGAGGGAAAATAGATCAAGTGAAAGCCATGACTTTACTTGATTTAATTCCGTGCAAAGTAAGGGATCGAAACGTCGATCGATTAATCATCGATTTCTCCGGTGTTTATACGCTTGATCGCATGGTCATCGATTATCTATTCAAGATTACGAACGTATTGTCCCTGCTCGGTGTCCAGTCCATCATAACAGGAATAAGACCGGAATTAGCCGTTGAAGCGATCGAGGCGGGTGTCGATTTATCCACGATCCCAACAGTGGCTACCGTTAAAGAAGCCTTGGCTCAAATCGGCATTTTTCTCCAAGAACAGAATGAATCATAGGAAAAGCCCCCAAAGATTTCTCTCTCATGGGGGCTCGGAACTGTGTTCTTTAATTGGTTGTATCCGCGAGTTTGACTAACACATGAGCCATATGCTCACGCTCTTCCTTATTGGCCACATGCCACATTTCATTCAGCACCTTTTGCTCACGGTTACGTGGTTCCTCATGCTCTGCTAAATAATCAGCTACGCGCTTAGCCCCTTTTGAAAGAGCTTCTTCACTCAGTCCGAGTTTTTCTCCTTTATGAACCTGATCTCCCAAATAATCCTTGAAAGAATCGAAATGCTGCAGAATCTCTTCCTTTTTGTCTTCATTCATTTTTGCCGCTGCTTGTTTAGGATCGTGTGCGATAATGAATTCCTCCTTTTGTTGGTTGTAGTAGTGTGTTTCCCTGGTGGGTGAAAGGTTAAACAAGGGATGGCATATTGAAAGGATTATTTCGGATATTCCTTCCTTTGAAGAATGACTATATAAGCACAGGCGATTTCATGCTGAAAAGTATAAACGTAGTGAAGATTGAAATGAGAGAACCAGTAGAAGCTCGATTAACCATGTCGAGCTTCTTTTTTATGAGGATTGAGATTAAGGTTGTGATTTGAAATAATTGGTATAGACGAAGTGTGGGGGGCTTACTATGGACAATCAAAATTTCAGAGAAAATCTGGACGTGTTTTTACAAGCATGGGAGAATTCATCACTCATAGAATTGGAGACATTCATTTCCACTGACTATCAAGCGAGGGAAGTCAGGGATGGGGATATCGAGGCATTCGGATATGAGGAGTCGGTAGAAGGCTGGAAGCAGGGATTTGCCTACGTGAAAGGGCAACAGGCAGAATGGGACATCCGCGAAGTGTCAGTCATTACAATGAAAGAGGATGAAACGATGGTCATCCTCTTCGCCACCATCGTACTGGACGGAAAACCGATGGAAACCGGAAGCATGTTCTTCGACACCTTTAAGAAACGGGAAGAAGGCTGGAAGCTGGTGAGGAGTTATATTGAGACCGGGGTTTCTGTTGGAGGGACGGACCTCAAAATCGATCTTTAAGAGCTGGGGTGTTTGGGGAATGGGAGGTCCGTCCCTCAAGGGTGCGGCGGTTTGCCGATCTATTGAGTTTGATTTCAGCCATCAATGAAGGTGACCTGTTGGTTACGGTCACTTTTTTTTGATGAAATTCAGTGAAACGTTTTAAACTTTTCATGGGTCTAACAGATAGAAAGCGGGTGGTAGCAGTTGAATGAGAAAAAGGTCAAGAAAGCAAGAAAGGGAGATGAAAAGGCCTTTCAAGAGTTGATAGATCTGGAAAAGAATAAGCTTTATCGGATGGCGTTTGTATATGTGAAAAATGAAGATGATGCCCTTGATATTGTGCATGATGCCATTTATAAAGCGTTCATTTCGATTAAAAGTTTGAAGAATCCCCAGTATTTTTCAACATGGTTATCTAGGATATTGATTAATTCAGCCTTGGATTTCATTAAGAAGCACGAACGGATCATTCCTACCGAGGAAATGGATGTCATTCCTGGAGAAAGACATTCCCAGATTGAAGAGAAGCTGGATTTGGCAGGGGCGATCGAGGAGCTGGATGTTCCATATAAAACGGTTATCATTTTACGATATTATCAAGACTTAACAGTCAAACAAATCGCCGACATCCTGGATTGCCCTGAGGGAACGATTAAGACACGGTTGCATAGAGCAATCCGGCAATTGAAGTCAGAGTTGAAGGAGGGGTGTATTGGATGAGTGATCAATTAGGCAAAGATGTAAAGGAAGAAATGAATAACATACGGATACCTGAGGACAGATTGAATCACACAATCGAGAAGGCAATGGTGAGAGGGAGAAAGAAACAAAGGCGCTGGTTGAAAAAATGGTTCTATGTCAGCAGTGCCGCTGTCCTTATAATCGGATTGTTGGTCGGTTCGGCTCTGGTGTCACCCGCCATGGCGAATGTGGTAGCGAAGATTCCATATCTGGGAAGTATATTCGAATCCAAAGGGGATATCGTGATAGAGATATCAGAGGAACTTAGGGAAAAAGGGTACAAGGTGAACGGACTGGGTGTCTCGTATCCAGAGAAGGTGATCCGAATCGGAATCGAGGGGGATAAAGACTACTATACCAAGGTCAGACCAGAGGTAGAAAAAATTTCGATGGATTTGCTTAAATCCAGGGACTATGATGCTTACTCAGTGAAAGTGAATCGATATGAAGAGCCTAAAGTACCGCAAAAAGATAAGGAAACTCAACAAAGAAGCGAAGATTTTCAATTAATCGACAGCGGTGTGAGGGAAGAGCTTGCAAAACGGGATATAGAAGTAATTCGGCTGGGACACTTTGCGAAACCAGAGAGGATACAAATTGATATCCCGAATACGGAAAATAGAGTGGATGTAATCAAACAGGTAGTGAGTGATGTCCTGAGTAACAATCATATTCATTCCATCCCAGTTGAGATAAAAAAGGTTAATATGAAGAAGGAAGAGCAAGATAGAAGGTGGAGGGAGATCCTGCAGATCATCAGTGATGACCTATTAGGAAAGAAAGGTTATAAAGTAAGGATGGTGGGTTATTCCGTGCATCCTGAGCCTGAAATTCAAGCATTCATCACCTTATCAAGTAAGGACGGGGGTGCAAAGGATTTTGCCATGGAACTTGAAGACGTCATTGATAAATTTCTAAAATCCGATCAAATGAAAGAAAAGATCAATGGTGATGACTACCATATCACCATCTATAGCAAAGACGATAAGATCATCAACTAAAAGGGGCTTCATAGCCTCTTTTTTTCATGCCGAGAAGTTTGAGTTCCCCGTCGAGGTTTGGAATAATGAATAGTGAGAATACTTATTGGAAACCAGGGAGGTCAACATGAAAACAGTCATAGCATTCAGCGGTGGAAAGGATTCCACTCTGGCATTATATAACATACATCAAAATCCTGAATACGAGGTGGATTCGCTCCTCGTGACGCTGACGGAAGGGTTCGACCGGGTATCGATCCACGGGGTCCGGTATGAGATGTTGAAGCGGCAGTCGAAATCCCTTGGCATTCCGCTTCGTGAGGTGTGGATCCCCCAGGACTGTCCGAATGAAGTGTATCAGGAGCGGATGGGGAAAGCCGTTTCCGGGATGCTGGAGGACGGGGTCACACATATGATCTTCGGGGATATCCATCTTGCGGATGTACGGGCATATCGGGAGAAGATGCTAGAAGGGACAGGCATTACGCCGGTTTTTCCGTTGTGGGGTCGGGACGTAGGAGAACTGGGGCGTGAATTTATCGAGCGTGGATTCAAGACGGTGCTTACCTGTATCGATATGGAACAGTTGGATCGGTCGTTTGCAGGGAGAGTATATAATGCGGATTTCTTAAGAGACTATCCTGAGAACTGTGATGTGTGCGGAGAAAATGGAGAGTTCCATACATTTGTGTTTGACGGTCCGAACTTTGAGTTTCCGATCCGATACGAGCTCGGGGAGGAGAGGGTGACGCCGGACGTGGTCACGGGCCGGGACCGCTTTTTGTTTCGGGATGTGGTCCCGAAGTGAGTCGGATTTAGGTATATTCCTAGAATCGATGTTAAGTAACTCCTGGGAGCCCATTTTACCCAAAAAAGTATATTTCTGGTAAGGAAGTGTTCACATGAAACTGCACCACATTACCATCAAGGGGGACGGACCTCTAAACGAGGATGCTTTGATCTTCAATGAGGGACAGTCCCTATTCGGTGTCGCAGACGGGGTATCATCCCTCGTCCCTTTCACCTCAAAAGAAAATCTGACAGGGGGCTACATTGCTTCCCACACAGTGAAGGGTGCGTTGGAATCCATGGAGTCAGGGGATCCATCATTGTATGAGGCATTGACCAGGATCAATGAACGTTTACATATGAAAATGACAGAATATCAAATTGATGGTAATCAAAAGGAACAGCTGTGGGGGACGGCCCTTGCAGCAGTCCGCGTGGAGGATAGCGGGATCGAGTTCATCCAGACCGGGGGTTGTATGATCCTTGCCGTCTATGAAAGCGGGGAGGTCCGTCCCTTGACGAGGCTGCAGGTAGAGCATCTGGAAGAGACGGTGATTGAAATGTGGAGAGAGTGCATCCGAAGAGGGTTCAGAACAAAAGATGAAATCATGCCCCACGTGAAGGAGCAGCTGATTGCGAACCGACAGCTGAGCAATGCGGAAGGGGGATATGGAGTCCTGAACGGGGAGCCGGAAGCTCTCAAGTATTTTGAATACGGGAAGATCAACAAGGTCGGGCTGACCCATCTGATCCTCTTGACCGATGGGTTATTCCTGCCGGCGGAATCGATCCCAGAGGGGGAACCGTATTGGGAATATACAGCGTGCAGCATCCTCGAAAAAGGGATCAGCAAATATGCTGCAGACCTGATCGACCTAGAAGAATCAGACCCCGAATGCATCACCTACCCAAGATTCAAGAAAAGCGACGACAAAGCCGGTATCGTCATGGACTTTGGGGGATGGGCCTAAGAGAGGGACGGACCTCCAAACCCATCTGAAAGATTCTCCCCTCAAGACAAAAAGAGGTCCGTCCCTCAAAAAAGGGACGAACCTCTCAATCTCTTTAGTTACGGATCAGGTAGTCGAATGCGCCGAGTGAGGCGGTGGCTCCTGATCCCATGGAGATGATGATCTGGTTGTAGGCACTGTCTGTACAGTCTCCTGCGGCGAATACGCCAGGGACGTTGGTGGCACCGTGTTTGTCCACGATGATTTCACCGGATTTCGTGCGATCTACAAGGTCGCCGAGCCAGTCCGTGTTTGGAACGAGTCCGATTTGGACGAATACGCCTTGCAGTTCGATGTGTTTCTCTTCATGAGTATCACGGTCGGTGTAGGTAATGCCGTTCACCTTATCCGTACCGGTGATTTCCTGTGTTTGTGCGTTCGTGATCACGGTCACGTTCGGCAGGCTGAAAAGACGTTTTTGCAGTACGTCGTCGGCTTTCAGTTCAGAGTTGAACTCAAGGACCGTAACGTGTTTGACGATTCCTGCAAGGTCGATGGCTGCTTCGATACCGGAGTTTCCTCCGCCGATGACAGCGACATCTTTGCCTTCGAACAGTGGTCCGTCACAGTGAGGGCAGTATGCCACTCCTTTGTTCTTGAACTCCTGTTCACCAGGAACGTTGATGTTGCGCCAGCGGGCACCTGTCGAGATGATCAGACTCTTACTCTTCAGGACTGCACCGTTTTCAAGCTCAAGCTCCACAAGATCTTTCTTCTCGAGGCGTTTTGCACGCTGAAGGTTCATGACATCGATGCCATAATTCTTCACATGCTCTTCAAGACTAGCCACAAGTTTCGGACCTTCCGTCTGCTTCACGCTGATGAAGTTCTCGATGCTCATCGTGTCAAGGACCTGACCGCCGAAGCGTTCAGCGACGATTCCCGTGCGGATCCCTTTACGTGCCGCATAAATCGCCGCACTGGATCCTGCAGGTCCGCCACCGACGACAAGGACGTCATACGGATCTTTATCCGATAGCTCATCCGCACCGGGACCTTCCACGATTTTAGAAAGAATTTCTTCCAGAGTCGTGCGGCCGCCGTTGAAGAATTCCGCATTCAGGTAGACAGCAGGAACGGCCATGACGTTCTTGCGTTCCACTTCTTCCTTAAATGCAGCTCCGTCGATCATCGTGTGTGTGATGTTCGGGTTCAGGACACTCATGATATTTAGTGCCTGAACCACGTCCGGACAGTTATGACAGCTTAGGCTGACATACGTCTCGAAGTGGTGTTCACCTTTGACACTTTTGATCTGATCGATCACGCTTTGATCCACTTTCGGTGCTCTGCCGCTCACTTGCAGGAGGGCAAGGACCAGGGAAGTGAATTCATGTCCAAGGGGAATCCCGGCAAACGTGATGCCGGTCTCCTCACCAGGACGATTCACGCTGAAGCTGGGTGTTCTTGTCAGTTCTGCTGTTTCCACTGAGATGCGGGATGACATGGAAGAGAGCTCTTCCACAAGAGAGAGCATCTCCTTCGACGTGTCATCGTCACCTGCACTGACTTTCAGGACGATGTCGCCTTCCATCATCTGCAGGTATTGTTCTAATTGTGCTTTAATATCTGCTTCGAGCATGTTTTAGCACTCCTTATAATTTACCAACTAGATCAAGGCTTGGCTTAAGTGTTTCAGAACCTTCCTGCCATTTAGCCGGGCAAACTTCGCCTGGGTTGTTGCGCACATATTGTGCCGCCTTGATTTTGCTTACTAAGATATCTGCGTCACGGCCGATTCCGCCAGCGTTGATTTCAACTGCTTGGATGATGCCATCCGGGTCGATGATGAATGTTCCGCGGTCAGCAAGACCATCTTCTTCATTTAATACATCGAAACCGCGAGTGATGCGTTGTGACGGATCACCGATCATTGCGTATTTGATTTTACCGATTTTTTCTGAGCTGTCGTGCCAGCCTTTATGTGTAAAATGAGTGTCCGTAGAAACTGAGTACACTTCTACGCCAAGCTCTTTAAGAGTTTCATAGTTATTCTGAAGGTCTTCAAGCTCTGTCGGGCATACAAATGTGAAGTCCGCAGGGTAGAAGCAGAAAATGCTCCATTGACCTTTCAGGCTTTCGTCTGTAACAGTGATGAACTCACCGTCTTTGAATGCTTCTGCTTTAAATGGTACGACTTGTGAACCGATTAATGACATAGTGTAAATTCCTCCTAGTAGTGGTTATGATTGAGAATCATTAACAGATTGTAATAATTCTAATTCGATATTCATTATTATATAAATGCGTTTTTTTGTCAAGGGAAAAGATTCTGTTTTAGAAGAGGGGGATTTTATGTTGAAAAAAGCTATGATACTACTATTCTTGCTCATACTTTTTCCACTGCAGATCAATGCCGAAACATCCGAGGGGATCCAAGAAGGAAGTGCGGGTGGTTTCCATTATCAAATGAGCATGGAAGATCGCACGCTAACTTGGGAAATCGGGCATGAGAACCGGAAGAAGACATTCCAGGAAAATAGTGAAAACGAAGAAGCACTGAAGAGTTTTCGGAAAGCGGTAAACGAAGCGTCAGCTCACCGATTCACCATGATCATATCGGCTGTATATGTTGTCATTGTCTGCATCACGACAATGATTTTTTATAAAAAAACAAAACATGTTCCTAGGTCAGCTGGGATCATTATTGCCTGTTTGGGAGGTATTGGGCTTTATTTTGCCCTGACGAATTATATGGATATGCAGGCTGCTCTTCAGGATGCAGGGTATTATTATGGATCACTGCTGGTGGAATGAGGCTATTTGGTGTAAAGCGGTTTAGGTATATGCAGCCCCCTTTTATAAGGTAAGTATACCTATTTTTTATAAAATTTAAAAAGCTGGTTGCAAAATGACACTCGTGTCGATATACTAAGAGTAAGAAAACGACACTAATGTCATTTTTAATAAAGGGGCGATGGGAAATGGAATCTTCTTTGCGGAAAAATAAGGGGTTCATTACGTTGATGACGGCGCAGGCGATTTCGGGTTTGGGTGATTGGTTGAGTATTGTGGCGATCATTACGCTGGTTGGGTTAAAATGGGAAGCAACACCGATGCAGATGTCGTTGATCATTCTAAGTCTGGCGCTGCCGATGGCTTTATTCGGACCAATCACGGGAACGATTGCGGACCGGATGGAGAGGAAGACGTTGATGGTGTTTTCCGATTTGGTGAGGGGTGTGCTGATTCTGCTCCTGACCCTGGCGACGAATGTGTGGATGGTATACGGCTGTTTGTTCCTGACGGGGATCTTCTCTTCTGTGTTCATTCCGGCGAAGAATGGGAAGTTGAAGGAACTTGTGGCAGATGAGAACATCAAGGGGGCCATGTCGCTTTCATCCACCATCGATTCAGGTACGAAGGTCATCGGGCCCCTCGTAAGCGGGATCCTCGTGTCCCTGATCGGAACGTACAATGTCTTCTATCTGGACTCCGCCACCTTTTTCCTGTCTGCGATCTTCATCTTCCTTTTACCAAAAGCCGTGAAAGAAGTGAAAGTGGAAGAGGAGAAGGGGGACGGACCTTCCTTCAAAGAGGAAATCAAAGTCGGATTCTCGTTCATTAAGAAAAGCCGTTTCTTATTATATGGATTGTTTTTACTGGGGATCAGCTTATTGATTCTCCAATTATCGGATTCTCAGTTCATCGTCCTGCTGCGCCAGTTGACGGATGTTTCACCGAATCTTCTGGGATATCTCGTGGCAAGCGCGGGTGTCGGGATGCTGATCACAGGCATCTATCTATCGAAAAAGACCGATTATAATGCATTCGTCTATATGTGTATCGGGGTATTCGGCATCGGGTTGGGATTTGGTTTGATGGGGATCCTGACGCATTATGATTTGAGTCTGTCCATGCTGTGGGTCCCGGTGCTGGGAATGATGGCAGGGGCATCTGCCGGCCTCGTCTTCATCCCGTTCCAGGCAGCGACCCAGGAGAAAACACCGGTTCACATGACGGGCAGGGTATTCGGTGTCGTCAACAGTACCACCACAACGGCGACCATTATCGGACCGCTCGCAGGGGGAGCCCTTGCCACGGTGATCGGGATCATTCCGTCTTTCATCATCACCGGTTCATTATTGATCGTATTATTCTTCGTATCCATTGCAGTAAGACATAAAGTAGAGGAGGAGACGGATGTCACCGAAAGTCAGTCAGGAGCACAAGGAGCAACGCCGCTCTAACTTATTGAAAGCCGCACGGGAAGTCTTCTGCGAGCACGGCTATGAAAACACCACCATGAAGCACGTCATGGAACGGGCCGGCGTCAGCAGGGGAGGATTATATCAATATTTTGAAAATAAAGAGGATCTTTTCGAAGCCTTGATTGAAGATGAGCTGATGGAGGTTGTCGAAGGATCCATTCAGGAGATGAGGAAGCAGCAGGGTTCTTATTGGGACGTCCTGCTCATGAGTTTTCTCGGGGAAAGCAAAGAGGCAACCAATGACATGGACGCCCTGGCCCCTTCCAAGCTTGAATATTTCATTACTGGACGCAACGATGAAAGCAGGAAGGAACACGCAAGGAAACGATTCCTTCAGGCCTACCAAATGACGGTCGACATCATCCATGAAGGTGTCAAGGCAGGGGAATTCTCACCCCGATTTAAGCCTGAAGTGATTGCCAAAAGCATCATTTCCCATATCGATGGGATGGCGATGGACCATGCGATCCTCGACTCTGAGACGATCCAATTGAAGGAACAGACCGAGTGGTTGATGGGATATGTGAAGTGGGGATTGGGTGTTGGAGAGTAGGGGAAGATTGCTGAGATGTTGAAAATTCTGCTGATAAATGCACCATTTCCTATACCACATGCAAAGGGAAAGGCACTCTGGACCAGTGGGGTCCTCGGTACCTTTCCCTTTTTCTGCATGACAGCCAAATAATAAGGAATAATAGTAGCGACAAGCAATCAGGAGGTAGAAGAATGACCCACGTATTTGAAGCGATATCAGCCATCATGAAAAATTTTACAGATGAAGCACCCAAGCCCCCGCTCCATGTTGGTGAAGTGATGGATCTTTGGACCGCCTTCACAGCCTTTCACGAAGCCCATGCCCTCTATCAGGTGGGACTGAACACCACGACGGACAAAGATTTGAGACATGTGTTAGAGAGCGCATTGGAAGCAAGCATGCTGGATACGAAAAAAATAGAGAAGTTCCTTTTAAAAGAAGGAGTCCCATTGCCCTTGGTCAATCCTAAGAAACCACTGTCAGAACAAAGTGCCGTGCCGGAAGGGGTCAAGTTGTCGGATGATGAGATTGCGAATCTCATCTCAGTTAAAGTGGCAACATCCATCACCTATTGCGCTCAGGCCATGTCCAAGACCGTCCGGACCGATGTCGGACTGATGTTCTTTTCCATCCAGATCAACCTGATGAAAATCGCTGCACCATTAAAGAACGTGATGATATCAAGGGGCTGGCTGCGAGTTCCCCCGAAGTATAATCCTCCGGGTTCACCTTAGAGGTGCGTTCTTTAGGGGAATCGCTGTTAAATGAGAATTTCGCTGATATAGTGGGAATAGCGAGTAAACGTAAAAAGATCTGCATCTTCAATTGAAGGTGTGGATCTTTTTACGTTTACGGTATAATCAACATTTCGTCGATAAATGATCCCTGTGCGCCAGGAATCACACATGAAAACGCATACCCAATCCCCCATCGGCACAACCTTAGGACATATGTCCTTTCACAAAACCACAACCTCCTATTTAATAGAACAAAGAATAGGAGGTTGTACGATGAAAGGTACTTTATTTGCCCTGTTTGGGGGGCTTTGCATTACGATGCAGGGGATCTTTAATGCACGGATGAGTGACGCGATCGGCGGGTGGCATACGACGTCGATGGTCCACCTCGTGGCGTTTGCGATTTCGATGACCATCTATATGAAAACAAGGGATGGAAAAGGGAAGAGCTTCAGAGAGGTGCCGTTTCTATATTTGATCGGAGGCACGTTCGGCGTGATCGTGGTGTTCTCGGAACTGACGGCGATCCACAGCATCGGGCCGGCAGCAGCGATTGCGATCCTGCTTGTGGCACAGATCGGGACGGCCTTTCTCATCGAGTCTAAAGGATGGTTCGGGGAAAAGAAAATCCCGGTTACAACGCGGCAGGTGGTCGGGCTTACGATGATGCTTGCAGGAGTCATCCTGTTTCAATTGTAGAAAAGGAGTCGGACGATGAAAGAAATTCAAGGTGCAAATCCAGACCAATATATCGCTCAATTTGAGCTGGACGATTTATTTCCGGTTGAATTCAGAAAACATATCAACATCTATTCCTTTGAAAAAGGGGATGTCCTATTTTCCACAGGGGAGGAACTAGATGAACTGTATTTCCTCATGGAAGGGAAGATCAAGATTTTCACCCATACACCGGAAGGCAAGCTGTTGATCAACCGGTTCAAGCGGCCCCTGGCCCTGATCGGGGATGTGGAATATTCGAAGGGAACGGCAGTCCTCAATTCGGTGGAAGCCGTCACGGACGGGGTGTTCCTGTCGGTCTGTTTCGATGATTTGGCCGCTCTTGAGAAGGAAAATCCCGCCATCATGCGCTTTCTGTTTGATACGGTGGCCCATAAGTTTTACACGGAATCTCATATCACGAGCATGCATATGCTGTACCCCGTCGAAGTGCGCCTCGCAAGCTATTTGCTGTCGATATCAGAAGCGGGGGAAGGGACCATGTTCCATCAGGAAATGCATACGTCGAACCTCATGGAGCTCGCCGAATGGATCGGCACGAGCTACCGACACCTGAACCGGGTGCTGAAGAAGATGGCGACGGATGACCTCATCGAACGGGTCAACGGTTCCATCACCATCAAGGATCTGGATAAACTCAGCAGCCTTGCGAAGGGAAACATCTATGAATAAGGAGGGTCTCACATGTTTGGAATCGGATTAGCCATCATCGCAGGAATATTAATCAGCCTGCAAAACGTATTCAACGCACGTGTCAGTGAAAAGACGGGACCATGGGCCACAACGAGCCTGGTGCTTGGACTCGGCCTCGTCTGTTCGCTGCCGGTTTTTTATAGTATGGAAGATAAGAGTCTGTTTGATTTTAGCGGCGTCAATCCTGTATTTCTTTTCAGCGGGGTGTTCGGTGTCGGCATCGTGTTTTTCCTGATGAGGGGAGTCACGTTGATCGGCCCGGCGTATGCGATCTCCATCGCACTTATCTCGCAGATCACAATCGCATTCATCGTCAACACGGGAGGCTGGTTCGGGTTTGAACCGTCCTCATTGTCCTGGGAAAAGCTGCTCGGGATCGCTTTGCTGATCGGTGGGGTGCTTGTGTATAAGTTGGAGAAGCGGACGGAAGGTAATGAGGAAGAAGTACGGGAGAGTATCGGGGCTTGATGTACGGTCAGATAGAAAAAACGCCTGTCCCTTTTGGGGAGCAGGCGTTTTTTTTGATAGTTGTAGAAGAACCAAGGTGAAATAAGCGGAGATATTCCGGCTAAATATAGGATGGAAGCTGTTTTGGGGATAAATAAGCGGAGATATTCCGCTTACGCCTAGAAAAAAACATTTATATTTGTATTTTTTGAGTGAATAGGCGGAATCTTTCCGTCTATTTCAGCCTTTTTAACACTTCATTCCTAATTAAGCGGAGATTCTCCGGTTATCTATCAGTTCTGGTGCTGAACGAGAACTCCCCACGCATAAGTGAGGCACCATTTTTTAAGAATGCCACTTCCCGATCTCTTCACCCATCTTCACCGGTCCTTTTTCCCGTGTAAAGCTGAACTTTCCTTTGGGTAAACAAACCACGACCGTCGATCCAAATGAAAAGTACCCGTAAGGATCTCCCCGGTGGACGACGTCACTCATATTCGTCCGGACGATCGAGTTCACATTCAGCGCCCCGACCATGACGTGGGCAAGAGGCGATCCTGCCACAGCAAAACGGGAGACGAGCCGGTAATTCCTGGTAAGGGGACGGACACCATGTGTGAGTCCCAGTTCATTCACGGGATCGGCGTGTTTCCCGAGTGTATAGACTTCCTCGACGGTGGCATCGATCGGCACGTGGACCCGATGATAATCGGTCGGGCTCAAGTAAAAGATGAGAACCTGACCGCCGGCATACGGGGCAGCTTTCTCAGCAGAACCCAGCAGTTCTTCCACCGTGTAATCCTGACCCTTTACCATGAACGTGCTCTCAGGTGTCAAGTCGTCGACGACGGATAAATATCCGTCACACGGGCTGACGAATGCATCCGGAGAATCGGCGATCGGTCGTGCATCCGACTTCAGTTCCCGCGTGAAAATATCATGAAGCGATCCGTAGTCACGGAGTCCCCGCGTGGCTTCTTCCATATTCAACTTATAGACTTTGGCAAAAGAAGCGATGAACGGTTTGCTCACCTTGGATTGGGCGAATGAGCGCAATCCTTTGGCGATGATGGGATGGCCGTTCAGTTCGAATACTTTTCGGTAAAATTTGGTTCTGATCATATGTGGTCACGTCCTTTGGGTTCTGGGATAAGCATTTGGATGAGAGATATCTTTTCGTTTTCATCCGTCGGTCTGTTCGATTTGAATTTACTCAGAAGCTCATTCATGCCTGCAGTCAACTCCTTGAGCTCGCCGGGTGTCACGTAAAGATCCAGCTGGTTATATCCGAAGGAATCCCGGGCAAGATCCGGGTCGTTCAGGAGATAACTCCTGGCCTGTCCCGTCACGGAGGATAGAAAGGTCATGAACAATTTAAGATGTTCTTCGCCTGACAGCTGCTCCAATTCTTCCACCGTCATATAGGGGCTGTCTTCCTGCATGGCATAGGTTTTCTCGACGGCACCGCGGATTTTCCGTTCATCGACGATATGAATGATTTTATTCTTCGTCAGCCGGTTCAAATGCCGGTAAAGGGTGGCCTGGGGGACATCCGCCATCCATTCTTTCAGCTCATGTACCGTAGCGGTCCCCTTTGAAAGGTGTTGGATGATCCGCATGCGGACCGGGTGGAGAAATAGGTCGGTATCTATTTGGGTCATTCGATTACATCCTTTTGTGATTGTTATCGATATTGATAATAATGGAGGGAGGGGGCTTTGTCAACGGAATTGTAGGAGTGATGAATGGGATCAGTGCAAAAAAGCCCCTTCCATCAAGGAAGAGGCACACTATACATTATCTTAAATCAAACCGATCTGCATCCATCACTTTTGCCCATGCGGCAACAAAGTCATGGACGAATTTTTCTTGATTGTCATTCTGCGCGTACACTTCTGCCAGGGCACGGAGCACGGAGTTCGAACCGAATACCAGGTCAAAGCGGGTAGCCGTTCTGACGACTTCACCGGTCTTGCGGTCGCGGCCTTCATATTGATTGAAGCCGGCCGGTTTCCATTCGATGCCCATGTCGAGGAGGTTGACGAAGAAGTCGTTCGTCAATGCACCGACGCGGTCCGTGAAGACGCCGTGTTTTGAATCGCCGTGGTTGGCGCCTAATGAACGCATGCCTCCGATCAGGACGGTCATTTCAGGAGCGGTCAGTCCTAAGAGCTGTGATTTGTCCACGAGCATTTCTTCCGGGCTGACGGCGTATTCCTGCTTCTGATAGTTGCGGAATCCGTCTGATACCGGCTCCAATACGCCGAAGCTGTCAGGGTCGGTCTGCTCCGCCGTTGCGTCGCCGCGTCCAGGTGAGAATGGTACGGTCACATCGAAGCCTGCTTCACGCGCTGCTTTTTCGATACCTGCGTTTCCGCCAAGAACAATCAGGTCGGCAAGGCTGACTTTTTTATCAAGCTTGCTTTGAAGATCTTCGTAGACACCCAGTACCTTCTCGAGCTGAGCCGGCTCGTTCACTTCCCAGTCCTTCTGAGGAGCGAGGCGGATGCGGGCACCGTTCGCGCCGCCGCGCATGTCGGAACCGCGGTAGGTGCTGGCGGATGCCCAGGCGGTTTTCACGAGCTCGCTTACGGTTAAGCCGGTATCAAGAATTTTTTCTTTCAGCGAAGAGACTTCACTGTCGGAAAGATCGTAGTCCACTGAAGGAACCGGATCCTGCCAGATCAATTCTTCGTCCGGAACCTCTGGACCCCAGTAGCGTGCTTTCGGACCCATGTCACGGTGAAGTAGCTTGAACCAGGCACGGGAGAAGGCGTCGGCGAATTCTTCCGGATTTTCATAGAAATGACGGGAGATCTTTTCGTAATCAGGATCCATGCGGAGCGCCATATCCGCCGTCGTCATCATCGTTTTCACTTTGATGGACGGATCTTCGGCATCCGGAGCCATATGTTCTTCAGTCATCCCGACCGGCGTCCATTGGGAAGCGCCGGCTGCACTCTTCGTCTTCTCCCACTCGTAGCCGAATAGAAGGTCGAAGTAGCCGTTATCCCATTTCGTCGGATTCGTTGTCCAGGCACCATCGACACCGCTTGAAATCGTGTCACGTCCTTTTCCGCTGCCGTATGAGCTGAGCCAGCCGAGTCCCTGGTTTTCAATGTCGGCAGCTTCCGGATCATCTCCGACAAGCTCGGCATCACCGGCTCCATGGGCTTTCCCGAATGTGTGACCGCCTGCGATCAGGGCGACGGTTTCGTAGTCGTTCATCCCCATGCGTCCAAATGTGTCGCGGATGTCACGGGCACTTCCCAGTGGATCCGGTTCGCCGTTCGGTCCTTCCGGGTTCACGTAGATGAGACCCATCTGAACGGCAGCGAGTGGATTCTCAAGCTCCCGGTCACCGGAGTAACGGTTGTCGGCCAGCCATTCTTTCTCGTTGCCCCAATACACATCTTCCTCGGGATGCCAGATGTCTTCGCGGCCGGCACCGAATCCGAAGGTCTTCAAGCCCATGGATTCAAGGGCGACGTTACCTGTCAGGACGAGGAGGTCTGCCCATGAAATCATGTTGCCGTACTTTTGCTTGATCGGCCATAACAGGCGGCGGGCTTTATCGAGGTTGACGTTATCCGGCCAGCTGTTCAGTGGAGCAAAGCGCTGTGAACCTGAGGAACCGCCTCCGCGACCGTCCGTTTCGCGGTATGTACCTGCTGCGTGCCAAGACATACGGATGAAGAAGGGGCCGTAGTGACCGTAGTCGGCGGGCCACCAATCCTGGCTGTCTGTCATGAGATTGTGGAGATCCTGCTTCAATGCATCATAGTCAAGCTTTGCGAATTCTTCTTTATAATTGAAGTCTTCCCCCATAGGATTGGACTTCCGGTCATGCTGGCGAAGGATGCTGAGGTTCAGCATGTTCGGCCACCATTCTTTGTTCGTCGTTCCTCCAGGAGCTGTCGTCGTCGTGATGGCACTATCCTTGTGATGAGTGAACGGACATTCTCCGGATGCTGCGGAGTGATCCTTTTGATCAGGGCGATTTTCTTTTTCCATTACGATTCACCTTCCTGTTTTAAAATATGGGGCAAAGCAAACTACCACAAAAATAGTGTGATAATTATAATAATTCTTAATTATCATTATAAAAGATGAGAATGGTTATTGAAAGCGTGAAGCTTCTTTGGATGGTGAATTTTTACATGGAGTTTTTTAAAAGAATGGAGGAAGAGAGGATGAAAAATTTGCGAGAGGACACATAGAGGGATGATCAAGCAAAAAAGGAGATGAGTGGGGAGAAGCTCATCTTTTTTTATTTGTTTGCCCTTTTTTTCTTGATCACCTCATAGGCCGTTTCACCAAAAAAGAGAAAGAGCAGGAAGGAGAGGACAACCAATTCGGCCACTTCCATGACGCGAAAGGGACTGACGGCATTTTGCAAGGCATTTGATACGTCGAAACCTTGAAGAATATCGAGGCCTAATGAAAACCCCATTAAACATCCCATCATTAATAGTGTAATACCCATGACTTTCATGCAGATCACGCTCCTTCCCTTAGGTTCTTCCCATGGATGGAGGTTCATTCCTTTGTTAAAAATTACATAAATATCCCTCTTATGGTTACAGTAATAAAAAATGAGAGAAGGGTGCCGGGATCTATGTCTTCGTTCTTTAAAGGCCGTAAACCAAAGAAGAACCAACAACCAGAAAACCAAGCTTCTGATACCTCGGAAGAATATATACAACGTTCATTATCCGTCAACCTCGATATGATCCGGCAAAAAACGGGGAACAGTCCAGATGTCATCATCCGCCGGTTGAAAATGGGAAAGGAGGCCTCTATTGAAACGGCGATTGTGTATGTAGAAGGGATCGTCGACAATCAATCGATTCAGGAGTTCCTGCTGCAGTCCATGATGAAGGATGATCATAAGGAAGAGTTGAATGAAGACGATGCGATCAGTCTGATTTCGGAAGACATGATGACGGTGGGGAATATGTCATCGACCGATAAGTGGGTGGAGCTGTTTGGCTCGTTGATGGGAGGTGACACGATTGTCCTGGTGGACGGGACTGCGAAGGCGTTGAGTGCCTGCACGAAAGGGGGCGAAACGCGCTCCATTTCGGAATCCACCACTCAAATGGTCGTCCGCGGGCCAAAGGGGGCGTTTACGGAATCGATCGGGACCAATACGGCGATGGTACGGCGCATCATCAAGACCCCTGATTTATGGCTTGAATCCATGAAGATCGGCCGCGTGACGAAGACCGACGTGACGCTGATGTACATACATGGCATTGCCAATGAAGAAGTGATCGAGGAGATCCGGCAGCGATTGAAGAAGATCGACATCGACAGCATTTTGGAATCGGGGTATATCGAACAACTGATTGAAGATCAAACGATGACGCCGTTTCCGACGATTTTCAACACGGAACGGCCGGATGTAGTGGCAGGGAATCTGTTTGAGGGGCGGATCGCCATCTTTGTGGATGGAACCCCTTTTGTGCTGATCGCTCCTGCCCTATTCATTCAATTTTTTCAGTCGGCAGAGGATTATTATGCCCGTTTTGATATTGCGACATCGATCCGGCTGCTGCGCATCTTGATGTTCACGATTTCCCTCATTGCCCCTGCGACCTTTGTGGCGGTCACGACCTTTCACCAGGAAATGGTGCCGACGACGCTCATTGTGGCGATAGCCGCCCAGAGGGAATCGGTTCCGTTTCCGGCATTCGTGGAAGCCCTCCTGATGGAAATCACGTTTGAAATCCTGAGGGAAGCGGGGATCCGGTTGCCGAAAGCGATCGGTTCTGCCGTCTCGATCGTCGGTGCCCTTGTCATCGGACAGGCAGCCGTGCAAGCGAGCATTGTGTCACCGGCGATGGTCATTATCGTATCGATCACGGCGATTGCGAGTTTTGCCACGCCATCATTTGATATGGCGATTTCGGCGCGTCTGATCCGCTTCTTATTCATGATCGGTGCCGCGACCTTTGGATTCTACGGGATCATATTGATCTTCCTTTTGATGGTCGTCCATTTATGCAGTCTCCGTTCTTTCGGTGTGCCTTATATGGCCCCGTTTGCTCCGTTCATCCCGGTGAATAATAAAGATACCTTTGTGCGGCTGCCTTGGTGGACCCTCCGTCAGAGACCGCGCCTCATAAGTGCGAATGCGGTTCGGGAAGGTGCCAATCAAGGCCCTGAATCCCCTGCCTCCCGTACGATGGTCAAAGGAGACGGCAAAGGAGGCGATCACAATGGCTCGTAAAATGAAGATGCTCTTCATCGTGATGTCCATCTCCTTTTTTCTTTCGGGCTGTTGGAGTAAGAAAGAGTTGACCGACCTTGCCATCGTAGCCGCAATGGGTGTGGATAAAACGGAGGACGGGAAGTATGTCATGACCCTTCAGATCATCAATCCCGGGAACGTGGCTGGAAGCATGTGGGGCGGCAGTACTCAAAGCCCACCAGTGACGATTTATTCGGCTATGGGGAATAATTTAGTAGAAGCAAGCAGGCGCGCATCCAGCAAGATCTCCCGGAGATTGTATTATGCCCATACCAATCTGGTCGTGATCGGGGAGGAGCTTGCGAGGGAAGAGGGAGTAGCGACTTTCATCGATGCCATCGACCGGGATCATGAATTCCGGATCACGACGACGATGGTGATCGCGAATCATTCTTCGGCTGAAGATCTGCTCCGTACCTTGACCCCCGTTGATAAGACTCCTGCAAATAAGGTGCTGAAGACATTGGAATTCTCCCAGAAGAAGTGGGGACATAATGTAAAGACGTCGATTCAGGACGTGATGAAAGGGCTTCATTCATCCAAAGGGGCGACCGTTGTCTCGGGGTTTCGTCTTATTGGCGACCCAAAGCAAGCAGGCCTGCCTGAAAATATCCAGGGAAGTGAACCTGAAGCCACCCTTGAAGCCAGTGGGATCGGGATTATCAAAGACGGGAAATTAGTCGATTGGCAATACGGCAAATCGGCAAGGGGAACCGTGTGGATCAGGGATGAGATCCAGGGGACGGACATCAACATTGATTGGAAAGGAAAGAAAGAAGCCATCGCCTATGAAACGAACCGGCAAAAAACGACCGTGTCAGGCGTTATGAAGAACGGCCGGCCACATGTCTCGATTCACACACGGGTCGAAGGAAGCATAGGAGAGATGAGTGAGCCCATCGACATCACCGATGGTAAGATGATTCCACAAATGGAAAAAAAGGTCGAAAAAGCGATTGAAGGAGAAATAAAAAAAGCGATCGAGCAGGCCCAAGCCAATAAAGCGGACATCTTTGGTTTTGACCAAGTCATCCGCCGTTCGAGACCGGATGATTGGAATAGGCTTAAAGAGATGTGGAACGAGGTTTATTTTCCGGATGTGAAGGTGGATGTTACGGTGGAAGCCTACATCCGACGGGCCGGACTACGGAATAAATCGTTTCTTTCAAGCTTAGAAGAAGCGTGAGGAAAAGGAGGGACACGTAAAGTGGAAAAGGCGAACATCAGTAACATTCAGCTCTTTGTCTTAATGGTGTTATTTGAAATGGGAAGCTCTTTACTCGTCCCTCTTGCCATCGATGCGAAACAGGATGCGTGGCTTGCAATCATGTTCGGGATGATCGCAAGTTTCGTCCTGTTGCTCGTCTATCACAAACTGTACACGTATTATCCGGACCTCCTGCCGACGGAATACATGCAGAAGATTCTCGGAAAAGTGGCAGGGACGGCCCTTGCCTTTCTTTATCTATTTTATTTTATGTATGACGCGTCAAGGGTTCTCCGGGACTTTGGTGAAATGCTGCTGACCTTTGCGTATCCGGAAACTCCGTTATTCATTGCGAATGCCCTCTTGATGCTGGTTATTATCTATACGGTCCGGAAGGGGATCGAAGTCATCGGACGGTCGGGAGAACTGCTGTTTATGTTCATGTTTACACTGTCGGTCGTTGGATTCATCCTGATCGTCGTTTCCGGGCTCATCGATTTCACCAACCTGCAGCCGGTCCTCGAAGAAGGATTGATGCCAGTCCTGAAAGTGACTTTCACCCAAACCTTGTATTTCCCGTTTACGGAAGCCTTTGTCTTTACGATGATCCTGCCGTATTTGAATAATCCCAAGAAGGCGAAGTTGACGATGTTTTGTGCCACGGGATTGAGTGGCATCAACCTGATCCTGACCATGCTCATCAATATCAGTGTCCTTGGGGTGGATCTGACGGCCCGTTCCCAATTCCCCCTTCTTAGTACGGTCCAGTCGATACAGGTGGCCGACTTTCTGGAACGCCTGGATGTCTTCTTTATGCTTGGATTGGTGATTGGGATTTTCTTGAAGATCAGCATCTTCTTTTATGCGGCGGTCATCGGAACGGCAAGCGTATTCAAGATTCAATCGCCATCACGACTCGCCTATCCACTCGGTCTGATTGTCCTATTCATGTCGATGTCGATTGCGAGCAATTTCCAGGAACATATCCATGAAGGGCTGAAGGTAGCCATGTACGTGCTGCATTTGCCTCTGCTGGTCGTCACTCCGATTCTCCTCCTTCTCATCGCTTTCGTGAAAAATAGAAAAAATAAAAGGGACAGGGCGATGTAAGAAGAATACATATAAGATGGATAAATAAAGGAAGTGGATGGAATGGATCTGGAAACCGTGATGAAGGAACTGGAAGCCCTCGGCAAGGAACGAACGAAGAAAATGTACCTATCGAACGGTGCCCGTGAGCCGGTATTTGGCGTCGCAACTGGTGCCATGAAGCCGATGGCGAAGGAAATCAAGAAGGATCAGGCCCTGGCAGAGGAGTTATACGCTACGGGAAATTACGATGCCATGTACTTTGCCGGCGTCATTGCCGACCCGGAAGTGATGACCGAAGCGGACTTTGACCGCTGGATCGAAGTGGCGTACTTCTATATGCTGTCCGATTACGTGGTGGCGGTCACCTTGTCAGAAGCCGACATTGCGCAGGATGTGGCAGATAAGTGGATTGCAAGCGGGGACGAATTGAAAATGTCCGCGGGCTGGAGCTGCTACTGCTGGCTCCTCGGGAACCGGAAGGACGAAGAGTTTTCCGAAGAGAAGCTTAGGGGAATGCTCCAGAAAGTGAAAGACACGATCCACGATGCACCGGAACGGACGAAATCGGCGATGAATAACTTCGTCGGGACCGTGGGGGTGTCGTATGTTCCCCTTCATGAAGAGGCCCTCGAGACCGCAAAGGAAATCGGTCCTGTCGAGATGGTCAGGGAAGGGAAGAAAAATAGTGTCCTGAAGTCTGCCGATGATATTCAGAAACAGGTGGAGAAGGGGCGAATCGGGTTTAAGCGGAAGTATGTGAGGTGTTAGGTTTAGTTTAATAGATTAAAAGAAACCATAGGGACAGGTCCCGTAAGAACAAATGGGAGGAACACTATGACTAGTAATATATCCTTTATCCGATCAGCACATTTAGCCCATGTTGATTATGCCTATGCATCACGAGTCCCTTCAGACATGGACATCCTTTTTTTAGCCGGTGCCTGTCCTCTGAATGAAAAAGGGGACGTTCCTCATGCACAGGATTACGCACTTCAGGCCAAGCTGTGTGTGGAAAATATGAAGGAAGTACTGAAAGAGAGTGGTGCCTCCTTGAAGGACGTCGTCTACACCCGTGTCCTAGTTGCGTCTCATCATCGGTCCGATTTAGTGACAGCTTGGGAGGCGATAAGAAAAGAGTTTGGGGATCATGACGTTCAGAGTACATTATCGGGAGTGACAGTGCTCGGATATACTGATCAGTTGGTGGAAATTGAGGCGGTTGCGGCGATTAGGAAAGTATAAAACCAGAGGGACAGGTACCGCGGCTCGTTTTGAGACTCTGGACCTGCCCCACTGTTGCATTTGGAAGGGGAGTGGATGTATGTTAACACATTCTGAGTTCAACCAGGAAACAGCAGAGCTGAATTGGAAGAATCGTATAAAGAAAGGAATAACGAATGGTCAGATGAGGAGGAAGCGTTTCTTACAAATCCTGTCCTCTACCAGACGATTGCCGATGAATTTACCAACTGGTCCACGAGCTGCACCGAAATCAAGTCTGGTAAATCGTTTCCGAATATCCCCCTGATTGTCATCGCAAGAGATGAAGAACTCTCTGCCAAGCCTTACATTGAATATGGCATACCGGAAGAGGAAGCTTTGCTTCATGAACAGGAGTGGCGTGAACTGCAACTAGGGCTTGCACAGTTATCAGAAATGGGGGAACTTGTCATTGCGGAGGGGAGTGACCATGAGGTACATAAAGATCAGCCGGGAATTGTGGTGGAATGTTTACAGAGGTTAAAAGAGGGACAGGTTCCCAGGCCCAAATGAGCCAAGGAACCTGTCCATGTTTTATTTTTTCGGTATTTTTACAGAAAGTCATCAATTTTTTTAAAAAGGTGTAAATGGACGGATTGAAAATGAGAGAAGCATGGAGATGGTGATACGGTAGTATGTAGGGAATATGATTTATGAGAATGAGGTCTTTAAAGCTGTGGCAGTCACTCAGTCTGGTGATGAAGTCATGTTCACTGGGAAGGCACGAGTGTTTGAAGGGGTCTTTCAATATGCTCTTTATGCTGGGGACAACGAAGTGGAAACAAGCAACTACCAAACAGATGGTGCCCCTGCCTGGGGTGAATTTACCATTACGTTTAAAAATGAATTAGTCACAAGAGTGGGGTTGTTTTACTACTCAGCAAAAGAGGGGTCGAAGATGGTTTCCCTTGAAATTCCGATTTCAAGGGAATAGGCAAGGTCAGAATGAAGAAAAGCTGGATGACCTAGGCTATGCGATTCCGTTTTCGGTGGATACATCAATTGACCAGAGCACTAGAGGGACCGCACTTATCGGTCGGGAGAATAGGCGGAAAAATTCCGCTTAATTCGTCATCACGACTTAAGAAAGGCTGAATTAGACGGAAAAATTCCGCCTATTTACTTAAAAGAACAAAAAATAGGTGATTTTTCTGTGCGTAAGCGGAAAAACTCCGCTTATTTACCCCAAAAACAAGTACCCTACTGAATGTAACCGGAATATCTCCGCTTATTTTACTTTTGCAGGTTCTTCTATCATGGGCCATCATCTATTTGATGTACCGTTTCATAAGTAGAATAAAGAAACTCGCCAATGGCGAGTTCTCCTTTTTTACTCGATACGACACATATCTTTATAAAACCACCATAAGACAGAACGATTCAGACCCATGTCTTCCCGCCTTTTTGGATGGTGCCAAGGAACCTGTCCCTCTGTAAAAAAAGGAAGCACGAGAACCGTCCCCATGCTTACGTCTTAGGAAACGTAAATCCTTCCCCAAACACATCCCGCACATCGTGAACGACAACGAATGCTTTCTCATCAATCTGCTGGATCATTTTCTTCAGTAAGAAGAGCTCCTGTTTGTTGATCACGACATATAAGATATCTTTCGACGCTTTTGAATAGTGACCTCTTGCGTTGATGATGGTGACGCCACGGTCCATTTTGGCGCTGACTTTCTCGGCGATGGCATCGGTATCCTGGGAGATGATCGTGACCGCCTTCCGTGTATCGAATCCGTCGATCAGGTAATCGAGGATCTTTGTGCTGATATAGATGGAAATCCCGGTGTACATCGTGTTTTCAATTCCGATGACGAACATGGAACTGAGGACGACAATAATATCGAACACAAACATACTCGTACTGACACCCCATCCGAATCGCTGGTTGAGCATGCGGGCCACAATCGTGGATCCACCTGTCGTCCCGCCTGAACGCAGGACAAGGCCAAGTCCGATCCCGATGAACACCCCGGCAAACACGGTGCCAAGCATAATGTCGACAGAGTCCCCCATCCCTTCTGTTAATTGAATGAAGAGGGAGGTAAAGAAGATGGCAAGCATGGTGTACCAGGTTACCCGTTTATTTAAAACCTTATATCCGATCGCGAGCAGAACCCCGTTCATGGCGAAGTTCGTGATACCCGGCGACCAATCGAATACATAGTAAAGAATCATCGAAATCCCCGTCACGCCGCCTTCCCCAAGCTCATTCGGAATCGCAAACAAATTGACCCCGAGGGCGAAGAATAAGGAGCCGATAATGATCAGTGTGATTTCTTTCGTTGTTGAATTCATATGCTCACTCCGTTCTCAATTGATACTAGGATACTATAGCACATGGGGGACCGCGGGGACAGGTCCCTTGGTTGTTTTTTAAAAGGTGGATGATGGCTTGATGAGGAATTCTAAAATTAGATCTTTCGGATTACTTATTTTTCGTTTTAGCGTAATAAAATAATTGTCGAAACGTGTCAGAAGTGCTAAGGTTAAAATGTAATACCAAAAATAATTGGAATTTTAAGGGAAAGGAAGGTATATGTCGTTTGGGGTTCAAGGTAAAAACAATAAAATATGGCGGCTGGACTGTCGAAAGGATGAAATGAGAATGAGTACGATAAAAGCAAAGAAGTCCCCTGAATTGACAGATTTTTCCGCAATTTCACTGAGACGATTACAACGGATCGATTTCAAGATGATCGCTTCGATCGTCATCAGCTTGCTGATCAGCACCCCCATCTCCGCTTACATAAACGGCCTCATCAAAGACTACATCGATGGCAGTTACGGTGTTTATGTCAACACACTCATATCATTACTTGTGACCACAACGATCATTTCATTATTTGTACGTTTTCTCATCATCAATCCATTGAACAAAGTAGAAGGAGCCATCAAGCAGGCGGCTCAAGGTGATTTGACGGTAGCCGTAAATAGCCGGTCCAATGACGAAATCGGCCGACTGTCCCATTCATTTGATAAGATGGTTGCGAACCTCGGTGATCTCCTTGATAAATCCAACCAGACGGTGATAAAGGTCAGTGATTATTCAACCCAGTTAAATTCCATCGCAGAAGAAAATACCAAAGCGATTGATGCCATCACGTCGACCATCCAGGAGGTGGCAGCGGGTTCCGAGGGGCAGGCAAAAAGCTCGGCAAAACTCGTGATTGCTTCCAAGGAAATCGCAGAAGGAATGGAACAATCGGCTGCAGCCATCCAATCCGTCGCTAAAACGTCCATGTCGGCAAGTGCTAAGGCAGCAAAAGGAAATGAGGCAGCAGTGGATACGGTGAAACGCATGCAGGAAATCCGACAGTCGGTTGGGGAGACATCCGAATTACTTCAGGCCCTTGATAGTAAATCGGATCAAATCGGCGAAATCGTCAAGATGATCACGAGCATTGCCGATCAAACCAATCTCCTTGCACTGAACGCAACGATTGAAGCTGCGAGGGCCGGTGAACACGGCAAGGGATTTGCGGTAGTGGCAGAAGAAGTCCGCAAGCTTGCCGAGCAATCCGGGAATGCCGGGGACAAGATCCGCCTCATCATCGGGGAGATCCAATCGGAAACGAACAAAGCGGTCCAATCGATGAACCAAGGCAGGACCATCATCGAAAGCGGCATCGTGATGGTCGACCGCACAGGGGACAGCTTCAAGGAAATCACCGGCGACATCGAGAATGTCTCCCGCCAGACCCATGAAGTCTCAGCCATCATCGAGGAAGTGAACGCAAGCACGGTCAACATGCTGACCATGATCGAGAACATTGCCGTCATCGCCGACCAGACGTCGGGAAGCATACAGACGGTCAGTGCTGCTTCAGAAGAACAAGCCGCCTCCATGCAGGAAATCGCATCCAACGTCAACATGCTCAATGGGATGTCACGGGATCTTCGCGGGGACTT
Organism: Rossellomorea sp. LJF3; assembly: GCF_037046045.1. Lineage (NCBI taxonomy): Bacteria > Bacillati > Bacillota > Bacilli > Caryophanales > Bacillaceae > Rossellomorea > Rossellomorea sp. LJF3. The sequence continues at coordinate 17,553 of NZ_JBANLY010000014.1, read as the reverse complement.
GAGCCAGTTTAAAGTGAATGGGGAACTCTGAGATTCGATCATCCCCCTAAGTAATGGTATGCCAAGGGAACATTCCCCTTGGCATATTTTATTGTATCCGTTCCGATATCCGTCCAGTAAAATTGATTAATATAAGTTCTGAATTTTTTTTGTAACAAAATTACGCCATCACAGTCTTACTTAGGAAGGGGGGCAGGCGGGTGACAGAGTTTGAAAAGATTTATGATCAATATTTCCGGGAAGTGTACGCATTTATACTCTCCCTGAGCCGTGATGAGAAGCTCGCGGAAGAGATCACTCAGGAAACGTTTTTCAAAGCATTGAAGAGCATGGATTCATTTCAAGGCCATTCTAAGATGAACGTATGGCTGTGCCAGATTGCGAAAAATACATACTTCACCCATTACTCCAAGCAAAAGCGGTATGTCACGGAAGAGGGGAAGGACCAACCCGGTGACTTGATCCTCGAGAAGCTGATGGAAAGCAAAGAAGCCGCCTTCCTTGTCCATAAAGCCCTTCATTCCATGGCTGAACCATATAAGGAAGTATTCACCCTGCGGATCTTCGGGGAGCTTTCGTTCAGGGAAATCAGTGAGCTGTTCGGAAAGACAGAAAACTGGGCAAGGGTCACGTTTTACCGGGCAAAACAAAAAATACAGGATGTAGTAAAGGAGGAATGACGATGAGGGAAGTACCGTGTGAAATCATTGAGGATATATTGCCGCTTTATGTAGATGACGTATGCAGTGAGGAAAGCAAGAATATGGTAGAAGAGCACCTTTCACACTGCGAACAGTGTCAAATGAAATGGAAGCGGATGAAGGCAGACCTGCCCATCACGGAAAAAAAGAGAGTGGATTCAACAACCGATGACCGCCTCATCAAAAGGATGGCCGCTACTTGGAAACAGGGTAGGAAGAAGTCATTTGTGAAAGGGATCTCCATCTCCGCCTTGACCTTTGCATTTCTATTTCTCGCCTATCTCGGCTTATTCCAATGGCAGATCACCAGTGTACCGGCAGACAAGGCGGAAATCAGTGATGTCAGTGAAACGGGAGACGGGAAAATTATGTATCACCTGAACATAGATGATGGTTACAGTGTCAATACCCTAAAATACAGCCTGGACGACAACGGGGACTTCTACATCACTGCGAAGCGTCCGGTTGTGAAGGAGAAAGCACAGCCTCTATCTACTTTGGAGAAAGGGTATGATTTCATCGATATCCCCGAACAGGAAAACATCCGGAGTCAGAAAATCAAAGCGATCTATTTCGGAACATCTGATGACAGAACACTGATCTGGAAAAAAGGAATGGAGCTGCCCGATGCAAGTGAAGAGGCAAAAGAGAGATTTGGGTTTTAAAGAAGCAAGGGGACGGTTCTCCTGCTTCCTTTTTCTTAAAAAGAAAGGTGGATCACAATGTATATTCCAAAAGACTTTATGATCACGGATCAATCGGTAGCGAACAAGATCATCCAAGATCACAGCTTTGCAACGCTTTTTTCCCAGCACGATGGGAAGCCTGTTGCGACGCACTTACCGCTCCTGTTAAACAAGGAAAAAACCCACTTATACGGACACTTTGCCCGGCCGAATCCCCAGTGGAAAGAAATCGAACAGCAAACGGTGCTGGCCGTTTTCCACGGTCCTCATTGTTATATCTCCCCGTCCTGGTACGAGACGAATCAAACCGTCCCGACCTGGAACTATGTATCGGTCCATATGTACGGAGAAGTCGAGCTTGTCGAGGACGACCATGAGCTCGTCGAATCGCTACATGAATTGGTATCAACGTTCGAAGCCCCCGACAGTTCCTACAGCCTGGGGAATCTTGACCCTGCGCTGATCGCCGGTATGAGCAAGGGAGTACAAGGGTTCAAGATTAAGATCAATCAGATGGAAGGAAAGGCGAAGCTAAGTCAAAACCATTCAACTGAGAGGCAAGGGCGGGTGATCCGAGAGCTTGAGCAGAAGCCGACCACGGATGAACAGCAGATTGCTGCTTGGATGAAGGGGAATTTGAAATAAGAAAAAGAGCATAGGTCGTAATAAAAGCCAGGTGAACATGATAGACTGTCCACCTGGCTTTTACGTTTAAAACAAGCCAACTTCCTCTCCTTATAAAACTCCTCCCTAGTTTCCATTTATTAACCATTCTGTCACAATCCCTTGTCTATTAAGAAAATACGGTAAATAATCCTATACATCCTACACAGGATATCTTACATTTAAGATGATAATTCCATAAAAGGATATATATGGTTTTATGTTCGTTCGAAAGAGGATTTGTCTGACTGATATCAGTCACTACCTAAAGGAGGAAGGCCATGGATACTCAACTCACCATCTCACTCGTTATCCTGATTGTACTGGCGGACATCGGTGCCATCATTCTTTTTATAAAATATAGAAGAGGCCACATGGAGAAGAATCCCTTCATCACGATTCTAAAGAAAGAGGCAATTGTTTTCTACTATGCATTGTTCAAGTGGAAAGTGAGGCAGACTGAAGGAACCTATGCCTATCACAAAGGCTCCAACTATTTCTGGCTGTTCATCGCGCTTCTTCATGAACAGGTGATCGAAGCGTTCGCGTTTCATTACTATTTAAAAGACGTGGATCCTCTTCGGGCGGATATTCTTGTCGTGCTGCATGTCTACAGCATTCTTTATATGCTCGGGGACTATAATCTTGTCCGGAACTCCCCGATTGCGTTCAAGGGAAACGGGGTCCAGATGAAAATCGGCGTGCGGAGGTCTCTTTGTTTTAACCTAGAGGATGTTTCGGCCATTCAGCCGGCCAGGACCCAATATGCAAAAAGCGGGGGCATCATCCATGAGAAAAATGTGTTTCATGTCGCCATGCTGCCAAGGGTGTTCACCCGCGTCTTCGGGATGATCGATGAATTGAGGTATGAAATCATCTTCAAGGAACCGATTGAGGCGAGAGGGTATTTCGGGCAGAGGAAAATGGTGAAGAAGGCGTTGATTTATATGGAGGATGCGGAGTCTTTCATCCAGGATCTTCGTGCGAAAATTCAAAGCGGCCCTGCATGCGACACGGGACTTCAGGCTACAAACATAAAATGAAGCATGGGGACGGTTCTCGTGCTTCTTCTTCGGAGAAAATGGAAGCAGAAGAACCGTCCCCGTGCACACCCCCGTGCACACCAGAAGAACCGTCCCCGTGCACACCAGAAGAACCGTCCCCGTGCACACGACAAAAAAACAGCCGGCACTCGCCGGCTGTCCCTCACTCGTTAACCCTTCATCGCTTCCATTTCTTCCTTGCTCGGACCATACACGCCAGGCACTTTCAAATCAGCCTGACGCATGAGGACCGTCAATTGACCACGGTGATGAGCCTGATGCTGAATCAACAGGCGGAATACGGCTTGAACCGGCATTTCCATTCCAAAGAGATTGACCATTTCGTTCATCTTTTCATCTGACACTTGCTCAGAAACGGCTTCTACGAGACGGTCGCTGACGAGCTTATAGGTTTCACTGATTTCTGCAGCGGACTGCGGCGCTTCTTTGCGAAGGTCCGGCACTTCAAACGTGATGCCGACTTGTGCCGGGAAGTAGTATGTAGCTCCGGTGATGTGCCAGGCAACGCTTCCGATGCTGTACAGGTCAGGTGCCACTTCCTGTTTCAGTGACTCGTCCGTCAGTGCGTCCATTACCTTTTGGGTGACTGCGGATTCTTGTTTCCATTCTTGTAGGAAATCGTTTTTGGATGTGAACATGGTATTCCCTCCTGATTTTTAAATGATACTTTCTTGTTTATTGTATCATGTTGAACTCGTTGTTACTTCCATTTTATATACTGTTATTGACAGTGTGCTGTTATTAGCGGTATACTGTTTTTAACAGTTTAAATCATAATGTAGGAGGTCATCATAGATGAAACATACAGGAAGACATACAGGCGCATTTCTTTTGATGTTTTTAACAGAGGGGGATTGCTACGGTGGGCAGCTTCTACAGAAGTGTCAGGACGAGATTCCGGTCAACCCGATTGACAGTGCGATCATTTACCGCACTCTGAAAAAATTGGAGACGGAAGGGGCCGTTGAATCTTATTTTGATACATCAGGGGAGAAGCCGATCAAGATGTATCGGATTACGGAAACGGGAAAAAGGACATTGGAGGACTTTCATGAAGATATTGAAAGCAAAATCAAGAACTTATCCTTTTTCTTAGGTAAATATGAGGAATGGAAGAAGGGACCCGACCATGATTAACGGTCTGATTCTTTACGGAACCGCTCTTATCTTAACCGGTATTTCATTCGGGAAAGATAGGGAAAAGACGAAAGAAGCCATCCTGAAGGCGTGGAAAATGTTCAGCAATATTATGCCTGATGTGCTGGCGATTATGCTGTTCGTCGGCTTATCTTTATCCATTCTCACTCCTGAACTCATTTCTTCCATCGTCGGGAGGGAATCTGGCATCATGGGGGTCGTCTACTCCACGGTCATTGGTTCTGTTTCTCTTATCCCGAGCTTTGTGGTGTTTCCACTTGGTGCGACACTGGTGGAAAACGGGGCGGGTCTTCCCCAGGTGGCAGCTTTGATGGCTTCGTTCATGGCCGTTGGGATCGTCACGTTACCTATGGAACAAAAGGTGTTTGGACGAAGTTTTGCGATAGCACGAAATGGGGCAGCCGTGGTCATGTCTGTTCTATTCGCCGTTCTGATCTGGGTGGTGATGGCATGAAACAGGTAAAGAGATATCGATTCTTTCTTCTTCTCCTTGTCGGTCTGATCGTTTTGACTAGTGTAAACTGGTCAGTTGGATGGGAGGCGGCACAGCTGACGGGGAACAGCATGCTGGATATGCTGTTCCTGCTGCCACCAGTCCTCGTGTTAGTGGGATTATTGGACAAATGGGTGGATAAGGAAACGATGATCCGCTATATGGGAAAAGACTCGGGATTCTATGGTATCCTCTTCTCCATGTTACTCGGAACCATCGCAGCGGGGCCGTTATACGTGGCCTTTCCCATGGCCGTCCTATTTTTGAAAAAAGGAGCAAGTGTCCGCTACATCGTCTTCTTCCTCGGAGTCTGGTCAACATCGAAATTGCCGGTCGTCATTTATGAACTAGCTTCCTTTGGAGTAAAATTCACCATGATTCACATTGGATTCGGTCTACTGTTTGCCTATTTCCTCGGTGTGTTGTTTGAAAAATTCTATCAGCCGGGGGAGTTGTTGAAGTATGATGGATTGTGAAGCAGGGGGACGGTTCTCTTGCTTCTTTTTTTATCAAATGGAAGCAGCAGAACCGTCCCCTTGCTCCACTATTCTTACCATGAAGAAATTGGTATAATGGCGTAATATACATTTTTAACCAAGGGGGCCCGCATATGCGTCAAGAAGCAGCCGTAGAAAAAGTACTCGAAAGCCTAAAAAAAGATCCAAGCGTCCGGAGCGTATTCCTCAAGGGATCCATGGGGCGGAAAGAACATGATGAACATTCCGATATCGACCTGTACTGTTTAGTGGAGGAATGGGAAGAAAAGGAATTCCTGACCCGCCGTCTCGATCACTTGAAAGCGTACAAGGACCTCATCTTTCACGATGATATTTTCATCATCGCGCCGCAGATCATCGCCATTTATGAAGACTGGCTGCACATCGATCTGTTCACGGTGACGGAGAAGACCGTACAGGAAAAGGATTTCTTTACGGTGTTATACGATCCTGACAATCTGATGGGAAAATATGAATCTACCCAAAACCTCACCGTTTCAAAAGAGGAGTTCAGGGATCAGGTCCTCGATGCCGCCTGGTTTCTGTTTCAGTATCAGAAAGCAGCAGCGAGAGGGAACCATACATGGGCCGTGGAAATGCTGCGGCACTCGATGAGATGCGTGACGATCATTCTGCTGTCGCGGTACGCGAAGGAGCGGGCAGTAATTGGATTGAAGACGATTCACAGGGATTTGCCACAAGAGCGTCAAGATCGTGTAGTGGAGATTTATGAGGCGATGACACCGTCACACCATGGGGAAGCGGTGCGGAAGATTGCGAGTCTGTTAGAAAGTGAGTTTGATTGGATTCGGGAAGAGCTTGGTGAGGGAGAAGTAGTTTCGTTTATGGGATTGATAGTTGGGAAAGTGTTGGAGGGGTGAAAAAGCACGGGAAGCATGGGGACGGTTCTCGTGCTTCTTTTTTACGACAAATGGAAGCAACAGAACCGTCCCCATGCTTCTTCACGGATTAACAATTTCAATCTTTTTCCCCTTATGAACATCTTCAGTCCCTGCATCCAGTGCGGTCTTATAATAGCTGCATTTGTGGTCGATGACTTCCATGGTTTGCTGGAGTTCTTTGATCTTTGCTTCTACGGATGCTTTCCTTTCGAGGAACATGTCATAACGGTGTTGCAGGGTGGCGTCGCCTTCTGCGCACCAGTCGATGAAGTGCTTGATCTCCTTGATGGGCATGCCGGTTGATTTCAGGCATTCGATGATGTGTAGGGCGGAGATATCGGATTCTTTAAATCGTCGGGTGCCGTTTTCGTTTCGTTCGACAAAAGGCATGAGGCCTTCCTTGTCATAGTATCGCAAAGTATAGATAGAGAGATTCAGTTCTTTTGCCACTTCTCCAATAGAATAAGTCTTCATGTTCGTGCTCCTTTTGTCGGCAAATCTAGACGTCGAGTTAACTCTATGTCTGTGAAGAAATCGTAGCACGGTCATCACTCACTGTCAAAACAGATTCAAGGAGGGTTATCTCTTGACCTAGAGTTAACTATAGGGATTACCATGGATATAACAAGAGTTCATCAGGTTTGTTCACCTGTCTCTTGAAAGCTACTATTACAGGAGGTTTTTATTCATGGTAATTGCTAAAGCACGAGCTGTAGACGGTCCTGACAAATCTTTCAGAGAGGCTGAAATCGAGAGGCGGGATCTTGATAAGCATGATGTTTTGATTGAAATCAAGTATGCAGGGATCTGCCATTCCGATATCCATACGGCACACGGTGAATGGGGAGAAGTGAAGTATCCACTTGTTCCGGGACACGAGATTGCGGGGTTCGTAACGGAAGTCGGATCCGAAGTAACAAAGTACAAAGCCGGCGACCGGGTAGGAGTAGGATGTATGGTTGGTTCCTGCGGCGAGTGTAAGAACTGCCGAGATGGGGAAGAGCAGTACTGCCTGGAAGGAAACATCCCTACGTACGCAGGAGTGGATAAATATGGCGAGTTGACTCAAGGCGGTTATTCGACCCATATCGTTGTAGAGGAAGATTTCGTCCTGAAGATCCCTGATAACATCGAGCTGGATGCTGCGGCACCGCTGTTATGTGCGGGAATTACGACGTATTCTCCTTTGAATCATTGGAATGCGGGCCCAGGGAAGAAAGTGGCCGTGGTCGGAATGGGTGGACTCGGTCATATGGCGGTCAAGATCGCACATGCCATGGGCGCAGAAGTAACGGTCCTTTCCCGTACGTTAAATAAGAAAGAGGATGGCTTGGAATTTGGGGCAGAAGCTTATCATGCGACGAGCGATCCTGAGACGTTCGAGAAGCTTGCCGGTACGTTCGATCTGATCATTAACACAGTGAGTGCCAAGATTGACATTAGTGCTTACCTTTCCCTGTTGACACTCGATGGGGCAATGGTGAATGTGGGTGCGCCTGCAGAGCCACTGGAAGTGAATGTGTTCTCATTAATCGGCCACCGCCGTTCATTTGCCGGGTCCCTGATCGGAGGCATCCGTGAGACCCAGGAAATGCTCGATTTCTGCGGGGAACATGGAATCGTGCCTTCCATTGAAGTGATTTCGGCTGATTACATCGATGAAGCGTATGAACGGGTATTGGGTTCAGATGTGAAGTATCGATTTGTGATTGATACGAGTACGATTTAAATAGAAGGAAGCAAGGGGACGGTTCCCTTGCTTCTTTTTTATATTATATGGAAGCATCAGAACCGTCCCCTTGCTTCCCGTGCTTCACCCATACATCATCTAACTCATACTTCTGCCGCAGATGATGACGGAAATGCATTCCAACGAGGTCAAACCATTCCCGAGCATTCAGCCATCCGAAGCCTCCATGCTTCTGTTTGTAGTTTGGGTTGATTCCATCTACCATCGCTTTCAACTCTTTCATTCGCTCCATTAGTTGTTCGAGCTCTCGTTTAATATCCTCTTTCGTTTTTGTATTGTCCGGGGCAGAATTAAGTTCGGGAGGTAATTGGATTTTAATTGGCGGGAATCCACCAATGTTAAACATATATTCTCCAAACTCTGTTTTCCCCTGGGTTTGCTCTCCGCCAGCCAGCGCACAGGCTTCCACACTGTCCAGATACTCATGAGCCACGACAAGGAGATGGTCATACATTTGACCAATGGACCAGACCCCTGGTTCGGGGATATATCTTAGCTGCTCAGGAGAATACGCTTGTAGGAAGCTTTTGTATGTTTCGATTAATTTAAGGTCATTCATGTTCATTTCTCCCTTCCTTTTGAACTCACATTCTTTCATACATTTAATGAAAATAAGCACTTCTCCTTCTTGAAGAAATGCACTATTTTCCTCTACCAATTCTATTATTTTGGGTTGAAGATACCTTTTCCTGTTTGCATATCGATTGGCAATGAAGAATGTTCGTGTGTGACAAGCCAAGATTCGTTCTCTTTTTTTAAGCCAAATGTGAAACGGTTGGTCATTTGACGATGTTTCTCTTCAGAATCCCCCCTGAAAGCAGAGTAAGTTACGGCACAGTGCACGTATGCAACATTCTTATTTTCCTCAATAACTAAATCATTGATATCCACTTGTAGTAAATATCCGTCTTCCTTCAGGCCATTAAACCACTTTGTTACACTATTCTTCCATATAGAAAGACCTTTACACTCCCAGTTTCCCCAGCAGTCATAAATATGTACGTCTGCCGAATAGATAGATAGGAACTTTTCAACATCGCCTTCGTAGACGGCGCGTTTGTAGGTTTCAAGAACGTCCTGAACGAAAATCCTTCCATTCGTCATATCATCCACTCCTTAAAATAGTGTAAAAAGGATGAATCTATTATGGGTACCTCACTTATCATTCTTAAAATAATGAACAGGACGAATCTCGATCCGCCATCCGAACTCTTCTCCTATATTTAATTGTGTCGTCGGATGAATAGAGGCAAGCTCGATCGCCTCATCCATGTTTTCTGCTTCAAAAATGAATATGCTGCCAATCAGTTCTTTTGATTCTGTAAACGGCCCATCTGTCACCATGACCTTTCCATCCACACGGCGCAAGTTTTTGATTTCTGACTCCAGACCTGCATCAAGCAGCACCTTTCCACTTTCGTAAAATTTCTCCGTGTGCGGCTGGCACTCCTCCATCACAGCCTCTATCTCCGCACTTGGACGTGCATCCATTTTTTCAGAGTTGAAATAGCCCATACATAAAAATATCATCATCATCTCTCCTAGGTCACTCGGATTTTTTGTTTCTATTCATACAACGATTAGCAAGTCGGAAAATCGACATAACGAATAATAAATTTTTTATTTCATACAATCTTTAGCCTGTTTTAATAGAAATTTCTGTTCCTGTACATTTTGGGTTAACGAAGCAGCACGCTGGAATTCTTTATTTGCTTCCTTTTTTCTTCCTAGCTTTAAGAGAAAATGACCCTTGGCGCTTGGAAGTAAATGATAATTCTTCAACGCGGGTTCCTTCAGTAAAGAATCGACAATCTCCAAGCCTGCAATTGGTCCATAGGCCATTGAAATAGCAACCGCCCGATTCAGTTCAACGATGGGAGAAGGAGCAATATGTGAAAGCGCACGATAAAGAGTTGAAATTCGCTCCCAATTGGTTTTTTCTGGTGAGTCAGCTTCTGCATGACAAGCAGCTATAGCAGCTTGCAATGCATACAATCCAATTGTGCCTCCCAGGTCTTCTACCTTTCTTAGTGAAGCAAAACCCCGGTTGATGTGTTCCTGACTCCACAACAAGCGGTTTTGATCCAGTAGCAAAATCATTTCACCCTCCGTATTTGTTCGGGCTTTAAATCGAGATGCTTGTATTTCCATTAGCGCAACAAGACCATGAACTTCCGGTTCCAGACCAATGAGTTCTACTAAAGCTCTTCCCATTCTTAATGCTTCGTTACATAGATTCATTCGAATCAAATGTTTACCTGTAGAAGCCGAATATCCCTCGTTGAACATAAGATAGATCACTTCCAAAACGGAAGAAAGCCTTTGTGCATACTCAGCCTTCTTAGGAACCTCGAAAGGAACATTGGCTTCTACAAGTTTTCGTTTTGCCCTAACGACTCGCTGGGCAATCGTCGGTTCATGTACAAGAAATGCGTTTGCGATTTCTTCTGTTGTCAGTCCCCCAACCAGTCTTAGGGTAAGGGCTACACGGGCGTTTTTTGATAACACCGGATGACATGTCATGAAAATCAGCCTCAGCACATCGTCCTTAATTTCTTCGTCCATTTCATCAGCCAAGTCATAATCGTAATGAGTATTCATCGAGTGAGCCATTTGTTCATATTTTTGATCCAGCCGTTTTTTTCTGCGAAGCATGTCTATGGCTTTACGTTTAGCCACAGTCATCAGCCATGCACCAGGGTTTTCCGGAATATCAGAGACTGGCCAACGCTCAAGGGCTATGATCAGTGTGTCTTGAGCAAGATCTTCCGCCATGCTTATATCCTTCACCATCCGAGTAAGTGATGCCACTACTTTAGCTGATTCCGCTCTCCAAATCGACTCAATTCTTTGGTGGATTGAAGTCTCTTTCATGTGTGTTCCTCCTTTCCCAATCAAAATGAAACCAATATGGGACACCAAGCTCTAATATTAATTGTAAAATTCTGATAATGTTATTTTATCATAAGATCAATGGTGACTGGTCTCATGCTTCACTTTCACATCAATAAGAAGCAACAGAACCGTCCCCATGCTTCTTGCTTTCGTTTTCAGGTGGTGAGTGAGATAATTTGAGCAACTACAAAACTGAAGGAGGAGTTATGAATGAAGAAAGTCATGAACAAACCTGAAGATTTGGTTGTGGAGATGTGCAATGGGATGGCCATGGCTCATCCGGAGCTTGAGTTTATGAAGAAGTATAAGGTGATGAAGAAAAAGGATTTGAATGAGAATAAGGTAACGTTGATCAGCGGCGGCGGAAGCGGTCATGAGCCTGCACATGCAGGGCTTGTGGGGAAAGGGATGCTCGATGCTGCCGTGTGCGGTGACGTGTTTGCATCGCCTTCCCAGATCCAGGTTTATCAGGCGATCAAGGCGACGGCTGGTAAAAAGGGAGCCCTGCTCGTCATTAAGAATTACAGTGGGGATATCATGAATTTTAAAAATGCGGCTCACATGGCTTCAGAGGATGGCATCCCGGTGGAATATGTCAAAGTCGATGATGATATTGCTGTGGAGGACAGCCTTTATACGGTGGGGCGCCGCGGTGTCGCGGGGACCGTGTTGGTACATAAAATTGCCGGAGCTGCTGCTGAAGAAGGACGGGACTTGCTGGAAGTGAAAGCCGTGGCAGAAAAAGCCGCTGAAAATGTCCGTAGTATTGGCTTTGCACTGACATCCTGTACCGTCCCAGCCAGTGGATCTCCGACGTTCAAATTGGCTGATGACGAAATCGAATATGGTGTCGGGATTCACGGAGAACCGGGGACAAGACGGGAAAAAATCGCGTCTGCAGACGAATTGGCAGAGCGGATGGTCAACGACCTTCTGAAGGATCTGAAGATGGAAGAGGGGGATTCTTCCGAGATCGCGGTCCTTGTAAACGGCTTTGGTGGTACGCCGCTACAGGAACTCTATCTTTTCAATCATTCCGTCACCCGGATTTTGGCGGATAAAAAGATCTCGATCAACCGTGCCTTTGTCGGCAATTACATGACGAGCATCGATATGGCAGGTGTTTCCCTGACCGTGATGAAGCTGGATGAAGAGTTGAAAACATTGCTGTCCAGTGAAAGTACAGCGCCTGCGTTCAGAGTGGACGGACCGGTACCGGGTGTGGAGTACATCGACCTCGAGGAAAATGAGGAAGCGAAACCAGTCTCCTTCGAAGTGGAAACGCCGGAAGAACATGCTGTGATCAAGAATAATAAGGCAACACTTGATAACGTGATCTACCTCGTGGATAGAATGAGCGACATCATCATCAAGAACGAAGTACCATTCTGTGAACTGGATTCCCATGCAGGAGACGGGGATTTCGGAATGAGCGTCTCCAAAGGGTTCAAGCAATTGAAGCGGGAGTGGAAAGACATCCTTAGTCAAGAGAATCTCACGATCGGCAGCTTCCTGGATGCAAGCTCCATGGTCATCATGGAATATTGCGGCGGTGCTTCCGGTCCGATCTGGGGATCTGCATTCCGTGCGGCAGGGAAAGCGACGCAGGATCGAAAGGAACTGACCGTGGAAGAATTCGCGGACATGCTGCAGGCGGCTGTGAAAGGAATCCAGGATACAGGCGAACGATCCTTCGGCAGAGGGGCAGAGGTCGGGGACAAAACCCTCGTGGATGCACTCGTTCCATGTGCGGACTCCTGGTCACAAAGTGCTACAGACGGAGATGACTTCAAGACCGCGTTTGAAAAAGGCGCTGCGGCTGCTGTTGAAGGTGCCGAGAAAACCAAGGATATCGTTGCCCGGATGGGACGAGCCGGTACGGTAGGGGAACGAAGCCTCGGTCATCCCGATGCCGGTGCTTATGCGCTGGGGGTTATCTTTACGGAACTTGCGGAGAGTTTGAGGTAAGGAGTAGCACGGGGGAGGGTTGCCCCGTGCTTTTTTACTTTGCTAAAAGGCGCTGTCTGTTTATAGCCAACCTCGGGTATAGGCGATGATGGCAGCGGAGGTTCGGTCTTTTACACCGATTTTCTTAAAGAGGGTTGCAATATTATTTTTAATTGTATTTTCGCTCAAGAAGATGTTTTTGGAAATGGTCCTGTTGCTCATGCCAAGTGAAATGAATTCAAGAATTTCCCACTCGCGTTCAGAGAGTAAGTCTGTTGGACGCTTGATTTTCTTTGGTTGATGGAGGGATATAAATTTGTTCCAAACTAACAGCGAAATGGATTGTGGAAGGTAACGCTCGCCCATGAATAAGAGTTTGATCACAGCCAGCATCGATTTTGAATCCATTGTTTTTAAGAGAACACCATGCAGGTCGTAGGTCAGTAATTTAAGCAGTAGATGAAGGTGGTTGTCTAAATGGCTGACGAAGAGGATTATCTTTGAATTAAGGCTTAAGAAATGTTGGATGGTCTTTTCTACATCACCATTTTTCATATTCAAATCGATAAAGACAAAATCATATTCTTTCACCTGATTTCTATGGTGAAGATTCCCGGCGCTTTGTATGGAGGTGAAGGAGGAAATGGAGAGTTCACTCATTTCCTGCAACAGCATAAATCGCAAGGAGTCAGTAAAGATTATTTCATCATCTAGCAGTAAAATAGTGGTCATTTCGTATCACTCCTCTATTATCCTTTGGTCAGTCCTTATATACCGGTGCGTATTTCAATAATAAAGCTTGCATTTCTTCAGGAGGGGCCGGCTTACAGAAGAAGTAGCCCTGAAATTCATCACAATGTTCATTTTGCAGAAAAGTCAGCTGGTCTTTGTCTTCCACACCTTCTGCCAAGACGGTCAGGTTCATGCTATGCCCCATTGTGATAATGGCTCTAATGATTGCTTTATTGGCAGGGGATTTTTTGTGTAAAAATGATTGGTCGATTTTAAGCCGGTCGATGGGGAACCGGCTTAAATATTTCAAGGAAGAGTAGCCGGTCCCAAAGTCGTCTATGGCAAGATGAATGCCTTTAGTTTTGAAAAAATCTAACACGTTGAAGATATAATCCTCTTTAATCATCGCAATGCTTTCGGTTATTTCCAATTCTAGAAATTGAGGGTCAAGGCTTGTTTGTCTGAGAATCTTCATGAGTGTTTTGGGGAATTGACTGTGAAGCAACTGGGCAATCGAGATGTTGACCGAGATGCGGACCTTAGGGAGCCCTGCTTTCTGCCAGATTTTATTTTGGTTGCATGCTTCTGAGAGCACCCATTCGCCAATCGTATAAATTAAGCCGAGTTTTTCAGCCAATGGAATAAACTCAGAAGGGGAAATGTGCCCCATGCGAGGATGATGCCACCTGATCAATGCTTCCATACCAACTAATTGATTTTGTTTAATCGACCACTGTGGCTGATAGACGAGTGAAAATTCATTTCTATCAAGGGCTCCGTGCAGTTCATTTTCAAGGGTCAATTGATGGTCGATTGATGTATTCCATTTTCCATTATAAATCTTGTAATCATTCTTACCATCTTCTTTGACGCGACACATGGCTATATGGGCCGTTTTAATAAGTCCGTGGACGTTGCTTCCGGCATAAGGGAAGATGCTGACCCCGATGCTGACGCTCATGTGGAGTTTATGTTTATCGATGATAAAAGGCAGTTGAAAGAGATTCAACACTTTCTTGCAGTAAGTGGAGAGGATTTGTCCGTCTTCTGCATGATAAATGTAAAGAAGAAATTCATCCCCATTCATCCTCGACAAGGATTTCCCTTCTGCATGTAAGGAGTTAAGCCTCGAAGCAACCTCCTTCAAAAGGGCATCCCCTTTTATAATACCAAGCGTATCGTTGACAATTTTAAAACGGTCCAGTCCTATTTTCAGCACGGCAATGTTTCTTTTGTTCTCTTTGGCACTGGTTAAAGCAGATTTGAGTTTTTTCTTGAAGGATTTCAAATTGGGGAGCCCTGTTAATTCATCATAGTACTTCAGCTTTTCCAGTTCACTTTCCATTTCTGTAATCTTGTGCTGTAAAGCGTAAAGCTGCTGGAAAACTTCAGGATGAACAACTTTTTCATTTTTATCCATGGTTCACCTCGATCTCCTTTAGTACCACCGATTAAATCTGAAACTTATCTGATGCAACCTGTAATTCTTCCGACATGGTGAATAGCGAATGGGCGGAGGATGCAATCTCCTCCATCGACGCAAGCTGTTCTTCTGTTGCAGCCGAAATGTTCTGTGTGCCATCGGCGGAAGCTGCTGCGATTTGTGAGATATATTCAATTGAACTCACGACTTGCTCTGTTCCCACAGCCATCTGGTCGGAAGTCAATGAAATTTCACTTACCTGCTGGGTCACTTCCTCAATAGATGAAAGAATTTTCCAGAATGCATCCCCGGATGATTGGGCCAAGGTAATGCCTAATCCAAGCTCTTTGTTGCCGGCATCCATTAATTGGACGGCTTCATTCGTATCTAGTTGGATGGAGTTGATCAGTTGGCTGATCTGCTGAGCAGAGCTTGCTGATTGCTCTGCCAGTTTCCTTACTTCATCTGCTACAACGGCGAAGCCTCGCCCATTTTCTCCAGCCCGGGCCGCTTCAATGGCAGCGTTGAGGGCAAGGAGGTTTGTTTGAGAGGAGATTCCAGTAATGACTTCAACAATCTGGTCTATTTCAAGGGACCGTTCTCCCAACCTTTTAATGGCTTTTCCTGTCTGTTGAATAGATCCGTCAATCGTCTCCATCTGCCTTACCATTTCCTCCATTGATTTGTTGCCTTCATGGGCCAAAGTCAACGAATCCGTTGAAGAAGCAGAAACCGTCTGAGCACCTGCCGCAATTTGTTGGATACCAGAGTTCATTTGTGTGATGACGTATGAACTTTCTTCAACATTTTTCACTTGATTTTCAGTATCACTTGCCATTTCCTGTATGCTTCCGGCAATTTGTTTAGTCGCTTGGCTGTTTTGTTCTGCACTTGCAAGCAATTGTTCGGAACTTGCTGCAACCAGCTGCGAACTTGATTTGATGTGGGATATTAAAAGGACTAAATTCTGTGTCATTCGTTGAAAGGACTCGGCAAGCATCCCAATCTCATCACGATTCTTTACGTGAATGGGTTCGACTGTCAGATCTCCGTCTGAAATATTGCTCGCCATTGTGGAAAGTTTAAGAATGGGAGTAGAAATGATGTTGGAAATATAAAGAGCAACTGCAATCCCGATCAGGACTGCTACGATTGAAAAAATGATGACAAAAGTTGCCCCGGTATGAAATAGATTTACTGCTTTATTGGCAGAAGCCGTAGCACCCTTTTGATTAAGATTTTTTAATATTTGTAAGTTAGCGTCCGCATCTTGCCACAAGGGGAAAAGTTCCAATTGCAATTGATTGGCAAGCTTCAGGTTGTCATCCTCTTTCTTGGCCTTGATGACTTCAGGCAATCCATCCATGTACGATTGCATGTCTTTAGCAAACGTTTCATAGATTTTCCTTTCATCGCTCTTATTGATGAGGGCAGAATATTTTTCGCTTCGCTGCTTAAATTCTGTTCCAGTCTCACTGATTCTGCCATCCAGACGCTCAACCTCAGACGGATCTTCAGAAAGGATGAGTTTAAGGGTTAATCGTTGTAAATCAGAAATATTCCCATTCATCCCCCCGATATACGTCATGCTTGGTGTCCATCGATTATTTATTACTTCGGATTCTTTTCCCATTGCGTTCATTTTTATGTATGAAACAACACTGATAGCAACCAGTAATATCAGTACGATGGAGAAGCCGCCGATTAATTTAGCTCGAATATTGAATTTCATGTTCTTCACTCCCCGAGGGTTTCTTTATGGACAGGTGTTCAGTAAGATTGGTGGGAATCAGCAGCAGTTGAGTCACATCTAAGAGGATGATGATCCTGTTTCCTAAGTGTAAAATGCCAAGCAGGTACGGAATATTGGCTGCATTTACAATGGTATCTCTTTGAATGGAATCTAGAGGGATATCTAATACGTCAGTAGCTTCGTCTACAATCAGACCAACAGGCTTATCAGCTATTTTCACCACAATATAGCGCTGGAAGTCCGTTTGCAGGGGGGAAGAGCCAGTGTTGAGCAATGTTCGTAAATCAATGATGGGGGTTAAAGACCCTCTTAGGTTGATGATGCCGTGAAAATAATCGGGCATGCCGGGAAGTGCTGTTACAGTCTGAGTCCGTTCAATGGAAATAATCTGACTGATTTGACAAGCGTATTCTTCGTTGCCGATTCTGAATGCAACCACTTTAAACTCTTCTGATTCATCTTTCACATTCATCACCCTTTAGTATAAAATATATTTGTGGGTAAAAAGTCATGTTACGAAAAATCGTAACTTGATATTTTTACTATAAGCTTTAATGTCGAATCATGTAAAGTCTTTAACGCACTATCGTATAAAAAAGTAATATCTAACCTTTAATAGAGTAGGTCTTTGTTATTATTTAAATAACATTTTTTGGTTGTTTTGTTGGGGGAGGGAAGGTTCTCTTACATCTTTTTTTATGGGTTTGGAAGCGGGAGAACCCTCACCAAGCTTCCGGAGAGTTTGAGGTAAAGAAAGAAGCAAGGGAAGACCCCTTGCTTCTTTCAGACTGTAGACAAACCCCACCTTCACTTTAACCGAAGGTGGGGTTTTCTGATATTTTAAAAGATTTTTCTCCTGTTTCTAGGCTGGACATGGCCCTCGCCATGT
>NZ_JBANLY010000013.1:0-104527 GCF_037046045.1 Rossellomorea sp. LJF3 | reverse complement strand
TTTTCGAGCTAAAATACTATTAACACATAAGTATAAAAGATTGGGTTCACATATTGGATAAGGGTGAAGCAACATTCACTTCACCCCAACATTTGACGTTGAACCTTTTTTCTCTAGTCCAGTATAGGGTTTTTATCTGCATCGAGTGTGAATCCTTCGCCGAGAACGTCATGGACCACAGTGACGGATACGAAGGCGTGAGGATCAACGCTTGTGATGATGTTTTTCAGTCTCACGATTTCATTTTTCCCGACTACGCAGTACAGAACTTCCCGCTCTTGTTTCGTAAATGAGCCGTGGCCGCGTAATACGGTCACTCCCCGGTCCATTTTCTCATTAATGACATTGGCGATTTCTTCATGGCTTTCTGAAATGATCATGGCGCCCCTGGCAGAATAAGCCCCTTCCTGCATGAAATCGATGACCCTTGCAGCAACAAATACAGCGACCAGCGTGTACATCGCTTCCCGGTATTCCAAATAGGTAATGAGAGAGATGCCGATGACAACGGCATCAAACATGAACATCGTCTTTCCCATGCTCCAGCCTATGTACTTATGGGCTAGCCGGGCGATGATATCCACCCCACCTGTCGTACCTCCGTATCTGAAAATGATCCCCAGTCCAATTCCAATGAAAATACCCGCAAATAAAGCCGCGAGAAAAAGATCTCCTTCCAGGTTAATGGTCATTTGGTACCGTTGGAAGATCCATAGAAATACGGATAGAGCTACAGTTCCAATCACAGTATAATAGAAAGCTTTCTTCCCGAGGAGCTTCCATCCCAGGAAGAATAGGGGTATATTTAAGGCAAGGTTGGAGTACGACGGATCAATATCAAATAAGAAATAAAGGATGAGCGTTATTCCCGTGAATCCACCTTCAGCCAGTTTATTTTGGATATTAAAATGTACGAGTCCAAAAGCAAATATAGCCGAACCTAATAAGATAAACAATATATTTTTAATACGTAATCCCAACATCTGTGTTTCCCTCCTTTTATAGTATTATCCGGTTGACAGAGACATTATATAAGAAGAAAAACAAACTGGCAACGAAGACTTTGGAAATCAAACGTAATATTTGTCAAACGGGAAGGATTTAGCTAACATGATAGGAGATAATGAAGGAGTGATGCTTCTTATGGATAAAGATAAAACGATGAATCAATTACAAAAAGAAGTGGACCAATACATAAGTCAATTCAAAGAGGGTTATTTCAGTCCATTGGCGATGGTAGCTCGACTTACCGAGGAGCTTGGTGAATTAGCGAGAGAAGTGAATCATTACCATGGCGAAAAACCAAAGAAACATACAGAAAAAGAAAACACCATTGAGGAAGAGCTGGGGGATCTGTTGTTTGTTGTCATCTGTTTGGCCAACTCCCTGGATATAAGCCTTGAAGAAGCCCATAATACGGTGATGCATAAGTTTAATACAAGAGATAAGGATCGGTGGACCAGAATCGAAAGTGGGGATGAAGATGGAGCAAATTAATATTACGATTGCAGGACCCAGAGGAAGAATGGGGAAGGAAGCTGTTCAATTGGTGAAGGACACCGAGCATTTTACTCTTATCAGCGTAATCGATCATAAAAAGGAAGCGGATCTGGATGTACCGGTGTATACAGATATTGAGGCATGCTTTCAAGATGCAACGCCACATGTGTTGATTGATTTGACGACGCCTGAAGTCGGGTATCATCATACGAAAACGGCCCTGGAATATGGTGTCAGACCGGTTGTCGGTACAACGGGTTTTTCTCCGGACGAACTGGAAGAATTGAGGGAACTGGCAGAATCCAAGTCACTTGGATGCATCATTGCTCCCAATTTCGCGATTGGAGCCGTGCTTATGATGAAATTCTCTCAAATGGCTGCAAAATATTTCGATGATGTGGAAATCATTGAATTGCATCATGATCGGAAATTGGATGCACCATCGGGTACGGCTGTGAAAACAGCGGAAATGATAAGGGAAGTAAGGCAATCGAAAGAGCAGGGGCACCCTGATGAAAAGGAAACACATAGCGGTGCCAGGGGAGCGAATGTGGATGGGATGCATATTCACAGTGTCCGCCTGCCGGGACTTATTGCACATCAACAGGTAATGTTGGGAGCAGAGGGACAAACATTGACGATACGCCACGATTCATATAACAGAGGAAGTTTCATGTCTGGTGTGAAGGTTTCTGTGGACACGGTCATGAAACTGGACACATTAGTGTATGGACTTGAAAATATTTTAGACTAAAGGGTGAGTGTTATGAATATTGCGCTGATTGCTCATGATAAGAAAAAAGACGATCTTATTCGTTTCGTGCTCGCATACAAGTCAATCATAGAGAAACACACTCTCTTTGCCACTGGGACAACGGGAAAAAGGATCGGGGAAGAAACGGGTTTATCCGTCCATCGATTCCGCTCAGGTCCATTGGGTGGGGACCAGGAAATAGGTTCATACATTGCCAATAATAAAATGGACCTTATCCTCTTCTTCCGGGATCCCCTGACGGCACAGCCCCATGAACCTGACGTGTCTGCTTTGATCAGGCTCTGTGATGTATACTCAGTTCCCCTCGCGACCAATATGGGGACGGCTGAAGTGCTGGTAAGAGGTCTTGACAGAGGGGATATCGCGTGGCGAAGTGTAGTGAAGGAAAAGGAGGAGTAATGTGGACCGACAAATAGACATCCTCGCGTTCGGAGCACATGCCGACGATGTGGAGATCGGTATGGGAGGGACACTGGCGAAATATGCAGCTGAGGGAAAGAATATTATCATCTGCGATATAACAGAGGCAGAGCTGTCCTCCAATGGGACGGTTTCTTTGCGAAAAGAGGAAGCGCTCCGGGCAGCGGACATATTAGGTGCATATAAGAGAGTGACCCTTGATATACCCGATCGGGGAATATACATAACGGACGAAAACATCGAGAAAGTCGTCAACTTGATCAGAACGTATAAACCGAAAGCAATATTTGCTCCCTTTGACCAAGATCGCCATCCTGATCATGGAAATGCTTCCCGACTGGTGAAAGAGGCGTTTTTCTCTGCTGGGATCCGGAAGTTTCATTCCGAAACTCCGTCCCATAAAGCGGCTCACCTTTATTTCTATATGATCAACGGGTTTCATAAACCTCAATTTGTAGTGGATATCGAGCCGTATCTGCAAGCAAAGATTGCGAGTCTTCAAGCATATGGAAGCCAATTCTCAAAAGGATCCGACGGGGTGTCGACTCCTTTAACAGACGGTTACATCGAAGCGGTAGAAGCAAGGGAAAGAATGATGGGGAAAGATGCCGGACTCCGCTATGCAGAAGGATTCTTTTCCTATAACACCCTTATCTTGCATCATGATTTGTTAGGAGATTAATTGTATGAAGAAGTTGAAGATAGGAATCACCTGCTATCCGACAGTTGGAGGATCAGGGGTAGTGGCAACGGAGCTCGGGAAATTATTGGCTGAAAAAGGCCATGAAATCCATTTTATTACCTCAAGCATTCCGTTCAGATTGAACAAAATGTATCACAATATTTATTTTCATCAAGTGGAAGTGAGTCAATATTCAGTGTTTCAATATCCTCCTTATGATATTGCCCTGGCAAATAAGATGGCAGAAATCACGGAACGGGAAAACCTGGATATCCTTCATGTTCATTATGCGATCCCCCACGCTGTCTGTGCCATCTTGGGGAAACAAATGTCCGGGAAGGACGTGAAGATCGTCACCACATTACACGGAACGGATATTACGGTTCTTGGGTACGATCCATCTCTGACAGGAGCCATTCGTTTCGGTATTGAAAAGTCGGATGTCGTGACGGCGGTGTCCACCGCTTTAGTCAAACAGACCCATGATTTGATCCAGCCTGATAAAGAGATCCAGACGGTTTATAACTTCATTGATGAGAGGGTTTACAGGAAAGTCGATTCCCGTCATCTGAGAAGCCAATATGGAATCAAGGATGATGAAAGGGTCGTCATCCACGTATCAAACTTCCGAGGAGTGAAAAGGGTCACCGATGTAGTCGCTTCCTTCAACCTCATCCAGAAGGAAATCCCATCCAAGCTTCTCCTTGTAGGGGACGGACCTGAAATGACCCTCATATGCAAGCAGGTAACGGAGCTTGGATTAGAAGATCGGGTCTTATTCCTTGGGAAGCAGGATAATCTGGAAGAACTTTATTCGATCAGTGATATCAAACTATTACTTTCAGAAAAAGAGAGCTTCGGCTTAGTCGCACTCGAGGCGATGGCTTGTGGCGTTCCGAGCATCGGTACGAATGTAGGCGGAATCCCTGAAGTGATCGAGGATGGATACAACGGCTTTATTTGTGAAATCGGAAACGTCAGACAAATTGCCGACAGGGCGCTGCAATTGCTGAAGGACGATGGACTCCACAGTGAATTATCGAAGAATGCCCTTCATACGGCACGGTCGACCTTTCACTCGAGCAAAATAGTCGAACAGTATGAACAAATCTACAAGAATCTTTTGTGAACAGTCAGGTACCCACGAAGACGATTCAAGTAAAGCAGGTGTTAAGAATGTTGCCAACCATATTCCAACAGGCTGTTCCCGTGCTGAAAAAGCTTGAAAAGGCAGGGTTCGAAGCCTATTTCGTTGGAGGATCTGTCCGGGATTACCTCCTTCGCAGAACGATCAATGACGTAGACATCGCCACTTCTGCCTATCCGGAAGAGGTGAAAATGATTTTCCGTAAAACGATTGATATCGGTATTGAGCATGGAACGGTCCTCGTATTGGAAGAGGGCAGAGAATATGAAATCACCACGTTCAGGACCGAGTCTTCCTATACTGATTATAGAAGGCCCGATAAGGTAGAATTCATCCGTTCACTCGACGGGGACCTGAAGCGTCGGGATTTCACCATGAACAGCATGGCCATGGACGGGGATGGCACGATCATTGATCCTTATCATGGCAGGGAAGATATACAGAATAGGTTGATACGGACCGTGGGCTCACCAGAGATGAGGTTTACCGAGGATGCCTTGCGGATGATGAGGGCAGTCCGATTTGTCAGTCAGCTCGGCTTCAATCTCGAATCATCAACCTTAACCAGCTTAAGGGACCACTCGACACTGCTCGAGCATATAGCAGTTGAACGAAAAACAATGGAATTCGAGAAAATACTGGCCGGCCGATGGAAGCAAGAAGGGCTGAATCTCCTTGTGGATACCGATTTGTATAAGGAGCTTCCTTTTTTAAATGGATATGGCACACAGCTCAAAGCGTTCGCAGACCTCCCCGGTTTGAACTCATTAAATAAAGATCAGGCATGGCTGGTCTTATTGACTTATATAGGTGTGGAAGACGCGCAGGCCTTTCTAAAAGGGTGGAGACTTCCTACCAAAATGATCAGGATCCGTTCCAAGGAGCTTGATATTTTAAAGGAACGTCAATCAGGATGGACAAAGACATTACTATATCGTGCCGGGCTCGATGCAGCTGTCAATGTTGAAAAGGTATACGGATGCCTGGAGCCGTCATCAGACTTTTCGGTGGAAAGAGTGGTGGAGCAATATCGCAAGCTTGCAATCTCGTCCAGGCAAGAACTCGAGGTAACAGGTACGGACTTAATGACATGGGCCGATCAAAAGGGTGGTCCATGGGTGAAAGAACGATTATTGGAAATTGAATCAGCGATCATTAATGAGACGATACCCAATGATAAAGAAGAAATAAGGAGGTGGCTGGAATCATGCAATCGTCTATAAGGAAAAAAGTCCTGCAGGCATTATTCGAATCGGACCAGGAATTCTTATCCGGACAAGCCCTGGCTGATATTGCGGGTTGTTCACGCACTGCGATCTGGAAGCATATCGAAGAGCTTCGCAAAGAAGGTTTTGTATTGGAAGCTGTGAGGAAAAAGGGATATCGGATCATCGAGACGCCTGATAGTGTCACAGAAAGTAAAATACGTTTAGGCTTACAAACCCGGACGTTAGGAACCGTGATCCATTATGAAGAGTCTGTTCCAAGCACCCAGCGGATCGCTCACACCCTTGCAAGTGATGGAGCGGAAGAAGGGACATTGGTCATCGCAGACGAACAGACGGCCGGACGGGGCAGATTGATGAGGGAATGGCACTCCTCGAAAGGGACTGGGATTTGGATGAGCTTAATCTTAAAGCCGCACCTTCCGCCTCAAAAGGCTCCCCAATTCACACTCATTGCTGCCGTGGCCGTGGTACAGGCAATCGAGGAAGTTACCGGTCTCCATCCCCAGATCAAATGGCCAAACGATATACTTATCGATGGGAAAAAGGTGACGGGTATCCTGACGGAACTACAGGCTGAATCGGATAAAATCAATTCCATCATTATCGGGATCGGGATGAATGTCAACCAGACGAAAGATCATTTCCCCGACGAGATTCAAAAGATTGCAACCTCGCTATCCATCGAGGAAGGAAGTACCTTATCAAGATCTGTCATTGTTCAGAGGTTGCTGGAACGGATAGAGGCGTTGTATTCCCTTTATATGAAAGAAGGATTCACACCAATCAAGCTTTTATGGGAAAGCTACGCCATCAGTATCGGGAAGAAGATCCGGGCAAGAACCATTAATGGTACCATTGAAGGAAGAGCCCTCGGGATCACGGACGAAGGTGTGCTGAAGATCGAAGACTCAAGTGGGACGATCCATCAGATCTACTCCGCCGATATTGAAGTGAATGTTTGAACTTGCAGCGGGATGGAAATCTGTGTAGCCATCCCGTTTTTTTATGGTATAATCCTATTGGGCAGTATCCTCGGAACTGCACCTTTAAAGAACGTACATTTAATATCCAATACTATTTCTGCCTTGATCCATTGTGGACTGGGACAGAGGGTCGAAACAATGATATCAAACACTTATGATCCTTCTGTCATTTTTTACAGGAGGTTTTTTTATATTCATAATGAAAGTGCTTTCATTTCGTTTCGTCACCTCTGACTGAAAAGAAGGAGGATCACATGAAACAAACAACAGATTTTCTTAAGATGAAGAATGAAAAAGAAAAGATTGCCATGGTTACAGCGTATGATTATCCAAGTGCGAAAGTAGCCGAGGAAGCGGGAATCGATGTCATTCTGGTGGGAGACAGCCTTGGGATGGTCGTTTTAGGATATGACTCTACGGTACCTGTAACAGTATTCGATATGATTCATCATACGAAAGCCGTAAAAAGAGGGGCATCGAATACGTTTATCGTGACGGATATGCCGTTTATGTCATACCACCTATCTAGGGAAGAAACCCTTAAAACAGCTGCGGACATCCTTCAACAGGGAGGAGCCCATGCCGTCAAGGTCGAAGGAGGCGCCCACGTCATCGATCGAATAAGGGACCTTACAAGTGCGGGAATTCCCGTGGTGGCCCATTTAGGATTGACTCCTCAATCTGTTGGGGTCCTTGGAGGTTATAAAGTTCAGGGGAAGACGGCAGACACAGCAAAGAAGTTGATTGAAGATAGTATGAAATGTGAAGAAGCCGGTGCCTTTGCACTGGTCCTGGAATGCGTACCGAAACAGATCGCAAGGGAGATATCAGAAGCCTTGACGATTCCGACAATCGGCATCGGGGCCGGGGTTGATACCGACGGTCAGGTATTGGTATTCCATGACCTTGTGACGTATGGTGTGAACCGCGTACCTAAGTTTGTTAAACAATTTGGGAATGCGTCCGAGGTCATGCATGACAGCCTTAAAAACTATATTGATGAAGTAAAGGGCAGTAGCTTTCCCACAGATCAACATTCCTTCACTATGCGGGATGAAGAACTGCATTCTCTCTATGGCGGGTTGAAAAAATGAATGTCATAAGCAAAATAAGTGATTTGAGATTAAGTATAGATAATTTGAAAAATGCGGGGAAAACGATTGGATTTGTCCCTACAATGGGATTTCTTCATGAGGGGCATCTGACCTTGGCGAAGGAAGCAAGGGCCAACAATGAAGTCGTAGTGATGAGTATTTTTGTGAACCCCCTGCAATTCGGGCCGAATGAAGATTTTGACCGCTATCCCCGTGATGTGGAGAGGGATACGGAGTTAGCTAGGATGTCAGGGGTGGATATCCTTTTTATTCCTGATGTGGCTGACATGTACCGGGGGAAGCAGTCAATCACTATGAACGTGAAAGAGCGTGTGGATGTACTGTGCGGCCGGAAGCGGGAAGGTCATTTTGATGGAGTTGTCACCGTCCTGACTAAATTGTTTCATCTTGTGCAGCCTGAGAGGGCCTACTTTGGCGAGAAGGATGCGCAACAAGTTGCTGTGGTGGAAGGCTTGGTGAGGGATTATTTCTTTCCGGTTGAAATCATACGGGTCCCTACTGTCAGGGAAGAGGATGGACTGGCCAAGAGTTCAAGGAATGTCTATCTGTCACAGGAGGAAAGACAAGTTGCCCCTTTCCTTTATGGAAGTTTGAAAGAAGCGCGTAAAAGGATTGAAGACGGAGAGAGGATTCCTTCTGTCATTACGGGGAGGATCTCTAAAATCATACAAGAAAACACTTCTGGTACCATTGATTATGTAGAAGTGTATTCATATCCTGAGCTTGAGGAACTGAAACGGCTGGAAGGCGACATCATCTTAGCTGTAGCCGTTCAATTTCAACAGGCCAGATTAATAGATAATATAATCATCAGTGTACAACCGGAGGAGGATTCATATGTTTAGAACGATGATGAGTGGAAAAATTCATAGAGCGACTGTAACCGAAGCAAACCTTGAGTACGTCGGAAGCATTACCATCGATCAGGATATTCTCGATGCTGTGGGAATGATGGCAAATGAAAAGGTTCAGATCGTCAACAACAATAACGGGGCCCGCCTGGAGACCTATATCATACCGGGGGAAAGAGGAAGCGGCGTCATCTGTCTGAACGGTGCAGCTGCAAGGCTCGTGCAAAAAGGGGATATCGTCATCATCATATCGTATAAACTGGTTGCTGAGGAAATGGTTCATGACCATATTCCGAAAGTGGCGATCATGGGAGAAAATAACCGGGTGATCGATATGATCGGAACAGAACCGGAAGCGACAATACTATAAAAGATGGGCAAGTCTTCTAATTTGGGAATAGGAGACTTGCTTTTTTGTTTATGGTACACTTATTTAGAAAATCATAAGAGTAGGATCTATATAAAGGCAGTGAATAACATGTACCCATTTAAACTGGTTGTCATCGACTTGGAAACAACAGGAAATTCTCCTAAAAAGGGAGAAAAAATCATTCAACTATCAGCGGTAATAATAGAAGGCGGTAAAATCATCGATCAATTTACATCCTTCGTATCTCCGGGGAAACCGATTCCTGCATTTATAGAGGAGTTAACCGGGATCAATGATGACATGGTGAAGGACGCGCCTTCCTTTCATGAAATTGCCCCGAAAATCCTGGAATTATTGGATCATGGTATCTTTGTTGCCCACAACGTCCAATTTGATCTTTCCTTCCTTCAGGCAGAGTTGGAAGAAGCAGGGTATAACCCATTTAAGGGACCTGCCTTTGATACAGTGGAGCTCGCAAAGGTGGCTTTGCCATCTGCGGACAGCTTTAAACTGACGGAGCTATCCAATTCATTGAATTTGAGCCATGTCAGGCCCCATCAGGCGGACAGCGATGCTTATGTGACAGCTGAAATCCTTCTTTATTTTATCGAAGAACTTTCAAAGCTTCCCCTGGTCACCCTTGAAAAACTTCATAAACTCTCGAATCACTTAAAGAGTGATCTTGACTTGTTGTTTGACAGCATCGTGACAAATAAACAAAAACATGTAGAGAATCTCTCAGAAGAACTGGAGGTATACCGGGGCCTTGCCCTTCGTAAGAGGAATCAACCGGTGACAACCGATGAAGAGATCGATTTTGACATATCCGATATAGAAGGGCAACTGGCGCAGCATGTTCCTTTCTATGAAAAAAGAGAGCAGCAAATGGTAATGATGAAAGAAATAGGACATGCCTTTGATGAATCACAGCATGTGGTCATTGAAGCTGGTACCGGTGTTGGAAAATCACTGGGTTACTTATGGCCAGCGGTTCTGTTTGCCAAACGTACTCACGAAAAAGTGGTCATCAGTACATATACCATTCAATTGCAAGAGCAGCTGCTTCATAAAGAAATTAAATTACTGGAGAAAATCAGTCCTACCTCTTTCAGGACCGTTCTCTTGAAGGGGAAGAACCATTACATAAATCTGTTTAAATTCGAGCAGTCCCTAAGGGAAGATGAGTCCCAGTACGATGTGGTCCTGACAAAGATGCAGATTCTTGTATGGCTGACACGGACCGAGACCGGGGATATGGATGAATTGAACCTCACTTCCGGGGGGCAGTTGTTTTGGAATCGATTAAAACACGACGGCTGGCACCTCACCCATACAAAAGATCCCTGGATTGGAAAAGATTTCTATCTTGCTGCAAGAAAGAATGCCCAGGAAGCAGATATCATCATCACCAACCATTCGATGCTTTTAACCGATATGGTGAGGGAGAGCAGCATGCTTCCTCCCTATGATTATTTAGTAATCGATGAGGCCCACCATTTGGAAAAATCAGCACGACAGCATTTAGGGGTAATCATGGATTATCTCTCCATTAAGTTCAACACTTCACAACTGGGGATGTTGGATCATAAACAACTGTTCTACCGGTTGGATCAGCTTCTTTCCAGTCACTCTGTCGATTTGAAGACCCATACCTTTGTATTGGATAAAATCATCGGGCAGTTCTATCTGGATCTGGAAGAAGCGTTTTCCGTCTTGACAAGCGTATTCTATAAAAAGGCTAAAAAGAGAACCGGGATACAGAAGATCCAGCTGCGCATTACCGATGAAATGAAAAACAGCCGTTATTGGCAACCTGTCATCATGTCGATGGAACGTGTGATTTTAGGAATGAAGCATATTGAAAGGGAGTTTCAGCAGGTGCTGGATACCATTAAGGAGAAGAAAATCAAACTCCTTGATAAAGAGAAGGCACTAATTGAAGAATTCTATAGCTTTTTGGTGGATTTGACAGAATTGAGAACGAACTTTCAAACCGTGTTTCTAAAAGATATGAACAACCATGTTCTCTGGCTTGATGGAGATACAAGGTCGCTGCCGAATAGCCTGACCATCCAGGCTCAGCCTATCACGGTCGACGTGAATCTCCAGAGTGAGATTTTCTCCAAGAAGAAAAGTGTGGTGTTGACATCTGCCTCGTTGACCGTCAGCGGATCATTTCAATACTTCTTGAATGAAATCGGACTTGCAGACAATGTGAAAAAGTTGCAGCTAACTTCCCCCTTCGACTATCATGAGGTCTCAAGGCTTTTCGTTCCGACGGATGTACCTGAAATTCAACAGGTTCAAAGCGAGGAATATATTGAGGCCATCAGCTCCCATTTAATAGGGGTAGCCCAGGCGACAAAAGGACGGATGCTCATATTATTCACGTCCTACGATATGCTGAGGAAAACATACGAGCTCATGAAAGAAAGTGGCTTATTGGAAGAATATGTGTTGATGGCACAGGGTATCACATCAGGTAGCCGTACCCGGTTGACCAAGAACTTCCAACGGTTCGATAAGGCGATATTATTCGGGACGAGCAGTTTCTGGGAAGGGGTGGACATTCCGGGAGAGGACCTGTCCTGCCTTGCCATGGTGAGACTGCCGTTTTCACCGCCGGATGAACCGGTCAATCAGGCGAAATCGGATATCCTGAAAGCCCAGGGGAAGAACCCGTTTTCTTCCCATTCGTTACCTGAAGCCATCATCCGCTTCAAGCAAGGGGTAGGAAGGCTGATCAGAAGAAGCAGTGATCGGGGGATCGTGATCGTTTATGACCGGAGAATCAAGACAACCAGGTACGGTAAAGCTTTCTTGCAGTCGATCCCTTCAATGGAAGTCAAAGAAGGCGATCTATTTGATCTTGTTTCCTGGATAGAGGATTGGCTCTGAAATTTCCGTTTGAACTTCAGTGATAAAATCTCTCCTTTGACACAATCTAAAGGGTAGATGTGAAACTGGAGGATTGTAAATGAGAGTGATTCTACTGGCCATGCTGCCTTTTCTCCTGGTGACGTCAAATGCTTATGGAATGAAGGTCCCCAAGGTGGATTTACATGTTTCCCAAGAGGAGTATGCGATTAGTTTCCTCCCTGTCGAAAAAGGGGAGGTCGCTGTCCTTCACCTGGCATCTGGCAATCATTATTTGATCAATACAGGATCATTTAAGGACCGCAGGCAACTTTATTATTATTTCAATCAAATGCATATAGGCAGCATCAAGGGTTTGATCATTACGGAGAAGAATGAAGTCGATGGAAGAATGCTTGTTGAACTGGTTAAAAAGTTCGGTATTGAAGAAATCGTGGTAGGGAAATCCCTCAAAACACTTATGCCGAAAAGAGTTTCCCGATTCCTTCATACCATACAAGAGGACCAGACCTGGACATTCTCAGATGAATTAACCATGAGGGCTCTACACGATGGAAATGAAAAGAGAGAAGGGTTGGACTTTTCCTTCACCTTTTTTCAGCATCGATTTCTCTGGCTGAGTTCTCAATCTTCACATGCTGAAGGGGTACTGCTCAGTAAACCCCTGAAAAACGTCAACATCGTTAAACTGCCTGTCCATGCCAAATCAGAAGGCATGTCTCACAGGCTTCTTAATCATGTTGACCCACAGACCGCCATTCTTTACCGTTCTAAAGAAAGACTCTTGAATGGTGAAATGCTTGAAGCCATCAACGAAGCATGGATCGATCTTTACTTAACCGGTCAACATGGGCTGATAGCTGTAAAATTCAACAGGAGAAACTACGAGGTCCTCACGTTTGATCAGGAAGATGGAGTGTTCAAGGAGGGGGGCTGACAGTTCAGCCTTCCATGTGTGAATTCATTATCGTTTTTAAGATAACCCCCTACCAAGGTGGGCCCTTATGTTGTTATAATGTGTGTAGAGTTTTTTTACTCAAATTAGGGTAATAGTTAAAAGGAGGAGCAACATGGAAAGCCGAATCGAAGTTCTTTCCACCGTTCGTATCGAATATACGGATAACTTATATAAAGTGGTTGATACATTGAATAGAACGTTAAAAAAAGATGATTATATGTTTGGTTTAGCATTAGATCCGGAAGATCAGAATCAAGCAGTATTAACAATTTATCGTACATAAAGAGTGATTGAAATGAAAAAATGGATAACCATCATCGTACTATTGTTCCTCGTCATTGGAATATCAGCCTCAGTCCTGGTATACCAGATTTCCCGGAATCCTCTCGATCATCAGAGGGACCTGGCCCTGAAGCGGGTGAGAGATGAAACCGCCATCGTGAAAGTGGAGGATACGAGTTTTTATAATGGCTCGAAGTCCTATGTAGTTGTAACCGGCCAAAATGAACAGAGGGAAAAGCTGGTCGCATGGGTCCCTGATAAGAAGGGGAAAATTATTGAGAAAAAATGGGCCAATGGGATTACAAAAGATCAGGCAATCAATAAACTGAATGATGAAAAGAAACCAAAAGAATTATTATCGGTCCGTTTGGGGTATGAATCCGTCGGTCCGGTATGGGAAATGACCTACTTAGATCAACAAGACAATTTAAATTATTATTATCTGCTGTTTTCTACCGGGGAATGGTGGAGAAAAATTGAAAATTTATGATCAGGGGGAACAGGACAAATGAAATTCACGTTAGCTGATAGAGTCAGTGCATTAACACCATCCACGACGTTAGCGATCACGGCTAAAGCGAAGGAAATGAAGTCACAGGGAATCGATGTCATCGGTTTGGGTGCAGGAGAACCCGACTTCAATACTCCGGAACATATCATCAAGGCGGCCTATGAGTCCATGACGGAAGGTCATACGAAATATACTCCGTCCGGTGGAATGGCCAAACTGAAAGAAGCGATTATCCATAAGTTTGAAACCGATCAGCACCTGACCTACAAACCATCCGAGCTCATTGTGACAAGTGGTGCAAAGCATGCTCTATATACATTATTTCAAGTCTTATTAAATGAAGGGGATGAAGTCATCATCCCTACACCATACTGGGTAAGCTATCCTGAACAAGTGAAGCTGGCCGGTGGGACTCCTGTCATTGTTGAAGGAAAAGAAGAGAATGAGTACAAAATCACTCCCCAACAGCTGGAAGAGTCAGTCACTTCGAAAACGAAGGCAGTCATTCTCAACACACCAAGCAACCCTACAGGTATGCTGTATTCTCGTGAAGAGCTTCAGGCCATCGGGGAAGTTTGCTTGCAAAAGGACATCATGATCGTGTCAGATGAAATTTATGAGAAGCTGGTTTATGGTGGGAACACCCATACTTCCATAGCAGAATTGTCTCCGGAATTGAAAGAACAGACCATTGTGATCAATGGGGTCTCTAAATCACATTCCATGACGGGATGGAGAATCGGGTATGCGGCCGGGAACGAATCGGTCATCAAAGCGATGACCAATCTTGCCAGCCACTCAACTTCCAACCCCACTACGACCTCACAGTACGGGACCGTTGCAGCTTACATGGGGGATCAGAAGCCTGTAGAGGATATGAGAGAGGCATTCGAAGAGCGCCTAAACATTGTGTTTGATAAATTGAATCGCATCCCAGGGTTCCATTGTTTGAAGCCTCAGGGTGCTTTCTATCTATTCCCGAATGTGTTGGAAGCCGTAAAGAAAACAGGCTATAACACTGTTGATGAATTCACGAAGGCCTTGCTTGAAGAGGCGAAGGTAGCCGTCATCCCTGGTTCAGGTTTCGGCTCAGACAACAATATACGCCTTTCATATGCCACAAGCCTCGATGCACTCGAAGAAGCAATCGAGCGCATTCAGAAATTTGTTGTTGATAAAAGCAGATAATACAGGGAATCGCAGACCGTATGCCGGTCTGCTTTTTCCATAAAATCATCTCGTTTATCTCTATCTATTGCGAGGGGATAATGGGAAATGTATAATAAATAACGATACATATGCGTCTTAGTTTTTTTGGAGGGAAAAAATCGTGAAAACTACTATATCTCAAGTAAGTAAGTTCGTTGGAGAAGAAGTAACCATCGGAGCATGGCTTGCCAACAAACGTTCAAGTGGAAAAATTGCTTTTCTTCAGCTTCGTGACGGTACTGGATTCATTCAAGGTGTTGTCGTTAAAAGTGAAGTGGAAGAAGAAATCTTTCAAAAAGCAAAATCATTGACTCAAGAAACGTCTCTATATGTAACAGGAACGGTTTCAGAAGATTCTCGTTCACCGTTTGGATACGAGCTGCAGGTGAAGAGCGTGGAAGTGATCCACGAAGCCGTGGATTATCCAATCACACCGAAGGAGCATGGAACTGAATTCCTTATGGACCATCGTCACCTTTGGCTGCGTTCCCGTAAACAGCATGCCGTGATGAAAGTGCGGAACGAAATCATCCGTGCTACATACGAATTCTTCAATCAAGAAGGGTTCGTCAAGGTGGATCCACCGATCCTCACTGGAAGTGCACCGGAAGGAACGACTGAATTATTTGCCACTAAATATTTCGAAGAAGACGCATACCTTTCCCAAAGCGGTCAGCTTTATATGGAAGCTGCAGCCATGGCATTAGGAAAAGTATTCTCATTCGGCCCTACATTCAGGGCGGAGAAGTCTAAGACACGCCGTCATCTCATCGAATTCTGGATGATCGAGCCTGAAATGGCATTCTATGATTTTAAGGATAACCTTGAAGTACAGGAGCAGTATGTTTCTTATATCGTTCAATCCGTACTCGATAACTGCAAACTTGAATTGGACCGCCTTGGAAGAGATCTGTCTAAACTTGAGCAGATCAAAGCTCCTTTCCCGCGCATCACGTATGACGATGCCCTGAAATTATTGCATGAAAAAGGCTTTGATGATATCGAGTGGGGAGATGACTTTGGTGCTCCTCACGAGACAGCCATTGCTGAAAGTTATGATAAGCCTGTGTTCATCACACATTATCCGACTTCACTAAAACCTTTCTATATGCAGCCGGATCCGGATCGTGATGATGTGGTATTATGTGCTGACCTGATTGCTCCAGAAGGGTATGGGGAAATTATCGGTGGTTCAGAACGTATCCATGATGCAGAGCTGATGAAAGCGCGAATCGAAGAACATGAACTCGCTACAGACGCATACAAGTGGTACCTGGAATTAAGGGAATATGGATCTGTTCCTCACTCCGGCTTCGGTCTCGGACTTGAAAGAACAGTCGCCTGGATCAGCGGAGTAGAACACGTGAGGGAAACCATCCCATTCCCGCGTCTACTCAACCGTCTGTATCCTTAATTACACTGAACTTAGAGCTGGCTGGATTGCTTAAAAGCATTCCAGCCGGTTCTTTTCTTTTGTTACTGTCGTTTAGCATCTTAATTTAGAGCCTAAGGGCTTTGGCTAATGTGAGAACCCCTGCTCCATTTGATTTCAAATTCTTCTAACATCCTGGTTTTCGAATTTGAAATTCTGTGCAAATAGATCTTTTTTAGGTATGTTTATAATTTGACAGTCAGTATGTAGAAGCACAGAGTGGATTGAAGCGGAAGGCACTTGACTCCTGCGGGAAATTGAGGAACGGTCGATGTTTTACACTAAACTTGGAAATAAATGAATCATGAGATCTTTTGTTTTTCCAACTTTCTTCTAATCCATAACCATGTCCACATATATTGAATCATGATATACTAATGAGTGAGGTGTACTGAATATGGATTATAAACAATTAATGGTGTCCTGGATCGAAGAGGGGACACTGAACATCCCGCAATTATTATTATCAAATTACCATACACTCGGTTTAAATGAATCAGAGTTTGTACTGCTTTTGCATATTTACGGCCACTTGGAAAAGGGAAACTATTTTCCGACACCGGAAGAGCTTTCCAGGCCGATGAGCATTTCCAGTGAATTTTGTTCATCCCTATTACGAAAGCTCATTCAACAACGATTTTTATCGATTGAAGAAGGTTCATCAGCAGAAGGAATCCTATTTGAGAAGTATTCACTCAGTCCTCTATGGGAAAAGATGGCTGAATTCGTCATCCAGGATTCAAAAATGAAACAAATGCAGCAATCCATGGAAGAAGAAGCGGATATCTATACGACATTCGAACAAGAATTCGGCCGACCCCTTTCTCCATTAGAATGTGAGACTCTGGCCATGTGGCTGGATCAGGATGATCACAATGCCATTATCATTAAAGCGGCATTGAGGGAAGCGGTCATTTCCGGAAAGCTGAACTTCAGATACATCGATCGGATCCTTTTTGAATGGAAGAAAAATGGTGTGAAGACGATAGAAGATGCACGGAGTCAGAGCCAGCGCTTCAGGTCCCACCAAAAACCGGCTGCTTCGAATGAATCGGCTTCTTCTCCAAAGCGAAAATCAGTACCATTCTATAATTGGCTTGAGCAATAAAACAATGAAAGGGGACTGACTCACACATTTTTGGGGTTGGTCTCTTTTTTTGATACAATTCATTCCTTGGGTTGGAGGTAGCAGGATACATGTTAAATAAAAAACAAATTCACATTTGTCTCGATGAAATGAGAAAGATGTTCCCCGATGCACATTGTGAACTCCGTCATGACAATCCCTTTGAACTCGTCATAGCAGTCCTTCTATCGGCACAGTGTACGGATGTCCTTGTGAATAAAGTGACAAAAGGGTTATTTGAAAAATATAAAAAACCCGAGGACTATCTGGAAGTCTCATTGGAGGAACTCCAACAGGATATACGCTCTATCGGTCTGTATCGAAATAAAGCTAAAAATATCCGCAAATTATGTGAAATCCTCCTTACTGAGTACGGGGGAGAAGTTCCGAATAGACATGAAGAATTAGTGAAGCTTCCCGGCGTGGGCAGGAAGACGGCAAACGTCGTGGTTTCCGTTGCCTTTGGCGAACCGGCCTTAGCAGTTGACACCCATGTTGAACGTGTTAGTAAAAGATTGGGGATCTGCAGGTGGAAAGACAGCGTATTGGAAGTGGAAAAAACGTTAATGAAAAAGATCCCGCGAGAAGAGTGGTCCGAAACCCATCACCGGTTGATTTTTTTCGGAAGATATCACTGTAAGGCGCAATCCCCTCAATGCGAGGTTTGTCCCCTGGTAGACCTGTGCAGGGAAGGTCAGAAAAGACTGAAGAAAAAGGGCCGCATATGAGTGATACCTTCTTCCCAATCCCGCAAGAATTGAGAGATCCCTTTTTCTTTTCCGAGGATAGAGTAAAGATCGATGAGACTCACTTTCAACCTTGTGACCCATATTTCGCGTATGAACTCCTTTATTACAATGGGAGGGGTGCAGATTCCCTTCCCTGGCAGGTTCAAGGGTCATGGGTAAAAGACATCCTCATGGAGTGGAAAAAAGAAGAGGAGCACCTTAAAGCGCTATTCAAATGCCGCTCAAAAGGCATATTGGAGTCAATGAGAAAAAGTATCGCCAGGTTTTATGTGCTTTTGTATTGGAGCAATAAGCATCCGGTTAGCTTGGAGAATTGGCAGTCATCAATCGAACACTTTTCCATAAAGCCTGTTAATGTCATTGAACGTTTAACCTTCATCAGAAATAATCCTGCACTCTATCATTCGTTTATTCAGCTGTCCCAACTTTTTGAAGAACAACATAAGCAATATGCCAAGCATCAGGCTTTGAATCAATGGGCAAATAAATAAGGCAACGAGAGAAAATCTCTCGTTGCCTTATTTTTATTCTTGATTTCTTCTAGGTTCTGATTGAGTAGCAGGTGAACCAGTGCCATCACCGGTTCCGGTGCCGGCCCCGGTATCATCTCCGGTTCCAGTTCCGCCAGTGCCGTCATCGGTCGTTCCGCCATCACCGGTTCCAGTGTCACCGCCACCGCCTGTTCCTTCGTCTCCGGTCCCGTCTCCTTCAGGTGGGGGAGTGGTGCCATCCTCGTTACCTGGAGTACCGCCATCATTGCCGGAGTTATCATCATTTCCATTTCCTTGGCCGTTGCCATTTCCATTACCTTGGTCATTTCCGTTTCCTTGACCATTGCCATTGTTACCTTCGTTATCTTCTTCCGGTTTTCCTTCATCCTTTTTATCCGCTTTAACTTCTACGTTTACGGATGCAGGGTTACTTCGTTGATCACCTGAAATGGCTACAACTTCAAAGGTGAATGTACCTTCGGATTGTATGTTTTCGACATTTAATCCTTTTTTGTCTGTAGTCGTCAAGACTTGTTTCGCTTCACCATTAATGGATACGGAAACCTCAAACTGCACGTCTTTCTTTTTTCCGTAATCCCATGCAAGGGTGATGGTTTTATCCTTCTTATTAAATTTACCTTTCAATTTGGAAGGAGCATCGATTTTATCAAATTCCTTGGAAACCTTGGAAGGTTCCGTTCCCTTCACGAATAGCTCTGTGATGATTCTGTCATCAGGCGTATATTCGCTTGGCAGTCTCGCAGGATCGCTCCCCATTTCCACTTTCGATTCCACCACGCTGTCAGGCTTTTTGAAGTCAGCTGTATCAACGCCATCATGAACATAGCTCATCAAGTCACTTACGATATATTGAGCGACATGGCGATCGGTAGGGGACAGTGGAATGGATTGAGTCTTGTATCCGGTCCAAACGGCTGCCGTGTAATTTGTCGTGTATCCTACAAACCATGAATCAGGTGCTCCTGATTTATCGATACCATATTTATCCCGCTCTTCTTGAGAATAGTTGGTCGTACCGGATTTACCTGCCATCGGTAATCCTGGCACTTTAGCGAATTTACCGGTACCTTGCGGGTGATCGATGACGCTTTTCAGCATATCGGAAATCATATATGCCGTGTATTCCTTCATCGCAGGTTCTGGTTTGTTTTCATTCTTAATTTCTGTTTCGCCATCGCGCAGGACGATTTTCGTTACGGTGTGAGGCTTATTATAGACACCTTCATTACCGAATGCAGCATACGCGCCTGCCATTTGTACGGAGTTTACACCAGGTGAAACCCCTCCAATGGAGGCAGATTCATAATAATGGTCGAACTTCAGTCCCAGTCCATTGACGAAATCGGCCGCCTTCTCAGCTCCAACCGCCTGGAAGGCTTTTAAAGCTGTGATATTCCTGGAATCCCACAGTCCTTCACGGATGGTGATCGGTCCTTTGAATTGACCGTCGTAGTTGTTGATTTCCGTCCCGTTTGAATATTCATAAGGCTCATCTTTTAAAATATGGTAGGTTGACCATTTAAGATGTTCGATTGCAGGAGCGTAGTCAAGCAATGGCTTGATGGTCGATCCCGGCTGACGCTTGGAGTCGATTGCGTAGTTAAAACCACGCTTGACCTCGGGATCTTGTTCTCTTCCACCACCAATGGCCCTGATTTCACCGGTTTTAGTATCCATGAGAGTCACACCGGCCTGCATCGGCTCTTCGGCATTTTCCGGATAGCTGAAACTCGTATTTTCACCTGCCAGGATTTCTTCCAATCGTTTTTGTGCATCCGGGTCTACGGTTGTATAGACCTTTAAGCCATCGGAGAATAAGTTGTAATCTCCCATCTTCTGAACTTCATCTATCACCGCATCAACAAATGCAGGATACTTATTTCCGTTTTTCTTTTCCACATCTTCAGCCGATACCAGTCCTTTTGTAATCGGGATGGCTTGTGCGGCTTTCTTTTGTTTTTCTGTAATTTTACCGTGCTGAGCCATTAATGACAGTACGATATTTCGTCTTTTCTCCGCACTTTCAGGGTGCTTAAGAGGGTTATAATTGTTCGGGCTTTGAGGAAGTCCCGCAATCATAGCTGCTTCGTGCAGTTTGATATCCTTGATGTCTTTACCGTAATAATGATCGGCAGCTGTCGCCATACCATTAATGCCATCGGACATATATACCTTATTGAAGTACATTTCAAAGATTTCTTCTTTTGTATATTCCTGTTCAAGTTTCAGAGCAAGCCATGCTTCCTGAGCTTTTCTCTTCAAGGTTTTCTCAGGGCTTAAAAAAGAGCCCTTGATGACCTGCTGAGTGATCGTAGAAGCACCTTCTGAACCGAATCCTCCGGTCACATTGGCAATGACTGCACCGCCTAAACGGATCAAATCGATACCGTTATGTTTGTAGAATCGGTTATCCTCCGTAGCAATGACGGCATCCTGCATGACCTGAGGGATGTCGTCGAAGTTTGCGTACTCCCGTTTTTCTTTTCCTACAGTCGTGATCAGGTCTCCGTTCATATCATAAATTTCAGATGCGATCGGATCCTTCAGCAATTTTTCGTCAAGCTTTGGTGCGCTTGATGCGTAATAGGCAAATAACCCTGCACCCGCGAGCATCCCGATGATCCCGATAATAAATAATGATATAATGACGCGCTTAACCATAGAGCCTTTTTTCTTGCCCTTAGGGGATTTAGACTTCTGTTGGGCCAGGCGTTTTTCTTCCCTTGACTTATATTGACCAGCCATATTGTTTCCTCACTTTCAGGTCTTCTCTGTTTTTAGTATTGTCTAAGATTAAAAATATACTACTCATAATGAGATAAAATATAGATTAACTCATTTTTCATAAACTAAAAATATAACTGATGGACTATTTTTAAATAATCGACCCTCGGATGGAGTCCCAATGGAATGGAGAACCCTTTCTCTTCCATTTCCTCCCGCTTGATGGATTTTCTCCCGCCACCTGCCGTGCGGTCCCAGTATACACGCAGTGCCTCGTAGGGGAGCAGGAATACCTCTTCTGAGAGGGAGAACCTTATTAGTACAAAAGTGATGCCTTCCTGCTTATGAACCGACTCCATGTGAAGAATCTGGTGTTCATGAAAATTTTGAAGGGGGAAAGACGTCTTATTTTTCGTTTCCTTCGCTTCAAAGTCAATGTATCTTCCTTTGAAGACACCATTATAGTCTGTCGTTGACGGCTGTTTAAAGTACGCTTCCTTTATGACAGCGGCACTCCTTGAAGGATAGTGAACATCCACAATTTGAACCGGGGTGGGTTTTTTGTGAATCACCGCTTTTTGAAACGTTAAATAATATTGATTGGTTTCATTGATATCTTCTTCCAGTGTCATCCCTCTATTGCTGTACGATACTTGTTTCGGTTTGGCCTTTGGTTTTTTTGAGGGTAATGTTGCTTCCACATATTTCTTTCCATTGGGATAATGGAATTTCATGGTAATTCACCTCGCAGACTAATCTATATCATAACAGAAACCACTCCATTTTGTGTGAATAATTGTTTACAAATCTCCTCATTCTAGGACTAGATGGGGAGGTGGGATAGGAAAGATGAAAAAATTCAGCAATACTTATCGCTTTTTACCCTACTTACCTGAACCTAAACGTACCAAAGAATGGATTGACGATGTAAATTGTCTGGTGGATGAATACAATCAGGATAATATATCGCGCACAAAAGCTTATCAAGCATTTTTTCTCCTTCATCCCGAGATCAAATGGTCGTTCCTGGCCTCTATGGTATCAAGGAATGCAGGGTGGAATATGACCGATTTGAAGGGGGAGATTTTTCCCGCCCTCTTGAGTCATAAGACATGTGATCTTCTGTTCATGACATATGAAAGAGCGAATTGGAGCATCTTTCAGGATGCTTTTCCTCAACTCCTTCTCTATCATTATTCGACGTTATATAAGAAGAAAATGTTTCATTTCTTTCAAGAATTTCACATTTCGCATTTCATGGAAGAGGAATGGGACCGGTTCTGGGAGGAGAGGGATGAAAGGCGATTGGTGCAGTCACTCATCATAAATGAACAGCACCTCATCCAGGATCCTGTCATCGAGCATGGGCTCTACAAGAGAAAGGTGTTTGGCACGTCGCTCTTCTTTATAGAAGATCACCTGCATTTCAGTTCCGTACTTTTTCCGACTTTAGATGGAGATCTTTATGGGGCGAGTGTACATGGTTTCAGAAAAGTTGAAAATAGAATCAAGTTGGGTAACATCTTGTTTGAACTATTATTTCATCCTGAATACCATCGTTTTTTTCTTGGGTTTGCTTTAAAAGTTGAGCATACAGGTTCCAGGAGGGATTACGAGAAATATTGCCTTGGAGTACCTGATACGAATACACCTCTTCTTAAAAAGGCATACGGAAAGATAACCCATAATTGGGCTCATCACAAAGACTGGTCCGTTGACAAAATCATTGAGGGGAACTGGTACAGAAAGCAGGACCTCCCGGTAGACGTCATCATGACAAAATGGTTTTTCCATAAGCAGAGGCAACTGCAGAAAATGGCAGTCGCCAAGAAGTTTTTCAAGGGGATATGGCCCAGTCGGAAGAAAAAGAAGATGCGGACATTTTGAAACTGTCCGCATCTTCTTTTGAAAATTGAACTGATTAGAGTATTCCAGCTCCAGCGGCTAGACCCTCGAGGTCATAAGTCAAACCATCCAAAAAGGCAAAGGGCGCCTTTCCGGATGGTTCGTCTTATGCTTGTCGGGTCTGACCAAGCCGCCTCCGCTTTCTTATTTAGTCCAGCTCCGGGGCTTAGAGGCTCGAGGTCATAAGTCAAGAACACCAAAAAGGCAAAGAACGCCTTTCCGGTGTTCTCGCCTTATGCTTGTCGCCTCTGGGCAAAGCCCCTCCGCTTTCTTATTTAGTCTAGCTCCAGCGGCTAGACCCTCGAGGTCATAAGTCAAACCATCCAAAAAGGCAAAGGGCGCCTTTCCGGATGGTTCGCCTTATGCTTGTCGGGTCTGATCAAGCCGCCTCCGCTTTCTTATGTCGATGGTCTGTTTTCGCCTTCTAGTTTAGGGTTGCCTTTTGATGCTTTGGTTTCGTCTTGTTGTGGTTTGGTTTGTTTGTTTTTTGGATTTTTCATTGAGTAACACCTCCACTCATAGTATTTTGAGTTTTGGTTCCTTTTATTCAGGAGGTGTCGAAACATCCTTTCAGGAATGTCCTATTTGCACTTTCTTTGGCGAAACGCTTCTAGTTTTGTCAGGGGGGGAGGGAAAGGGAAAAGGACGGAGAATTACTGTATTAATCCAAAAAAAAGGTGGGAGGATTCACATGCTTCCAAAACAAGATATTATGTTAAAGTTAGCTGAAATCGAAGAAAGCCTCAATCAGTTGGAACAGAGCCTGCATGACCGAATCTCAGTAGAAGAGCAAGAAGGGCTTGGCACCCTATCCGAGCAGATACAGAAAATGGACAGTCAATTAAGTTCAATGGAGAGAAAAACCGGTTCTAAAACGGTTCTTATGAAGAATAGAGAAAAGTCCTATGTCTTACAAAAACTTGAATTATCCTTTAAGACGTCTTAAACTGATGTTATAAGAAAGTAGCATGGTGCTACTTTTATTTTTTGTCTAGATTTTGCATGGAGGGCTTTTTTTGAAAGAATTGATAAAAGTTACGGAAGAGCTTCTCGTGCTGTCCGAGAAGATGATAAGTGAATATAAAATCAGGCGCGAATCAGGTGAAAAAGGGGACTTTTATACTGAAGTGAAGCCGTTTGCGGATGAAGTGAAAGAAAAGAATGATCGATGGAAAGACCTGTCACTGAATTGGATCAAAGAAACTAAGCCTAAGCACATCCATTTACCTCAGATTCTCAATACTTTCGATAATATAGAGATGTTATCGGTCCATTGTTTCTTTCCTGAGTCCAGTTACAACCGGTTCATCAGTCACTTCCAATCTGTTTCGTACGTTCTCGGTACTGAACTCGATGAACTGAAAGGAAAATAAGAGGCTGCCGTTTTGGCAGCCTCTTTCTTATGGAGTGGGAATCGCATTTTCTTCTATTGTATTGATCTGCTTCGCTAATCCTTTGTAGTGATGAAAGGAGATTTCATTCGAAATATAAAGTTTTTTGGCCAGTGTAAGAAGTTCTTGTTGGTCGGTTGCTTGATACATTTTACTGCTTTCATATCTTTTCAGCAATTCGTTAAGGTCCATCGTGATTCCTCCCAATACACATATTTCATATGAATAATCAAAGCTCTTTATCTACCTTCATCCTATCACAGAAAACCCTTTCTTTAAGTTGTAAGAATAGTGTAACTTCCGACATTATTCTCATGGTTGTCGAAAAATCTTTATGGGTTCTTTCACCATTTTTCCATTCATACATAAAATATAGTAACCACTAAAAGTAGGGGGGCTAAGTATGAATTCTTCACCTTATTCGAGACAGATGCGATTTCAGCCGTACCCATATCACCATTTACAGCCTCAGAAAATGGGTCCGTTGGTGAACTATCCGACGCAGGGGATGAGACCGCCGACTTATGGACCTTATCAACCCAATTATTTACCACAACCGGATGGACCTTATACAGGACCCTCGAGTCAGATGAACCAATATCAGCAGATGAATCAGCCTCAGCAAATGAATCCATATTTTGAAAATCCTCTTCAGCACAAAGAGTATAATCCATATCAAATGAAAGCGATGGAACAGCAGTCGTACGCGAATCCATACCCGAAAGCATCTTTTATGGCGAAACCTTCTTCAGGCGGGGTAAGCGGCATCATGAACTCCTTTAAGTCGCAGGACGGATCCTTGGATTTCAACAAAATGATGAATACGACTGGACAGATGATGGGTGCCATCAATCAAGTTTCATCTCTTGTAAAAGGCTTAGGCGGGATATTTAAATTCTAGAGAGAAAAGGAGCTGCATTCACGCAGCTCCTTTATCTTTTATTCAATTTGTATCCGCTTTCCTGATTCCTTGTTCACTTTTACTGATAATAAACCATCTTTATAGGAAGCTTTCACATTCTTTTCGTTAACGGTTCTTGGAAATGATAAGGTCCTACTGCTTTTTCTCATTGATTGCTTCCTTCTGATTGTCTCGTGCTTTTCATTTTCTTCAGAATATATTTCTTTATGGGTCACAGAAATCGTGATGTATTGAGGAAACACATCGAGTTGTATTTGCTCTCTGTTTACCCCGGGAAGTTCCGCAGTGACGAGATAATGATCGTCGGTTTCACTCAATTCAACGGGGAATGAGCCAAATGGGTTGGCAGAAGATGTGAAGAATTCATCGATACTTTGTAACATGCCTTTCATCGGTCTTTCATGGAAGAATTCATTCATGGAATGCATCAGGTCACCAAAACCGCCTTTGTTTGAATCCTTGGACATGGGTATGCTCCTTTCACGGGAAACGTATTCATACTAGCCTATGCCACACCTGCTAAAATGTGCATTTGTCCTATACAACCATTAAGAAAAAAGATAGAGTGTCTTTTCGCTCGTCTCATTCCCTTTTGGAAAAGGTTGAATATGGAAAGGTGGTTTTTTTACTTTAGTTTCGAACATAGATTCGGTAAAATGAGTAGGAGAGGTGATAGAGATGTTTAAGAGGAACAACCTTCAGCAGTTGATCGAATATTTTAAAAAAGATCCTGATTTCAATAAACAGATTGTTCATTGGCATACCATTGATGAAAAGCCTGCTCAATTGGTAGACTTGCCATCTGAAATAGATGAAAGAATTAAAAAAGCGTTGAACATGAGAGGGGTGGAACGGCTTTATACCCATCAAAGTTCCGCTTTCCAGCTTGCCATGGAAGGGAAAAGTTTCACAGCCGTCACACCGACCGCTTCTGGTAAGACGCTTTGCTACAATCTTCCTGTCCTTCAAACCATTCTGGATCAGCCGGATTCCCGGGCATTGTATATCTTCCCTACGAAGGCACTAGCCCAGGACCAGAAGAGTGAGCTGAACGAAATCATCGCAGAGGCCGAGGTTTCCATCAACAGCTATACATACGACGGGGACACAGCTGCAAATATCCGGCAAAAGGTGAGGAAGGCCGGACATATCGTCATTACAAATCCTGATATGCTGCATTCGGCGATCCTTCCTCACCATACGAAATGGGTGTCCCTCTTTGAGAACCTGAAATACGTCATTATCGATGAACTTCATATATATAGAGGGGTGTTTGGATCCCATGTCAGCAATGT
The DNA here is from genome assembly GCF_037046045.1 of Rossellomorea sp. LJF3. Lineage (NCBI taxonomy): Bacteria > Bacillati > Bacillota > Bacilli > Caryophanales > Bacillaceae > Rossellomorea > Rossellomorea sp. LJF3. The sequence continues at coordinate 77,562 of NZ_JBANLY010000013.1, read as the reverse complement.
GATCAGAAGACTGAAACGCATTTGTGAATTCTACGGAGCTTCACCTGTATTCATCTGTACATCGGCAACGATCGCCAATCCAAAAGAACTGGCGGAGCAATTGACAGGAACGGAAATGAATTTAATCGACAATAACGGGGCGCCAAGTGCAAAGAAACATTTCGTTTTCTACAATCCCCCCATCGTCAATAAACCCCTCAATATCCGTCGCAGTGCAACCCTCGAGGTGAGGAGAATCGCTGGCGAGCTATTGAAAAATAAAGTGCAAACCATCATATTCGCGAGAAGTAGAGTACGGGTGGAGATCATTCTGACCTATTTACAAGAGTTGGTGAAAAGTCAATTAGGTGCGAAATCGATCAGGGGCTATCGGGGAGGGTATCTTCCCACCCAGCGAAGAGAAATTGAAAGAGGCTTGAGGCAGGGTGACATATATGGGGTTGTCAGTACAAATGCCCTTGAACTGGGTGTCGATATCGGCCAATTGCAAGTATGTATCATGACGGGATATCCCGGCACGATCGCAAGTGCCTGGCAGCAGGCAGGAAGAGCGGGGAGAAGACATGGTGAGTCCCTGGTCATCATGGTGGCGAGCTCGAGTCCGCTGGATCAATTCATTATCGAACATCCGGATTATTTCTTTGAGCAGACTCCTGAAACCGCGCGGATCAATCCTGATAATTTAATCATTCTCATCGATCATATCAAGTGTGCTGCTTATGAGTTGCCCTTCAGGGAAGGGGAGCAATTTGGCAGTCATGAAATGGAAGATATACTGGAATTTCTCGTAGAAGAGCGGGTCGTTCATAAAAATGGTGACAAGTGGTATTGGATGAACGATGTTTTCCCTGCGCATAACATCAGTCTTCGTTCGGCGTCACAGGAAAATGTCATCATCATCGATCAAACCGATATTTCAGCCGTGAAGGTCATTGGGGAAATGGACCGTTTCTCAGCCATGACTTTACTTCATGATGAAGCGATCTATTTACATCAGGGTGTACAGTTTCAAGTGGAGAAGCTGGACTGGGAAGAAAAGAAGGCATTCGTAAGGGAAGTGGACGTGGATTATTTTACCGACGCCAATCTGGCCGTCCAATTAAGGGTACTCGAAACAGATAAAATGAGAGAATCAGACATGTTCGATGTTGCATTCGGGGATGTGACCGTTCAAGCGATGGCCACGATTTTCAAGAAAATTAAATTTGATACCCATGAAAATATCGGATCAGGTCCGATTCATCTACCTGAAGAGGAGCTCCATACAAGTTCCAGCTGGATTTCATTAAAAGACGCTGACTCTTTCAGCCAGGAAAGGCTTGAAGAGGGGCTTATCGGGGCTTCCCAAAGCCTGAAATCGATCATCCCGTTATTTGTCATGTGCGACCCGAGCGATATTTTCGTGGTGCCACAAATCAAGGCTGCCCATAATGAGCTGCCCACCATCTTTATTTACGACCGGTATCCGGGTGGCATCGGGCTCAGTGAAAAGGTATATGAACAGATAGAGAAGATTCTTGATGAGGCGACTTCCATGATTGAACGATGCCCATGTCAAAGCGGCTGTCCGTCCTGTATCGGGATGGAACATTCTATGGATTCGGCCAAACTCGATTCATTGAAACTTCTTCGTCAATTCCTTCAATGAAGAATGGAAGGAGGGAACCGATATGTCATTGAAAAATAAATTAACAAGAATGAAAAAGCATATTATCCGGGAAGAAGACGGGGAGCCTGCAGCACGACCTGCAGACCATTCAGCAGATCTGCCCTTTTGGGATCTATGGAAAGAAAATGGAACGACTGCGTATTACATTGATGATGATTTCTGCCTGGTAAGGGAAAAGCGTTATCCCATCCATCACCAACATGGGGATTACACGTTCAAGGATTTTATAAAAGCCGTAGATGCATGGCAGGGGTTTCAAGGGGACCATCCACTGTCTTCCAAAGGGCTTAGTCATGAAGATATGTTTTTTTTCGATACGGAAACGACAGGACTCGGCGGAGGGGTGGGAAATACCATCTTCCTGTTGGGACATGGAAGGGTAACGGATAAAGAAGTGATCGTGACGCAGCACTTCCTTCCGCAGCCGGGAAGCGAAATCCCTTTATACCACAGTTTCTTGAGCAATGTGGATTATAATACCCTGGTGACGTACAATGGAAAAGCCTTTGATTGGCCCCAGGTCAAGACAAGGCATACCCTTATTAAGGATCATGTTCCGAAACTGCCTGGATTTGGGCATTTCGACCTTTACCACGGTTCCAGAAGACTCTTTAAGCATAAATTGGACTCCGTCAAGCTCATGAACGTAGAACGGAATATCCTTGGGTTTAACAGGGTGGATGATGTGCCCGGATACCTTGCACCGATGATTTATTTCGATTATATCGAGCGTAGAGATCCTGAAGGGATCTTGAAGGTGATGACCCACAACGAGCTGGATATCTTATCCCTCATCACGCTTTATACCCACCTGACGTTCCAGCTCTTGAACGTCCATGACAAGGCGACAGGGCATGAACGGTTCGAAGTCGGCAGATGGCTCGAATATACGGGTAACAGGAAAATAGCCAAGGAACGCTACGAGGAAATCATTAAAGAGGACGGAGGCCCGAACTTCAAGGCAGTACACCAGCTTGCCCTTCAATATAAAAAAGAAAAACAGGAAGAAAAGGCGATTGAGTTGTGGGAGGGCATCCATGAGAACGCACCTGTTCCCATAAGGAAAGCTGTCCTGTTGGAATTGGCCAAATTGTATGAGCACAAAACAAAGGACCTACAGCGGGCTCTGGAAATGTGCAACCGCCTTCTGGCCCTGACGGAAAATACGGGGGAAACAAAAAGTAAGCTGCTCACAATAGTAGGGAATCTGAATCACCGCAAGGCTAGGATCGAGGATAAAATAGACAAAAATATAGGTTTTGTTACCCGGAGGCGCGAAGAGAAAAATATATAGTGTAAAAGTGGTTCCATCTTCTTATTTTTATATTGAGAATTTTCTAAAGTAGATGTAAAATAATTAATTGTGTTGAAAATTTTTTATGAAAAAAGGAATGATGAAAGTGAACCGTGCCATCTTAATTTTGTTCTTTGTCGTCATTGGTTTAACAGCCTTTGTTTTTACCAATTATTCACAAAGTTTATATAGCTTGATGTAAGTATTCGGAAATAACTCCTAAAAATAGGTATTTGCATTAGTACATGTACCCTCTTCGTTTCATAGGCTATAAGTGTAATCACTAAGAGATGAAAGGAGAGCGTTACGATGTATTGTAGACCAAGACCTAATCAAGTGCTTCCTGCAGTTATGCACCCGACGAAATGTTGTGTGAATCACAACATGACTACCTATGAGGTGCCTCATATTCACCCGACGCACACAACCAATGTGAATAATGTCATGTATCAACATAAACATTATTTCCCTCACACTCAATCTCAAGTAGACAGTGTGTCTCACCAGCAGTTTAATTGTGGTGGGGGACCAGGAGGCCCAGGAGGCCCAGTAGGACCAGGAGGCCCGGGATTCGGACCTCGTCCAAGACCACCATTCGGACCATACGGTATGGGAAGATAAAATCATCATGATATCAGAGGGATGACTCTAAAGACTGGATTCAGTGAAACAGTGCCCTGCACTGTTTTGCTTTCCTAAGGAGGATGCAGTCTTTATGTAGGCATCTCTTCTTTTTATGCCGAGAGATTTTGTCATGGATATTTCCCCGTCTCAGAAATCCGTGAAATATGATACAATAGAGTGAGAAGGTTTGGGTACGCTAGTAAAGAGAATCGAAGGTGCCCAAAGTTTATTAAAGGGGTTTTCCATGTGGGGAATGTTGCATGCGTTACTGGATATAAATCCTTTGAATTAGGAATTTTCAAGCAGGATGACAAAGCGGTTTATTACATAAAGCAAGCATTGAAGAAAGAACTGGTATCACTTCTGGATGAAGGATTGGAATGGGTCCTCATCAGCGGACAGCTTGGCGTAGAGCTCTGGGGAGCAGAAGTTGTATTTGAGCTTCAGGAAGACTACGCTGATCTTAAACTTGCCGTGCTGACCCCTTTTATTTCTCAGGAGGAAAACTGGAACGAACAGAATAAGGAATACTATGAACTGATTCTTTCTCAAGCCGATTTTGTTGAAACCATCTCGAAGGATCCTTATAAGAATCCTCAGCAGTTTCGCAACAAGAATCAATTATTTTTACACAAAAGCCATTCGTGTGTGATTCTATACGATGAGGAAAAAGAAGGCTCGCCTAAATATTTCTATGAAGAAGCGAAAAAAAAGAAACAGTCCGACCCATCTTTTGATCTCAGGGCAATCAGCTTCCATGATTTACAGTGGATTGTTGAAGAGGAACAGTGGAAGACAGACTGAAGAATCATGACTTAACGAGGCCTTTTTAGAGGAATGAAATCACTGAAGTATGAAATACGATTGACAAATTGATGGTTATTTGAAAAAATGATAGTGATAAATATAGAGGTGAATAGAATGATCTCAGATAAAGTGAAGTTAACGGCAAAGGATATTCTCGAAAAAGAGTTCAAAAGTGGAATGCGAGGGTATAAGCCGGAAGATGTGGATAAATTTTTAGATTTGATTATTAAAGACTATGAAACCTTTCACCAGGAGATAGAAGACTTACAGCAGGAAAACCTGCGACTTAAAAAGCAGGCAGAGGGTGCTCTGAAACAACAGCGTTCAGCTGCTCCGCCTCAACAGACAGGAACCACGAATTTCGATATTTTAAAGCGTTTATCTAACTTAGAGAAACACGTTTTTGGTAACAAATTATACGACTGATATTTCCAGTTGAATTATTGGGATAATTACCGTATAATTAGGTATTGCTGATCCTTAATGGTGTTTGGGTAATCGCTGCAACGATTCGTTGTAGAGGAAAGTCCATGCTCGCACGGTGCTGAGATGCACGTAGTGTTCGTGCCTAGCCAATTCATAAGCTAGGGCAGTCCAACCCGGGCTGACGGCAGGGAAAACACCTACGTCCTTTACGGATATGGTGTGACTACTTTGAAAGTGCCACAGTGACGAAGTCCTGTTAGAAATGGCAGGAGTGGAACGAGGTAAACCCCACGAGCGAGAAACCCAAATTTGGTAGGGGAATCCTCTCAAAGGAATTGAACGAAGAGAGGGACAAAGGAATTTCCTTTGTAGATAGATGATTACCACCCGAGTACGAGACGAACAGTCGCCTGCAGTACAACGGAACAAAACATGGCTTACAGAACACTGTTACGGGATAAGAGCAATATGGATTAAATAATGCAAGTGACTGATACATGCAGGTAATACACTGCTCTTTTGTATCAGTCCTTTTTATTTTACAGGAAACAGGACCATACTAGTAATAGTGGCATATTTATGAACGGGGTGACAAAGATGAGTACATATACGTTAATCGCAACCGCGGCGATGGGCTTAGAATCCATTGTTGCCAAAGAAGTGAAGGAATTGGGGTATGAATGTCAGGTCGAAAATGGAAAGGTCATCTTCAAGGGAGATGAAACGGCCATTGCACGGGCCAATATGTGGTTGAGAACCGCTGATAGAATCAAAATCCTTGTCGGTGAGTTCAAGGCTTATTCCTTTGACGAACTATTTGAGAATACAAAGAAGCTTCCTTGGGAGGACTTTCTCCCTGTAGATGCAGAGTTCCCGGTGCAGGGGAAGTCGGTTAAATCAAAACTTTACAGTGTTCCGGATTGTCAGGCCATCGTGAAAAAAGCGATAGTGGAACGGCTGCGAACTGCCTACAAGCGAACGTCATGGCTGGACGAAACCGGTCCTCTATTCAAGATTGAAGTGGCCATCCACAAAGACGTGGCAAGCATCACCCTGGATACGAGTGGTCAAGGTCTCCATAAACGAGGATATAGAATCGGACAAGGTGAAGCGCCTTTAAAGGAAACGCTGGCAGCTGCCCTGATACAATTAACGACCTGGAATCCCGATCGTCCCTTTGTGGATCCATTCTGCGGTTCAGGGACCGTTGCCATCGAAGCTGCGCTGATCGGACAAAATATCGCTCCTGGCTTCAATCGTGAATTTCTGTCAGAGGAGTGGCCGTTGATGCCTGGCGATGTGTGGGAGAAAACGCGTCTGGAAGCCGAGGATTTGGCGAACTATGATCAGCCCCTTGAAATACTCGGTACGGACATCGATCATCGAATGATTGAAATTTCCAAAGAGAATTCTTTAGAAGCAGGACTTGGAGACCTGGTGAAGTTCAAGCAAATGCAAGTGCGGGATTTCACTTCGGAATTAGAATACGGCATCATCGTTGGAAATCCTCCGTACGGTGAACGTCTAGGTGAACGGAAAGAAGTAGAGAAGATGTATCAAGAAATGGGAAAGGCCTTTGAAAAACTTGATACCTGGTCCGTATACATGCTGACGTCCCATGAAAACTTTGAACAATGCTACGGAAAACAAGCCACAAAAAAACGGAAATTGTTCAATGGATTCATAAGGACAGACTATTATCAATTCTTCGGGCCGCGCCCCCCAAGAAAGTGATCTGATTCGTTTTATTGGAAAAAGATGATGAAGTTCAGAATAACCCTTTCACTTCCTGCGTATAATAGTTCTATCATTTTTAGAGGAGTGACAGAGGATGGACCATTCTTTCATCGATTTCCACAAAATCTATCAAGCCTTACAAAGCTCTATTTCTTCCATTTCAGGTGAAGAATCGGGGGCCGTACAACTGGACCTCCATGAAGCATCCAAAAACCTGGATCAGGCATTTCAATATGAGTTATTGAAAAAAAAGAGAATATACGACTGAGTGCACTCTCTCCGAAGCTAGAGACATCCATACAACTGGTAGACTCACCCTTTGTATGGAGAGTCTCTTTTCTTTTGGTTTGGAATGTACTTCCTTATAATAGAAAGTCCCTGAGGTGAAAATTTCCGTTACACCTTTTCAATAAGAAAGAATTCTAGTAAATTAGAAATATTGTGTCACGCAGGAGGTTCATATGAGAAGAAAATTACCATTCGAGTTAACCAAGGAGCAATCCTTCTATGAAGCATTATCCGATTGGGTCGGGGATGTTTTTTATGATATATTGCCAGAGAAAGGATTTGACCTGCGGGATGAACAGGTTTTCATGGCCTTTCAACTAAATCAGGCGTACAAGAATAAGCAGGTCATGTTTGCAGAAGCAGGTGTTGGAACGGGGAAAACCCTTGTGTATCTGTTATATGCCCTTTCCTATGCAAGGTATACGGGAAAGCCTGCCATCATCGCTTGTGCGGATGAAACCCTCATCGAGCAGATTGTCAAAAAAGAAGGGGATATAGAGAAGCTTGAGAATGCCCTGGATCTGGATATAGATGTCCGTCTTGCCAAATCGAGGGAGCAATATCTTTGTATCAAGAAATTAGAAGAAAATGCTTCTCAAAATGATGTCTATCAGGATATGTGGGAAGAATTACCTGGCTTCGTCCATGACAATTCCTCTATGAGGAGCTTCAGTCATTACGGAGATCGTAAAGAATATGCCGGCTTGTCAGATGAAGAGTGGAATTCTGTAGGCTGGGATTCCCTTCAGGACTGCATGTCCTGTGCCTATCGTCATCGCTGCGGACTTACGCTTCATCGTGAGCATTACCGGAATGCGGCTGACTTGATCATCTGTTCCCATGATTTTTATATGGAACATATCTGGACGAAAGACAGCAGAAAGCGGGAAGGTCAGCTGCCGCTCCTTCCGGAAGCAAGCTCAGTCGTCTTTGACGAAGGGCATCTGTTGGAATTTGCTTCACAGAAAGCGATGACCTACCGGATGAGGATGGAGACGCTTGAAGGACTGTTAGAAAAGCTGTCTTCATCTGATATGAGAGAGGAGACTCTTTATATCATTGAAGACATCATGCTCGACAATGAAAAGTGGTTCGAGCTTCTTGAGAAAGAATCCAAAGGAGAATCTGGGTCCGACAGGCAGTACATCATGCGCTCAGAGGCGATTTTGCAACAGGCCAGGTCTCTTACGGAAAAAATCGAGAACCTGCTGAATGAGCTTGTTTTTGAAAGCGAAATGTATGTGATGGATGATTACCTGTTAAAAGTAGTGGAAGAATATCTGGAGCAGATTCAGTATTCATTGAAACTGTTTTTAGATGATGAAAAAGGAATCTACTGGCTGGAAACATCAGAGGAAGAACACACCTTTGTGGTGATGCCGAGATTAGTCGAGGAAATTCTAAAGGAACACGTTTTCAGTCAAAACATCCCATTTATCTTTTCTTCAGCAACCCTTTCCTATAATGGGGACTTTTCATATGTGTCACGATCGCTGGGGATTGAGACATATGAAAAATTTTCAGTGGAATCCCCTTATGAATATGAGGAGATGATGAAAGCACATATTCCCTCATTGGATTCCGGTGTCAATTCAAAAAATCAATATGTTTGGGATAAATTACAGAGTAATCAAGGGAAATCATTGATTCTTTTTACATCCATGGAGGAGATGAACGCCTTTAGATCCTATCAGATTCAGCAGGCGGATCAAAACTGGAGTGTCATCTATGAAGGTGACCGTGAGATCAGTGATACGGTGGAACAGTTCCAGCAGGAAACGTCTACGGTCCTATGTTCCTATCACCTATGGGAAGGATTGGACGTGCCGGGGGATTCCCTTTCACAAGTTATCATTTACTCACTTCCATTCCCGCCGAGAGACCCAGTCTTTGATGCGAAACGGAAGCATGCCACCCATTCCGTAGAAGAAGTGGATCTCCCTTACATGATCCTTCGTCTAAGACAGGGAATCGGACGTTTGATTCGGACAAGTGAAGACAAGGGGAGCATCCACGTTCTGTTGAATGATGATGAAACCCCGTATAGAGAATTGGCAGAGTCCGTCCTGCCCGTTGGAATCGAAGTGTTGAACGCATAAAAAAGTGAACCGAAACCGCCTGAATGGGCGGTTTTTTAAAAATCTTTCCGGACCCAAGTTGCCAGAAAAATGTGATAAAATAGATTGAATGTTAAAAAAGGGGGCTTTTTGAATGAAAGAATCAGTACGGGAGACAAAAGATCAATTTCATGAATATGCAAAAAAAATGTCGGCCTACAACGAAGCGCTTGGTTTGATGTTCTGGGATTTGCGTACAGGCGCTCCAAAAAACGGAACGGAACAACGGTCAGAAGTGATTGGGATGCTTTCATCAGAGCTGTTCGAGATGTCCACTTCCAATGAAATGGCCGCTTACTTAGCGAAACTATCTCCACAGATGGACCAACTGGATCCTATGACACAAAAACTAATAGAAGAGTGTCAAAAAGAGTACGATCGAAATAAAAAGATTCCCGCCTCTGAATACAGGGAATACGTGGTATTACAGTCGAAAGCGGAAGGTAAATGGGAAGAAGCAAAAGAAAAAGCGGATTTTGATATGTTCAAGCCTTATTTAGAAAAGCTTGTGGCTTTCACAAAACGCTTCATTAATTATTGGGGATATGAGGATAATAAATATAATACATTATTGGATATGTATGAGCCGGGCGTGACGGTAGAGGTATTGGATAAGGTATTTGGGGATCTTCGTGATCAAATCGTCCCACTTGTACATAAAATTTCAAAATCGAAAAATAAGCCAAAAACCGATTTCCTTTTTGAACACTTTCCCAAGGAACGTCAAAAGGATTTCAGTTTGAAAATTCTTGAACAAATGGGGTATGATTTCAATTCAGGAAGATTGGATGAAACGGTCCATCCGTTCGCGATTGGTTTGAACCCTGGTGATGTAAGGGTAACAACTAAATATGACGAAAAGGATTGGAGAACAGCCGTCTTTGGAACGATCCACGAGGGTGGACATGCCCTGTATGAACAGAACATTTCAAAGGATTTGATGGGCACACCCCTATGCACGGGCACATCCATGGGTATCCATGAGTCTCAATCCCTGTTTTATGAAAATTTTGTGGGCAGGGACCATTCTTTCTGGAAGCAAAATTATGCGTTATTGAAGGATTATTCGACGGGACAGTTTGATTCTGTTGAATTAAATGATTTCTACAGAGCAATCAATGAATCGAAGCCTTCGTTGATCCGGATCGAAGCAGATGAATTAACATATGCCCTGCATATCATCATCCGTTATGAAATTGAAAAAGGATTGTTCAATGATGAGATTGAAGTGAAGGATCTTCCTGAAATCTGGAATCAGAAATATGAAGAGTACTTAGGTATCCGTCCTTCCCATAATGGAGAAGGTGTCCTCCAGGATGTCCATTGGGCCGGTGGAAGCTTTGGTTACTTTCCGTCATACGCGCTCGGGTATATGTATGCTGCACAGTTAAAGCGTGCGATGGTAGAAGATATTCCCCAGTATGAAGAGCTCCTGGAAAAAGGGGATCTTGCTCCCGTTAGAGAATGGTTGACCGAGCATGTTCATCAATGGGGCAAGATGAAAAAACCGCTTGAAATCATCAGGGAAGTGACTGGAGAAGGGCTCAATGCCCAATACTTGGCCGATTATTTAACGGAGAAGTATTCAAAGGTATATTCCTTAAATTAACTATTGGAGGCAAGAATCATGGATATTAATGTAGCATCACTAGAGGATAAATTGCTTGTTGGAATAGTCTGGACAGGTCCATATGGAAGAGGGTCCGAGATCCCGAGACTATTCACGAAGTTTCAGCAGATGATCCCATCCATTCACCATATAAATGGAGATGAATGCATATACGCACCATTCCATGATAGGGCGACTGATTTTACGTATTATTGTACCGTTGAAGTTGATCGTGTGGAGAAGCTGCCACCGGGCTTGGTGGAATTGTCACTTCCTGCAGGTGAATATGCACATGCCCTTTATGAAGGGCTGTCGACGGAAGTGGAACAAGCCTATTTCGCCATCTTTAATTGGATTAAAGAGAATGGGTATGAAAAAGACTACTCCAGACTGAGTGTCGAGAAGTACCTATCTCAGGACCGTGAAATCAACGAAACGGAAGATAACAGGAAATTAGAGTTGTTTGTCCCAATTAAACAGAAATAGAAAGGAGGCTGCTTCATTTGAAGCAGCCTCTTCTTTTTGGCTGATTGTCTAGCTCCGGCGGCTAGGCCCTCGAGGTCATAAGTCAAACCACCCAAAAAGGCAAAGAGCGCCTTTCCGGTTGGTTCGTCTTATGCTTGTCGGGCCTGCCCAAGCCGCCTCCGCTTTTCTTTTTACCACATTTTATATCCTTTGGATGCGGGTGGGGCGTTTTGGATCATGTCGATGAATGGGACGGTGTAGGCGACGAGGATGAGAGCGGCCAGGATGGTTAACCAGATCCGCCAGTTCTCGAGTGCCATCGGTGTCCTTTCGGCTGTATCAGCCGTTTCACCGACAGGAAATTCCTCCTCTCCCTTGGGAGCGAAGAAAGCCAGATTGATAAAGATGTATAGAACGAGAATGATACCCATGAAAAGAATCGTGCCTCCGATCGCCTGTGCGATTTGGTAGGGGATCCAATCCAGTGCCTGCGGTGCATCCCCATAAGTGGAGTATGAAGATCTTCTTGGTGCACCCAGTAATCCAACCGCATGCATGGCGCCAGACATGATGCTCATTCCGACCGCCCATACAATAGCCTGCACGATGGCCAATTTGTTCATTGCTTTCGTTAAGACACGTCCCGTCAGATGAGGGACAAGCCAATAAGCAATCCCAAAGAAGGTCAAGACGACAGATGTGGCCAGTGTTAAATGAAAGTGACCGGTGACCCAAATCGTATTATGAACCACCTGATTCATTTGATTGGATGCATTGATCAATCCGCCTGCTCCTGCAGGGATGAAAGCAACCATTCCGATGAACGGCACTGTAAAGCGGGCGTCACCCCATGGCAGCTTCTTGAACCATCCGAATAATCCCGTAGCCCCTTTGCTTCTCCCGTACATTTCAAATGTAGCGAACAAAGAAAATGCTGTCATCAGGGAAGGGATGACTACCATGAACGTCAGGGTCACCTGCAGGAACTTCCAATAGGCATCAATGCCAGGCTCCACTAGTTGATGGTGAAATCCGACCGGTATCGAGAATAGAAGGAAAAGGATAAAGGATAGTCGTGCCAATGAATCTGAAAAAATTTTCCCTCCGATGATTTTCGGAATGATTACATACCATGCCATATAAGCAGGCAGCAGCCAGAAATAGACGAGTGGGTGACCGAAATACCAGAACAAGGTACGGCTGACAAGAACGTCGACCCTGTCCACCAGACCAAGGGACCATGGCAGGAGTTGAAATAATACAGTCCCTGCAACCCCGATGGTGGCCACGATCCATAAGACGGTGTTGATGATGCTCATGAAAGTTAGCAAAGGGCTCGGTTGTCCAGGATGTTCTTTTCTCCAGCTCATATATTTCATGATCATCCCTGCTCCGCCGAGCCAGCTGCCCACCACCACGAAGGTCAATCCTAAATAAAAGATCCAATGGGCCTTGAGGGGAGCATAAAATGTATAAAGGACCGTAGCTTCATTTAATAGGATCATGACTGCTGCCATGATCGTTCCAAGAAGCATGACCCAGAATCCCAGCCACCCCATAAAGCGGGATTTTCCAGAGTAGGTCCCTGACGTTCGGGAAATCGCCGCATGCTGGAATCCGAGAATAAAGAATGTCGTCAGTACCAATCCGAGTAATACCCCGTGAACAGTCAATACTTGATAATAACCGATACCTGCAGGCAAAGTGAATCTGCCTGAGCGGACCAAAACCTGTAACAGGCCAGCGAGCCCACCTAATGCCAGAGCAGCAAATCCCACGTAAATATGGGCCATGGCCAATGTAGCATCCTTTTTATCAATTCTTACAAATGGTTTCATCTAGTCCACCACCCTTAGCATAGATTTCATCGTGTGATGACCGACACCACAATATTCATTACATACAATGAGGAACTCTCCAGCCTTGTCGAGCGTTGTAGTGTATTCACTGACAAATCCAGGTTCAAGCATCATATTGATATTGGTTCCTGCCACTTCAAACCCATGGACAACATCCTTGGTTGTAGCCGTGATTTTCAGTGTCGATCCTTTAGGGATCTCAATTTCCCCAGGGGTATAAAGAAAAGCGGAGGCCACAAATACCAATTCATAATCCCAAGCCTTTCCTTCCACTTTTTTAAGTCCGGGTTCGTTAAACGGAGCTATTTTGTCCACCTGCTCCGGATTGACGTATGCCTTTGCACTTGGAGGCTGATGCCCCTGGTGAAAAGCACTGATTCCCAATATGATTAAAAATAAGATAAGAGACCCTGTTCCAAGCGTTAACCACCATTTCTCATAGCGATGCATATGCATATAAATCACTCCTTAAATTAAAAACGATTAAGAAATAACAGGAATACCCCAAGCCATGTTAGGACTAGAAAACCTCCTAAAAATAAAACCGAAGTAAATGTACCTTTTAATGAGGTGGGTTCCTTGATTTTGACTTCCGTTTTTTGATGTAATTCCGGTTTTCCCATTCCACTCATTCCTTCCATTAACTATTTGCTGATTTGATATATCAATCATAAGCGGGTACACCTATTTGAATCTGTGATAAATGTCACACCTATAGGGGTGATTTGTGAAATAAATGTGAAATGATTGAAAAATAGGCAATCGGGCGTGTTCATTCTCGTGAACTGATGCATAAAGTGTAAGAATGAAGAGGAAGGTGACGATCAAATGGAAAAGTATTATTGTAAACAGTGCTGTCAAATCTTTTCTGACAAGATGATGTGTCCTCAATGCCAGGTGCCGGTCGAAGCGAAGATACACATCGAGGTCCATCATCAGCAAGGGAAAAAAGATCACCGTTAAGACTTTAAAAACATGCTGTGCTAAAATAAAGAAGATTCAAATAACAGAGAAGGCGGTGGGGAATTTGTTTGTTCCTTCATTTTCATTAAAAGGTAAATTGGCCGTTGTCACAGGTGCAGGCAGGGGAATTGGACGGGCTCTCAGTATTGGATTAGCGGAATCTGGATCCGATGTAGTCCTGTTGTCAAGAACCAGGGATGATTTAGAAGAAACGGCAGGTGTAATCGAGAAGCTTGGAAGGAAGGCTCATATCCTCCCGACAGATGTGACATCACGTGACGACATAAACAGGGTGATCACCTACATAGAAAACCATGGCTTGTCCATCGATATCCTGATCAATAATGCAGGGATGAATATACGTTCGGCAGCGCTTTCGGTAACGGATGATGAATGGCAGAAAATCATGGATACGAACTTGAAATCAGCCTTTATGATGAGCCAGGAAGTGGGAAGGCATATGAAAGAGAGGGGACGGGGGAAAATCATAAACATTGCCTCCGTCGCCGGCCACGTTGCCCTCAGGACCGGGGTCGTATATGCTTCCACGAAAGCAGCCATGATTCAAATGACGAAAGTATTGGCCATGGAATGGGGGAAATACAATATCAATGTTAACAGTATCGGTCCATGGTATTTCAAGACACCTTTAACGAAGGAACTTTTACAAAACGAAGAGTATGTAAATGATATATTGTCGGTGACTCCTTTGAAAAGAATCGGTGAGCTCGAGGAATTGGTAGGCCCGGCGGTATTTCTTTCATCGGATGCCTCAAACTATATTACCGGACAAACCCTCTTTGTAGACGGAGGAATGACGATCAACGGCTTTTGAATCCAGGATAAAAGGCTAACCTTTCGCTGAAGGTTAGCCTTTTATCTATTTGCTATTCCATCATCAGTATCACTAAAAAGTCACCCGCATTTTCAATGGAAATCGGTAGTTTCAAAGCTTTGTCAAAGCCATACATTTTCGATTGCCCCACAATCACGGTCGGTGGTGTAATGTCGAGTGAATGACCCGCTTGTGCCAGGAGAGTAGCAAGATTCCCTGCAATCATATTACCAAGCTCGCCTGCGAATGACTCAAGCATTTCACCTTCCAGGGGCATTCCAAACATGGATGCTCCCAAACCTTGAAAGCTCTCTTCTTCTCCATCTATGATCATTCTTCCTCTTACGTCACCCGTGAACCCGATGAGTACACCGATTTTATGCTGACTGAACGGCTCTGTCAGCATTGAGGGTTTTAAAACAGTAACACTCAAAGGGATGACTCCTTTAATCGCTTCTACTGAACTATTAAGTATATCGGTGACACTTTTAGTTAAAATCATGTCGTATCCTCCAGTATTTTGTCACTATAATCATATCATATGAACTAGGAGTAAAGGATGATATTTTCGCGTTCCATTCATACTAAAGGACTATTTTTGAGAGGATTTATAAATAAACTAAAACAACACTCCATACATGATTTATGCCCTTGTGGAAAAGCTATCCTTATATGGAAGTGTAAGGAGTGGTCATGCATGCCGAAAATACTCTCAGTGGACACTGAGATCCCGTCAGTTAAAATCACGCAAAATGAAGCCGCAGAATTTGCAAAGCAACTGTTTTCTTCGAGTTTTAAAGATATAGGACGTCTCATAAATGTGTTTCAAAACGGTGAAATAGAAAGCCGTTACTTCGTGAAGGATCTGGAGTGGTTTTCCAAGGAGCATACCTTTCAGGAAAAAAACGATGAATTCATCCACCATGCCGTAGAATTGGGAAGTAGAGTGATCCATAAGAGCCTTTCCCGTCATAGGCTCTCAATGGGAGATGTCGATGCCATCATCACAATATCAACATCGGGTCTATCAACCCCGAGTCTGGAAGCCCGGATCATGAACCGGCTCCCATTCTCTCCCCATATCAAACGAATTCCGATTTGGGGTTTGGGATGTGCAGGGGGGGCGGCAGGATTATCAAGGGCGTATGAGTACTGCTTGGCCTTTCCAAAGGCAAATGTTCTTGTTCTTTCAATCGAACTGTGTTCTTTGACTTTTCAACACGGAGATCGATCAAAGAGCAATTTGATCGGGACATCCCTTTTCGCTGATGGTGTGGCATGTGCCCTTGTCTGCGGAGATGACAGCCCGGCATTAGAAGGCGTCGATCATCCTTTGCCAAGGATCTTTGCCACTCAGTCGACGCTGCTCCAGGACTCATTGGATGTCATGGGATGGGAAGTAAAGGAAAATGGATTATATGTTGTATTTTCCAAGGACATTCCGACATTGGTGGAAAATTGGCTGCGTCCGAATGTAGAGGGATTCATTGAAGCGAACGGGGTCGGGATCCGGGACATTAAGCATTTTGTGGCCCACCCCGGTGGAAAGAAAGTGATTGAGGCTTACAGGGATGCTTTGGGAATGGATGAAAGTATGACAACTGAATCGATGAGGGTATTGAAGAAATATGGGAACATGTCCTCTGTCACGATTCTTTATGTCCTCAAGGAGTTTATGGAGAAGGGCTGTGAACGGGGGGAGATCGGTCTTGGCACTGCTTTGGGACCGGGGTTCAGTTCGGAGCTTTTGTTGATGAGGTGGGAATGATGCTATATTTTGTATTGTTTTTCTCTGTGTTGATGATTCAAAGACTGGTGGAACTTTATATTGCAAGATCGAATGAAAAGTGGATGAAGGAGCGTGGCGCCAAAGAATACGGGCAGGCGCATTATAAGCTGATGGTCGGCATCCATATTGCGTTTTTCATTTCCCTGCTCATTGAGGGAGGGGTCTTTCACTCGGGGGTCAATCACTTTTGGCCGTTATTGCTTGGTGGTTTTATCCTGACTCAGCTCGGGAGGATCTGGTCGATCGCTTCGCTCGGGAAGTATTGGAACACTAAGATCATCGTCCTCCCCCAGGCAGAAGTCATAGCCAAAGGTCCCTATAAACACTTGAAGCATCCGAACTATTTGATTGTAACCCTTGAGTTTCTGATTGTTCCATTGTTATTTCAAGCCTATTGGACACTTTTCATCTTTGCATTATTAAATCAATTCATACTTTCTATCCGAATCCCACTCGAGGAACACGCCCTGAAGGAGGAGACGGAGTATGAGAAGGTCCATCTCAATACGAGGGGATGGATGCCCCTATTCAAAAAAGAAAAATGATTTTCTTATTGAAAATGATTATCAACTTTGATAAGATTCTAATTGAAGATGAAAATTATTCTCAAGTACAAGTATCTTTACAAAAGGGTGGGGACAAGAATGGTATGGTTTTTGATATTGTTTACTGTAGTAGCGTATGGCTTCACGATGAAGTATGTTTTATCTAATGTAATGAAGAATCCGGCACAACGGAAGAACATATCTTCATACCAGTCGAACTCGAAATCTTTTGTTCACTCAAACTTAATCGCAACCGAAACAACACGATAAACAGGGCCTTCTTCTTCGGAAGAGGCTTTTTTATTTTGTCTTTTCCCTTCATCCAATCCATCGCATATAATGTTATCATTCTCAGATCACCCTTTCCGGTATGATTTCATAGAGAATTTGATTCAAATACGATAAAATAAAAACGTTATCATTCTTCTTAAGTGCAGAAAGGAATTAGATTAGACTATGAGTCAGATTGAACATAAGAGTACCCATTTACATAATACGTTAAAACAACTTACGGCTTACTACGACATCTTTCTCCAGAACGGGGATGGGGAGAGGGCTTCCAAAGTGGAACGGCTTGCCGAAAAGTTGAACAATCATGAATTGATCCTTGCTTTTTGCGGCCACTTTTCCGCTGGCAAGTCCACGATGATCAACCGGTTGATGGGTGAAGACATCCTGCCATCCAGTCCGATTCCAACCAGTGCGAATCTGGTGAAGGTGCATCACGCCCAAACGGACTTTGCGAAGATTCATTATCATCAATCCCAGCCTCTCTATTTTAAGGCACCGTATGATTTTGAAACCATTAAGGATTTTTGTAAAAACGGGGAAGACGTATACTCTGTAGAAATTGGACGGAAGAGAAGTGACGTGCCTGAAGGGGTTTCCGTTTTGGATACCCCGGGAGTTGACAGTACGGACGATGCCCACAGGCTGTCTACGGAATCGGCGATCCACCTTGCCGACGCAGTATTCTATGTAATGGATTATAACCATGTCCAATCACAGGTGAATTTTGAGTTCACCAAAGAAATGGTGCGCCATGGTGTCAAATTGTATCTTATTGTGAACCAGATCGATAAGCATCAGGAGGAAGAATTGTCTTTCACCGAGTTCCAGGAAAGCGTCAAGAATTCATTCGGCTCTTGGGGTGTAGTACCCGATGGCACATTTTTTACAAGTTTAAAAAATCCTGACCATCCTTACAATGATCTTGTAAAATTGGAAGCATTGATTGATGGCCAGGTCAAAAAGAAGGATGAACTGATCGAAGATTCGGCAGTCTCGGCTATTTCACAATTGCGATCTGAACATGAGAAATGGTATGAGGAAGGGCTTGAAAAACTTGAGGATAAAGCCCTGGATATCCTAACGGACAAAGAATGGGAAAAGAAAGATTCCATCCTTCTAAAAGAAAGAAAGCTCGTCGATACACTGGCAAAAAATAATGTCACCTCCATAAAAGATCAATTCGAAGTAGAGCGAAGGGAAATACTCAAGAATGCCTATTTAATGCCTTTTGAAACAAGAGAATTAGCAAAGGACTTCCTGGAAAGCAGACAACAGGACTTCAAAGTCGGCTTCCTGTTCTCTAAGCAAAAGACAGAAGAAGAAAAAGCACTGAGACTTCAAAGTTTCAAAGAGGATATCAACTCCCGGATCGAATCTCAACTCGAATGGCACTTAAAGACACTTGGTAAAAATATCGTGAAAGAATATATTCCTTCATCGGATCAACGATTGGAATGGGACCGATTGAACCTTGAAGTGGACGATCACTTCCTTGTGGATTTAATTAAACAGGGGGCAGGAGTCTCGAGTGATTATGTTCTCCAATACTGTGATGATCTTTCTGAGGAGTTGAAAAGGAGAGCAAGAAATGAAACGAACGGGTTGATCGAAGGACTGATAACCGAAATTGAAAACTCATCGCCGGAAGAGCATGATGGCATGGAAGAAGAACTGGAAGAGCTTCAGAAAAAAACAGGCATCATTTATCAATGGAATTCACTCAATGAAGAGAAGGACGCTCAAATCAGAAGATTGAATAAAGCTGAAGTTGATCCAAAACGTGCGGAGACGATTATTTCAGAATGGACCGTGAAATGGAAAGAGAGAGAAGAAACCTATACACTTGCTTCCGACATGGTTCTGGATCGTAAAGATGACACGGCACATCAACGCGACGTAAATCAATCCCCGGACACCAGGGAGCAGCTCTCGTCAAAAGAAGAAGCGATTCAACGGTTAGAAACGATGGCAAATGTGTTCAGGAAGTACAAGGGGTTTACCAAGATGGCACATCTATTGGACGGCAAGAGAGAGCGCCTTTCGAATCAATCCTTTACCATCGCATTATTCGGTGCATTCAGTGCCGGGAAGTCATCGTTTGCCAATGCCCTGTTAGGAAGAAAAGTACTCCCTGTGAGCCCGAATCCCACCACCGCCTCCATCAACAGGATCAATCCGGTATCGGAAGAGTGTGAGCATGAAACGGCCCATGTACACATCAAAACAGGTGAACAGCTAATGACAGACATTAATCATTCCCTGTCGTTCTTTAATCGGAATGCATCTTCCCTGGACGAAGCCGCGGAAATGATACCTGATTTATCGACTGAAGGAAGCGGTAAAGAAAATGTACATCTTTCTTTCCTTCAAGCCTTTCTAACAGGGTATCCTTCATTTAAGGACACCCTCGGCAGTAGGAGGAAGGTCGATCTTGAAGAATATAAAGGATATGTAGCCGATGAGACGAAAGCTTGCTTTGTGGAGTCCATCGATCTCTATTTCGATTGTGATATAACAAGACAGGGGATCACCCTCGTCGATACACCCGGTGCCGATTCCATCAATGCCCGCCATACCGGTGTTGCTTTTGAATATATCAAGAATGCCGATGCGATTCTTTTTGTGACCTATTATAATCATGCTTTTGCCAAGGCAGACAGGGAATTCCTTATACAATTGGGCCGAGTGAAAGACACCTTCGAATTAGATAAAATGTTTTTTGTCGTCAATGCCATCGACCTCGCAAGTGATGAAAAAGAAAAAAATGAAGTCATTGAGTATGTGGAAGACCAATTGATTCAATATGGAATTCGATTCCCAAGGATTTTCGGTGTATCATCTCTTCAGGCACTTAAAGAATCCGCATCACATCAATCGGGGATGGAAGTATTCAAGAAGGAATTTCAAACCTTCATCCAGAATGAATTAGTGAGCATGAGTATCGAGTCGGCACTTGGTGAGTCGGAGAGAGGGCTGAAGCGTTTTCAACAATATCTCCACTCAGCTTCAAGTGAAAAGACGTATAAACAATCAAGGAAGAGGGAGCTTCTGGAGCGGAAGTCCGAGGTTGTATCCCTTATTGACGGGGTATCCCGAGAGCCCCTTACAGTGGAGATGTTGCAGGAATCCAAGGAGCTCGTGCACTATGTAAAACAAAGAGTGTTTTTCAGGGTGCCGGACTTCTATAAGGAAGCATTTCATTCCGGGTTATTTCTTCAATATCCATCCCAATCCCAAGCCATCCGTGAAGGGTTAAAGGAATTTTTATCAAGTATCGGGTTTGATCTGGCTCAGGAGATGAGGGCAACCTCCCTGCGGATTCAGCAGTTCATTCAGAAGCAGCTCCGAGATCAATGGGTTGCCCTGGAAGAAAAAATCCAGCGGGTGGAACATGATCTGGTCCTGTCACCAATGGATAATAAAAACGAAACGAGCATCGAATTTGAGAGCGCTTTTAACCAAACGGAACTGCGACCATTCGAAGAAGCTTTCTCCACATTCAAGAATCCAAAGCAATTCTTTGAAAAAGGCGGAAAGAAAGTGGTGCAGGAAAAATTGGAAGCATTGCTTCAAGAACCTGCAGACAGTTACCTGGCACAGGAACGGTCAAGGTTGGAAAGCTGGGGGCAAACCTATCTGGAAGAGGAATTCAAGTTGCTCAAAGAAGAGCTGCTAAGTCAGGTGACCGATCAGATTACCTCCTATCTTGAAGCCCTCGAGACCGTTCAGGACCTGGATCAGCTGAAACGGGATCTAATACGTCTCGAGCAGGCGTAACGATAAGAAGGAGGACATCCATAGTGAATCCTTATCATTGCTGTGCCACCTGTATTCACATTCAAGGAGTGAAGAAAGAGCAGAAGACCTCCTATTATTGTTCAAGACTAGGCTATGAGACCAAAACCACCTATCAGTTTTCTTGTTGGGAGCCGAAGGAAGAAGTGCTGAAATTGATGAAGAAGAGGGGGACGAAATCATGAGTGTGCTGGTTGATGCAGAGTGGCTTAATGAACATGTGGACGATGGGGATGTAAGGATCATCGATTGTCGTTTTTCGTTAGGGAATCCAGCAGAAGGCCGGGAAAGATACAATGAAAGTCATATTCCCGGTGCCGTCTTTTTTGACCTTGAAAAGGATTTATCCGGTTATGCGAAGAAGCAAGGGGGACGACACCCCCTCCCGAATATGAAGAATTTCCTGCGAAAAGTGGAGGATGCGGGGATCGACAATCAAACAACCATCGTGATTTATGATGAGAAGGAAGGGGCTTTTGCGGGCAGATGCTGGTGGTTATTCCATTATATCGGTCATGAAAATGTCTTTATCCTGAATGGTGGATTTGCCGCGTGGAAGAAGGGTTCTGGAAAGACGGAATCCTCCGTTCCACATTATCCCGCAACAAATTATCATCCAAACGTTAATGACGGCATTTTGGCCACTTTGGATGAGATCCGAGGGATTGCAGATGGAGATAGGATTATCCCGTTGATTGATTCCAGGAGCAGGGAACGGTTCACTGGTCGGGAAGAACCGATCGACCGTATTCCGGGTCATATTCCAGGCGCGATAAACTTTCCATGGACGGAAGGGATGAATGATGGGTATTTCCTTGGACCCGATGAGCAGAAGGGACGTTTCTCAATGCTTAAAAAAGATGAGCCCATCATTGTCTATTGTGGATCTGGTGTAACAGCAACCCCAAACTTCATTGCTCTCAAGGAAGCCGGATTTACCGATGTGAAGCTATATGTAGGAAGCTATAGCGATTGGGTTTCGTACGAAGAACACAGGGTGGAGAAAGAATAATGCGGAGTAGCTAATTGGAAGAGGTTCATCACTTTTCCAATTAGCTATTTATGCTGATATGTTATACTTTAAAAGGTATGTACGAAACGACGGGGTTAGGAGTGGATGACTTGGAAAATAAGAACGAGCATTTATTATTAATAGATGGAATGGCATTATTATTTCGATCTTTCTTCGCTACGGCCGTAACGGGCCAATTCATGATGAACTCAAAAGGCCTCCCGACAAATGGGGTCCAGGGGTTCATGAAGCACCTGCTGATGGCAGCGGATCATGTGAAGCCTACACACATCATTGTATGCTGGGATATGGGGAGCCAGACTTTCCGTAATGAAGTGTTCAATGACTATAAATCGAATCGGAATGCACCTCCTGTCGAACTGATCCCTCAGTTCGACCTTGCAAAAGAAGTGGCCGAAGGATTCAATCTTTCCAATGTAGGCGTAGTGGGCTATGAAGCAGATGATTGTATAGGGACCCTGGCAAAGCTCCATCGATCCGAGCGCAAAGTGTCCGTTCTAAGTGGAGACCAGGATCTCCTGCAGCTTCTTGATGACAACATTGACATCATGCTGCTGAAAAAAGGCTTTGGGAATTATCAGACATATACGAAAGACCTCTTTGTGGAAGAAAGGGGCATCACCCCGGAACAGTTCATCGATGTGAAAGCACTCATGGGAGATACAAGTGACGGATATCCAGGTGTAAAAGGGATCGGGGAGAAAACAGCCATGAAACTGATTCAACAGTATCAGGACATTTCCGGTATCCTTGCCAATCTGCATGAACTGACTCCTTCACAACGGAAGAAGATTGAGGAAGACCTTGACATGCTGCATGTTTCAAGGAAACTGGCTGAAATTCATTGTGAAGTTCCTCTGTCTGTGTCGGTTGAAGAAGCCAGATGGGAGCATGTATCACATGATACACTTACGCTTGTGGATGAATTGGAGCTTAAAGTTCTTAGACGGTTTTTAGTAGGTTCGAATGTGCTTTCGGCTTCGAGCTAAATATGATAAGAGTGTCAGGATTTAAGCCTGACACTTTTTTTGTGGTTTATTTTTTATTCGTTTTTTTAGCAGCATTCTCTAATGCGCTTTTCGGTTCGGTCGCGAATTCAGCATCCTGTGAAATTCCTTGGGGGTTTACACTCTTGGCGCTTTTCCCTTTATTTTTATTATTCCCTTTAGTCATACATAAGACCCTCCTTTCGTGTGATCTTTACTATTTTGTCTTGGTTACCTACAAATATCCCATGTACAGAGAATTTTAGGACACACTACGAATAAGGGAGGTGTTAGGGTGAATAAAGGAATCATTACCGCACTGATCAGTATTGCGTTTGCCCAAGGATTGAAGATTCCGCTGCACTTCTTGAAAAAGAAGGAGTGGAAGCCTGAACTGTTTTTTCAGACAGGGGGAATGCCGAGCTCCCATAGTGCCGGAGTGGCATCTTTGACGACATTCATTGCGTTAAAAAGAGGGGTAAGAACGATTGATTTCGCTCTTTCATTCATCTTTGGTCTGATCGTCATGTACGATGCCCAGGGAATTCGCCGCCAAACCGGTGAATTGACCCTTAAAGTAAATAGTCTAGATGAGCTTGTCAGGAAGGCACATGAAAAGGAAACCGTTGAATTCGAAGAGAAGAAACCTAAAAGACTGAAGGAAATGCTCGGACATCAGCCGCAGGAAGTGGTCGGTGGTGCATTGCTTGGTTCCCTTCTTGGTTTCATTGCCTTCTTGTTTTCCAAAAAGGATAGGCAAAAGAAAAGATTTTCTGTAAGATAAGAGAAGACAAAGTGGCGATAAGGTGAGGAGAAACGTGAAAAAAACAACAGAAGAATATCTCATAGATCTGGAAAACAAAGGATTCAAATTTCAGGAAGACGCGATAGGCTTCATCTATTTCGGCAAAAAATACACAGACGCCCCGGATGAACTGGTCAATAGTGCCATTGAAATTACGTTAAAAGCACAGAAGCAATTTGACAGCAGTTTCTATATGTCTATATTAGAAAGACTCCATTCCCAGAAAATCCCTTCCAGAAAAGAAGCATTAAGGTGGATGGAGAAACAGGGATTGGCATAACCCAGGGACCATCAGAAAGGCATATATCCTTCCTGATGGTCTTTTCTTGTAGTGTTTGTAAAGCGCTTGTGGAAATTTGATAAAGGCGAAATCAGTAAGGCTGAATCTCTTTTAGTTCAGGTGGATGGCTTTCCGGGCCAGTTCATCAGCTGCTTTATTTTCCTTGCTGGGTATCCATTTTACAAAAAATAGGTTCATTTGCTTCGTCAAGTTCAATATATCGCCGAGCAATGGTTTATATTGTAGATTACGTACAAACTCTTTCTCAATCGCATGAACGACAGCTTGCGAATCACTTTTCAACCATACGGTATCTGTCTGCTTCTCCAAACAGATTTCAAGTGCTTTTTTGCAGGCAAGGAATTCAGCTTCATGATTGTCCATGATCCCTAAAGGAATGCAATGTTTTTCCACTTCACCGTTGTATTTGATGAAAATACCGGCTCCACTTGGTCCGGGGTTCCCGGCACTTGCACCATCAATATATACTTCTAACAATCGTATTCACCTCATACACATTCAGAATATAAATATAGTAGCATATTAAGAGAGAGGAAGGAGAATGCTTTATGGGATTCTTGACAATCCATACTCTCTCTATACATAGCAAGAGCCGGGTGTAAGGCATACACCCGGCTTCGGTCATCCCATATTCTTCGGAAATCGTTTTGCGATATAGCCAAAAGGGGTATCCATAAGGGAAATCACCCATTTGAGAAGGTAGGTTGTAATGAAAATCTCAAACCAAACGTGCATCGGATATTCACCAAGGAAGGCGATGCTTGTGAAGACGAGGGTATCCAATAGTTGACTCACCATCGTACTCCCGTTATTGCGGATCCAAAATTGGCCATCTGTCGGGAACTTCTTCTTCAGATACGTAAAGATATATACGTCCGTAAATTGGCTTACAAGATAAGCGGCAAGGCTGCCAAGTGCAATCCTCGGGATGATGCCAAAGATCGTCGCAAGGGATTCCTGGGCGAAATCGTCAGGATGTGGTTGAAATAAGAGCGCCAGTTGCATAATAATAGTCATGACGATCAACGTGAAGAATCCAAGCCAAACCGCTTTCTGTGCATCTTTTTTACCATACTTCTCGTTCAGGATATCCGTCACAAGAAAGGCGGAACCGTACATGGCATTCCCGAGTGTCGCCGTCAGACCAAAGATTTCAATTGTCTTTACGACCTGAAGGTTTGCAAGTATTGTCGAGATCCCTATCCAGACAAAGAGTCCGGTTCGTCCAAACATTCGATACATGACAAGTAAACATGAGAATGTAATGAGTACGAAAACCAGGCCAAACCATATATTAAACATAATAAGTCCTCCTATCGTTCATAAGTGAATGAAACAATAGTCCTCATTATACAAAGAAAAAATGATTTTGAAAAATAAAATGAAGAAAAGGGAGTGAAAGAGGAATGAAAATGAAAATTAAATTTAAATACAAAAGCAAAACGGCATCCGATATATGGTTCGAGTCTGGGTTTTTCCAGCGAAAAGAAACATTGATACATGTAGATGATCTGATGAAAACGGGAAGGGTCATTGATCTTGAAATCATTGATGAAATGGGAAACTCTTGGACAAGGAAAGAATACATCAAATTGAATCAGGAGTTAGAAAAGGAACCCGAAAATATCGTTGTGTTTTTTGATGGCGGGTTCGATAAGGAAACGAGCTATGCGGGTGCCGGAATGGTCATCTATTATGAAAAAGGCGGGGAATCTTTTCGGATCAGAAAAAATGCACTTCTCGAGGAAATCGAAAATAATAATGAAGCTGAATACGCTGCATTACATTTAGCCATCGGGCTGCTTGAAGAAATCGGGGTGAAAAATGTGCCTTGTACGATAAAAGGAGATTCCCAGGTGGCAATGAAGCAGCTTACGGGAGAGTGGCCTTGCTATGAAGAGGGGTTGAGCAGATGGCTTGATCGAATTGAAGGATTGATTCAAAAGCTTGGGCTGAAACCCAACCTTATCGTCCTGAACAGGAAAGACAACAAAGAAGCCGATAAGCTTGCCAACCAGGCACTTCAAGGCATTAAGGTACACAGTAACAAACGATTAGAATAATTCTGCTGTGTATTATATACTCTATTAATACAATGATTTGCTGTTCGTGAAAAAATCTAGGAGTGATCTCATGAATCGAAAAGAAGTGGTGGATAAAGTGGATGAGCTTATCGACACCTACTGTAACGACTGCTTACTGAAAGCACACTTTCGCAAAGAGTATGGCAAAACGTATGCTCACCGCTTTTGTATCGAACAATGCACCATCGGGGAACAAATCCGTCACTACGGAGAATATTTGAATAAGAACAATGCATATCAAAAATAAAGGGCAGCCATTCAGGGGCCGCCCTTCATCATGTTGATCTATTGTTTTGTACGATTATAATTTGACTACGTTTGCAGCTTGTGGTCCGCGATTCCCTTCAACAACATCGAAAGAAACTTCTTGACCTTCTTCTAATGATTTGAATCCTTCACCTTGAATCGCTGAGAAGTGAACGAATACGTCCTCTCCACCTTCAACTTCGATGAATCCAAAACCCTTTTCATTGTTGAACCATTTTACTTTACCATTTTGCATGTTAGAATCCTCCTAAATCGTTCAAGCACGTTTGTGCCTCTGGAAAATAGTTTTCACGAAATGAATGATGATTATGGCTTGTATATAAGCATAAAAATCGTTCACTTCAATGATGTCTTAACTATACAATATGACGTTTTTCGAGTCAACATTCGTCCTATTTATGAAGGATGTAGTTGACTGTGCAGGGATAACGGTGGACTGGTGAGTTATGCGGCATGTCGGGGTCCGGGTTGTATTCATCCTGTAGTTATAGTAAACTTTTAATGATATTTATGGAAATTTGGAGGGTAAAAAATGCCTACACCAAGTATGGAAGATTATATAGAACAGATTTATATGTTAATTGAGAACAAAGGTTATGCCAGAGTATCGGATATAGCAGAAGCTTTATCTGTCCACCCCTCCTCAGTTACCAAAATGGTGCAGAAACTTGATAAGGATGATTATCTCATTTATGAGAAATACCGAGGTCTTGTTCTCACTCCGAAGGGAAATAAAGTAGGAAAGCGTTTAGTTTACAGACACGAGCTATTGGAGCAATTCCTTCGTGTCATTGGAGTGAAGGAAGAACATATTTATGAAGACGTGGAAGGAATCGAACATCATTTAAGCTGGGATTCCATTGATCGCATTGGTGACCTCGTACAATTCTTTGAGGAAGAAAAGAGCCGGGTAGAAGGACTGCGAACGATTCAAAACCGCAGTGAATAATGTTCATATCCATTTTCTAAAAGCCGCGAATAGCATAAGACAAGGGTAAAGGACTTTCATTTCAAATGAAAGTCCTTTTTGGATGGACGGTTCGGTAATCAAAATATTGAAGGGTAGTCGTTAAACGTTCCATCCTCGACTGACAGACTGGATAACTCCGCTTCTCCCCATTCATTCTCGTTGAGTGTGACGCCTTGAAGTAAACCTTCGGATGCTTCCAAAACAGCTTTCCGGTAGGAAATGATACGGCCGGAAGAGGTTTGAAAGCTTATAATGTCTCCGTGATAATTCCGTTGCACCTTAGAGATTTCTTCCATATCTATCACCTTCTCTGTTCAGACTTTACCATTAGTATGAACAAATCAGAAAGAAAACATAATGCTAACTGAAAGATAATTATAAGTTTACATAATAATATTATGTTTATAAATTGATTCATAATGCCTTTATGCAGGAATTGAGGCGGTGGACTGAGAATATAGAACAGTATAGAAAAAAATGTTGAGGTGTACATATGAAAAGTTCAGAATGGCATACAAGCGCCAAAACCCGCTGGGAAGATAATGCCGATCATTGGCATTCAAAAAGCGTCGAAATGTGGACTACTGGAAGCAGAAAGGCCGTCATCCCTTTCTTTCATGATCATGCAGGGAATGCAAGAACCGTTGCGGACTTAGGGTGTGGCGATGGATATGGCTCTTATCTGTTGTATGAAAAAGGATATTGGGTCACAGGGATGGACTTCTCAAGGAACATGATCGAACTTGCCAAGGAGCAGGAAAGGGACAACCTGTCCTTCGTTCAAGGGGATTTGAATTCCCTTCCATTCCAGGATGGGCAATTCCATGCTGTAATGGCGATCAATTCAGTAGAGTGGACGGAAAATCCTTTACACACATTAAATGAGATTGAACGGATAGTGGCTAAGGATGGATTTATTTGCATCGGCTTATTGGGACCGACTGCTCATCCAAGGGAAAATGCGTATCCCCGTCTTCAAGGTAAAGAGGTCATCTGTAATACCATGATGCCGTGGGAACTGGAGAAGCTTGGGCGGGACAAGGGATGGAAGAAGGTCGGCGAAGACTATATCTACAAAAAAGGCGTGAAATCCACGCATACAGACAACCTCTCCAACGAATTAAAGCAAGCCTTGACGTTCACGACATTATTTATGTTTCAAAAATAAAACATGATCGATTCTCATCGTCCCGGGAGTCGATCATGTTTTACTATTCCCCATCATTACCATCAAGTTTGTGTAGGGAGAAGCTTGAGAGAAGAGCAAAAGTGTTCATTTTTAGTGTAAAATATAGATACAATAGAAATAGACAAGCTACGGTTACTCTAAATTTAAAGCTAAGAGGGTGAACTGCCATGACTACAATAAAGAAAAAAGTATTATCGGATATCGAGATAGCTCAACAATCCACTTTACTGCCGATCGTGGACATTGCTAAAAAAATCGGCCTGACAGAAGATGACGTGGAGCTTTACGGCAAGTACAAAGGAAAGATATCCTTTGAAGCGATACATAAACTGAAAGACTATTCACAGGGGAAATTAATCCTTGTAACATCGATCAATCCAACGCCTGCAGGTGAAGGGAAGTCTACAGTGACAGTGGGACTCGGGGATGCTTTGAACCGATTAAATAAAGAGACCATCATTGCCATGAGGGAGCCTTCACTTGGACCGACGATGGGGATCAAAGGGGGAGCGACAGGGGGCGGCTATTCACAAGTGCTTCCCATGGAGGACATCAACCTCCACTTCACCGGTGATATCCATGCCATTTCCACAGCCAATAATGCTCTGGCTGCTTTGGTGGATAATCATATTCATCAAGGTAATGAATTGAATATCGATCAAAGAAGAGTGGTGTGGAAACGATCGATTGATATGAATGATCGTTCCCTTCGCCAGATCATCGTCGGTTTGGGTGGACCCGTACAGGGGGTTCCACGGGAAGACGGCTTTGATATCTCTGTAGCGTCTGAAATCATGGCTGTTCTCTGTCTATCTCAGAGTATCGGTGAATTAAGAAAAAGACTCGGTCAGATGGTCGTCGCCTATAACTGGTTAAAACAACCGGTGACCGTCGAGGATCTCGGTGTGGAAGGGGCTCTGACGTTATTGCTGAAGGATGCCCTCAAGCCTAATCTCGTCCAGACGATCGAGCATTCCCCTGCTCTTATCCACGGAGGTCCGTTTGCCAATATAGCTCACGGGTGTAATAGTGTCATGGCGACGAAAACAGCTTTGAAGCTCGCTGATTATGTGGTGACAGAATCCGGGTTCGGGGCAGACTTAGGAGCGGAAAAATTCCTGAATATCAAGTCCCGTGCTGCAGGTAAATCTCCCGATGCCGTAGTTCTGGTTGCCACCATCCGTGCCTTGAAAATGCATGGTGGCCAGTCGAAAGAGGACCTTCATACAGAAAATCTACCGGCCCTGGAAAAAGGATTGTCCAACCTGAAGAAACATATGGAGACCCTCGAGCAATTCAATGTGCCATTTGTCATTGCCATCAACAAGTTCACAACAGACAGTGACCATGAAATCGATGCCCTGATCAAATGGTGTGAAAACCAGAATAAAAAGGTTTCATTAACTGATGTATGGGCTAAAGGCGGAGAAGGTGGTATCGATTTAGCACAGAAGGTTTTAGAAGAGATAGAAGGGAATAAAAAGGAATTCTCCCCGCTTTATGAACTGTCAGATTCCCTGCAAGTGAAAATTGACACCATAGCAAAAAAAGTATACGGGGCAAGTGGAGTGGAGTACACGGTCAAAGCGAGAAAACAGTTGGAAGAGTTTGAAACACGTGGCTGGGGCGTTCTCCCGATCTGTATGGCCAAGACGCAGTACTCCCTCTCGGATGACCCGGCAAAACTCGGCCGTCCGGAGGATTTCACCATCACGATACGCGAACTGAAGCCAAAGATCGGAGCCGGCTTCATCGTTGCGTTGACGGGAGAAGTCATGACGATGCCCGGATTGCCGAAAAAACCGGCTGCGTTCGGAATGGATGTAGATGAAAACGGCAGGGCAATCGGACTGTTTTAAAGATGAATGATGGAAGGGAGGAGCGAAGATGTTTGACCCGACAGCATTTGATAACTTGAAGGTAATCTTTGAAGGAGCAGTCTACGATCTTGACTTGACAGGGGATATTCAGATACTTGATCGGAAGGATTTGTTTGATTTTGCTCATTATGAGCGGTGTTATCAAATTCATTATTCCCTCCCATATAAAAAATCGCTTTCAATCGAGTTTCATCTGAAGGCGGATATGGGACATTTCCTGGCAGAAAGAAAGATGATGACTGAAAAGAATACGGCAGGAGCGGACATACTAATCATCTATAAAGGTGATGAAAAACTTCAACGTCAGATGGAAATCCTTGAAGAAGCCTGGGGGAAAGATAAATACTGGGAGTGGAAAGAAGTGAAGTCCTCCGTTAAACCGACCTTATTTGAAGGAATCTTAACCTTCAATCGGGTGATTACGGAGGAAATGGTCGATGATGTTTTACAGATGATATCGTTCTCTGTAGACACACTGAAACAACTTGACCGAAAGGACTTCTAGTCCTAGGTTGAGCTCATATAAATAGAAAAAAGGGGAATTTTTCATGAGAATAGCATGGGTAACAGATAGTACTGCATTTGTTCCAAATCAATCGGAGAATGGGGAAAACGACATCTATGTTGTTCCGATGAGCATCCTGTTCGGGGAGAAGGAGTATATGGACGGAATTGACCTGTCCCCTGAAGAATTGTTCGCTAAATTAAGGACCGAAAAGGTGGAAGTGAAAACCTCCCAGCCTTCAATCGGCAGGTTTAAGGAATTATTCGAACAACTGTCAAGGGACTATGACTATATCTTCTCCATCCATGTTTCGTCTCATTTCAGCGGCACCTTTTCGTCTGCTTATCAGGCAGCGGAACTACTGAAGGACACCACTCCAAATATTAGTTGCATCGATTCGAAAATACTTTCCAACCCGTTGACAGAATTGATTCAGTACGGTCAACGTTTATCGGGGGAAGGAAAAGATCCCCTCCAGATAAAAGAGGCGATTGAAGAAAGAATAAAATCATGTGAGACGTATGTGATGGTAGGGAGCCTGGAACAGCTACATAAAAGCGGAAGGATGGGCGGTCTATCCTTCTTTCTGGGGAGCGTCCTGAAGATAAAGCCCATGCTTTCCATTGAAGATGGTAAGCTTAAAGTGGAAGACAAGGTAAGAAGCATAAAAAAAGGCTTAAGCAGCATGAGTCACCAGTTGGATCTTGCTCTCGCAAATAGGAGCATAGGGAAAGTATCTGTATTACACGGGTTAAATCGGGAAGATGCTTTAGAATGGATGGAACAGCTGAGACAAGCTTATCCTGAAATTGAATTTGGCGCCTATCCCCTCGGGGCAGTGATCGGCGTACATGCTGGTGAAAACACAATCGGTAAAAGCTGGTTTTCAGAAAGTAAATGAAAAAACCAAAGAAGGAGTGATGTGTAGATTCAGGCATCCACTCCTTTTTATTCTGAAAGTAGAACATCATTTGGTACAATGGAGGAGAAGGTGGAGATATGGAGCGTAAAGAGCTGGACCAAGTAATAGACTATTTAAAACAAGAGTACATAGGTGAATCAACCGGACATGATTGGTATCATTTAGATCGAGTGAGAAAACAGGCCCTTAGAATCGCGAGGGAAGAGCAGGTGTCCCATACATATATCATTGAGCTTGCGGCACTGCTTCACGATGTGCCGGACGATAAATTCGTAGGCGAAGAAGAAGGAAAGAAAAAGCTGGATCATATCTTAATGAATCTCACACTCAATGAAGGTGACATGACGTTACTGAAATCGATCATCTATTCCATCTCGTATAAAGGTGGTCATGAAGCGGAATTGACTACGCTCGAAGCGAAAATCGTCAGGGACGCCGATCGCCTTGATGCCATCGGGGCAATCGGCGTCGCCAGGACATTTGCTTATGGTGGCAGGAAAGGCAGAGCGATGTATGACCCTGATTTTCAAGTGAGGGAACAGATGACCGTAGAGGAATACAGAAATGGGGATAGCTCGAGCATCCATCATTTTCACGAGAAATTACTGAAGTTGAAAGATTTAATGTGCACGGATACCGGCAGGATTCTGGCAGAAGAACGCCATGAATTTATGCTGCGGTTTCTAGAGCAATTCAATAAAGAATGGACTGGTCAAGAATGAGAATGTTAACTGCTGAGAATCTTTCCAAAACTTATGGGGAGAAAACTCTGTTTAAAGATATATCCTTTTCCATCACGGAAAAGGAAAGAGTCGGACTGATTGGAGTGAACGGTACAGGTAAATCAAGTCTGTTGAAACTGATAGCCGGAATGGAAGAATATGATACCGGTGATCTTTCAAAACCGAACGACTATCATATTGCCTACCTTCAACAGGAACCCGCATTTGATGGGGAATTAACCGTTCTTCAACAAGTATTCCGCGGAGAAGCGAAGATCATCCAGGCTATGAGAAACTATGAAACGGTGCTCATGGAGATGGAGAAGGACCCGGAAAGTCCAAGGGTACAAGATGAATTATTTGAAGCACA
The DNA here is from genome assembly GCF_037046045.1 of Rossellomorea sp. LJF3. Classification (NCBI taxonomy): domain Bacteria; kingdom Bacillati; phylum Bacillota; class Bacilli; order Caryophanales; family Bacillaceae; genus Rossellomorea; species Rossellomorea sp. LJF3. Next base: position 44,415 of record NZ_JBANLY010000013.1, on the reverse strand, counting down.
AAAGCAAATGGATCTCCTCAACGCCTGGGATGCAAGTGCAAATGCAAAAGCCATATTAACGAAACTAGGCATCCACGATTTCGGGAAGAAGATGAATGAATTATCCGGGGGGCAAAAGAAGCGGGTGGCCCTGGCAGGGGTCCTCATTGAAACTCCGGACCTGCTTATATTGGATGAACCGACCAACCATTTGGATTACCAGTCCATCAAGTGGCTGGAGGACTATTTGGGGAAGTATAACGGATCGGTGTTACTCGTTACACATGACCGGTATTTCCTTGATAAAGTGACAAATCGCATTTTTGAATTGGATGGAGGCAGTCTCTATGCCTATAGAGGGAATTATGCTTCCTTTATTGAAGCCAAAGCTTCACGTGAAGAAGTGGAACGCCAATTATCCGAAAAACAGCAAAACCTTTACAGGAGAGAGCTTGCATGGATGAGAAGGGGAGCAAAAGCCCGGACCACGAAACAAAAGGCCCGTATCCAGCGATTCGAACACCTGGAAGATACCATGTCATCCGGTCCGTCCAATGGACAAGTAGATATGGCGCTTGGAGGAAATCGTTTAGGCAAGCAGGTGTATGAGTTCAAAGGCGCGTCGAAACAATTTGAAGACAAGCGAATTTTAAATGAATTCTCTTTCCTGATCAAGCCTAAAGACCGGATCGGGATAGTAGGGAAAAACGGAAGTGGTAAATCCACCTTCCTCAATCTCCTTGCAGGAACCGATGAGCTGACAAAAGGAGAATTGCTCAAAGGACAGACCGTCAAGATCGCCTACTATACCCAGGATCATGAAGAACTGGATGAAAGTATGAGAATGATTGAATATATAAGGGAAGCGGGAGAGTATATAACCACAGATAAGGGAGAACAAGTTTCCGTGACGTCCATGCTCGAGAGATTCCTATTTCCAATGAGCACCCATGGGACTTTGATCCGAAAGCTGTCAGGCGGTGAAAAACGAAGGCTCTTCCTGCTGAAACTATTAATGTCAAAACCGAACGTCCTGCTTCTGGATGAGCCTACCAACGATTTAGACACAGAAACCCTGACAGTGCTTGAAGATTATATCAAAGAATTTTCCGGTGTTGTGATCACTGTTTCACATGACCGCTACTTCCTGGATAAAACAGCAGATCAGTTGTTAATTTTCAATGGAGATGGACAGATCGATTTCTATTACGGGGAATATACTGAGTATCTGGAGAAGAGTGAAGCTTTAAATAAGAAGCAGCCGACAGATACAACGAAAGAACCAGTCCCTGTTAAAGAAGTGAAGGAGAAAGAGAAAAAAAGGCTCTCTTATATGGAAAAAAGAGAGTGGGATGAAATTGAAGATAAGATGGCAGGCATCGAAGCAAAAATAGAGGAAGCGGATGCCGAGCTCCAAAAAGTCGGCAGCAATTTCGAAAGGGCACAACAGTTGATGAAGGAAAGTGAACAGCTCAACGAAGAACTGGAAAGGCTCATTGAGAGATGGACCTATCTCTCTGAATTTGCTGAATAAGTCTCTTTCTTTAAGGCAACAAGGATACTGTGTTAAAATGGAAGGTAAATGAACAGTTTAGAGAAAGGGGTAACAGTCTTGAGGATTTTATCAATTGAACCTACTCCAAGTCCGAATACGATGAAAGTTCTTCTCGATCAGGAAATGAAGGCCGGGAAGAGCAACAATTATAAAAAAGATGAAGCGGAGGGAGCTCCTCCCGTCATCAAGGAAATCTTGGCCATCGAAGGTGTGAAAGGGGTATACCATGTTGCCGACTTCCTGGCCGTCGAACGGAATGCTAAATTCGATTGGCAAGAGCTTTTGCCTCAGGTGCGAAAAGCATTCGGTGAAGATACAGCTGATGAGAAAACGGAATCCCCCATGGAGGAACATTTTGGTGAAGTGAATGTCAGTGTACAGATGTTCAAAGGAATTCCGATGCAAGTGAAGGTGACAGATGGGGAACAAGAAAAACGCTTTTCCCTGCCTTCTTCATTCCTTGAAGCGATTGGTCAGGCCCAAAAAGTGGGGGATAATGTCGTCCTTCTCAGAAAGTGGAAAGATTATGGCATCCGGTACGGTGATCTCGATGAAATCGGCAGTGACGTGAGTGAAGAATTAGTTGCAGCCTATCCTTCTGAAAGACTATCGGGGCTTATCGTGGAAGCACAGGAAACAACCGATGCCAAGGGACCACTCATTTATAAGAAAAAGCAAAAGGTGACCGTTGAGGATTTTGAAGCGCCGGAATGGGAAACCAGGTATCAGAAACTGGATGCGATGGAGGATCCTACATTGGGCGACTTACCTCTACTTCAAAAAGCCCTCGAGGACGAGAAAGTATCGATCCGCAGATTAGCCGTTGTGTACCTTGGAATGATTGAAGATGAAAGAGTCCTTCCATTGCTGTACCAAGGATTGCATGATAGATCCGTTACAGTAAGAAGGACGGCGGGTGACTGTCTTTCTGATCTGGGCTTTCGAGCGGCCATCCCTGAAATGGTTGCAGCCTTGAAGGATAAGAGTAAACTGGTTAGATGGCGCGCGGCCATGTTCCTTTATGAAGTCGGTGATGAATCTGCCCTCCCTGGTTTAAAAGAGGCGGAAAATGACCCTGAATTCGAAGTGAAACTTCAGGTGAAAATGGCCATTGAACGAATTGAAGGCGGCGAAGAAGCAAAAGGATCGGTTTGGAAACAGATGACTGAAGCACGTCACCAATAAACAGGAAAGGATTGATTATACATGTCTATGGCATATGAAGAATATATGAGACAGTTGGTTACGCCGATGAGGCAGGAATTGACGCAAGCAGGCTTTAAAGAACTTGGTACAGAAGAAGAAGTCGAGAATTTCATGGAAAACACAGAAGGAACGACCCTTGTTGTCGTTAACTCTGTTTGCGGATGTGCAGCAGGACTTGCACGTCCCGCTGCCACTCAATCCGTCATGAATAACGATAAGACCCCTGACCAACTTGTCACGGTATTTGCAGGACAGGACAAAGAAGCGACTGCCAGGATGAGGGAATACTTCGACGGTTACGAACCTTCTTCTCCGTCCATGGCTTTGCTTAAAGGAAATAAGGTCGTGCACTTTATCCCCAGGGAAGAAATTGAAGATCACGACATTTCTTCCATTATTTCAAACCTGGTGACTGCATTTAACGAAAACTGTTAACAGTCCATAAAAAAAAGAGCGGGTGACAGAGTCATCCGTTCTTTTTTTGTGGTAGGATAATGAAAAGATGATAGAAAAACGAATATCCGAAGGAGAATCACTAACGTGTTTGTCACCACTTGTGGAAGAGCCAATCAGAACGTAATAGATAAAGCGCATAAGGCAGCCGATCTCCTTTCTATACCATATATCCCGAGGGAAAAAAGATCTATACGTCACCATATGGAAAAAATCGATGGGGACTGCCTCGTCATCGGGAAAGAACGGCTTGAGCTGCATACGCGGGAAGGGAAGGGCGAGCCATTCTTTTTCCATCCAAATTCCGCATCCTTCCGAATCAAGAGACTTATGAGGGGGGAGAAGGATCCACTCATAGAAGCGGCAGACCTTAAGGAAGGCATGAGCTTTCTGGACTGCACCCTTGGACTTGCTTCAGATAGTATCATCGCGAGTCATATCGTAGGGGAGGAAGGGTCGGTAACAGGGATTGAAGCAAATAAATTCATTGCCCATATCGTTCTTCATGGACTACAGGAATGGAATTCCCCGCTACCTGCGTTAAATAGCGCCATGAAACGTATAAACGTACTCAATGGACATTTTGACGAAGAACTAAAGAAATTCAGGAATGATGCATTCGACGTCGTTTACATTGATCCCATGTTTGAAGAAGCATTGACCGACTCACATGGAATCAATCCCATCAGACAGTGGGCAAGCTATACCGGGGTTACAAAAAAAGGAATAGAAGAAGCGAAACGAGTGGCCAAAAAGCGGGTCGTACTAAAAGAACACTACCAATCACCCCTATTCGAAGAAATGGGCTTTGAAGTAATAAAAAGGCCATCAGCCAAATTCCATTTTGGCGTCATCCGGTTATAAAAGACCTAATAAAATAGACAGGCATCCATCGCCTGTCTAATCCCATAAATATCAATCAGTGAATCCCAGCACAATAAAATAACCTAACAGAAGTATGTATCCGATATTGATCATAATTCCAGTATCCATCTAGTTATCCTCCTTACAAAGTATCCTCATTAATATACTACCACATAAAGATTTTTATATCCTACAAAAAAATGAAACCTTTTTCACTTTTTAATCGTAAGAAGTAGTATAATAATAGACGTAATACATAGGAAAGGACGTTATCTATGTCGATCTGGCTCAAGAAATCGTTTTTTATCTTACTATCCATCCTGACATTTGGACTTGTTTCACCATCACAGGCCTTTCTGAATGAAGAAAATCATGCCCTTGCCAAGAATAATGGCAAGCCTTCCACCGTGGAAACGACCCCAGAGGAAACAAGGGAAGAAGAAGCTGCCCTAACCCATGAGGTATTCATAGAAACCATGGTGGTACAAGCAGAAAAAAATGCATATGAAAAATTCGGGACCAAGATCAAGCCTGTCATAGAGGATGAATTCAGATCGTTAATCCTTCCAAAGATTGAAAAGGCGATAGCGGATACAGCAGCAGAGTTTCCGGAAGAAGACTTAACGTCCCTAACCATTTCAGAAGTACCTCAATATGCTAAAACCGAAAAGATCTTTCACATCTATGACGAGCGTTCGGGTGAAGATATCATTCGTTTTCATGTAAGAAAAGACCATCCACCTAAAGATGGCCATTATTTCAACTTTCACTACCATACGGTACATGACCAATTCCAAGCACACCATGAACTGGGAAGCATTTTCTGGGATAAGAACACCCCTCCTCAATGGATGAGCGTGTCCTGATCTAAAATATATCAAAATAAAACAAAGCAAGCACGTGGATGAGCGTGCTTGCTTTTTTGCTCATTTTTAAGAAATGGAAATAATACTCTCTGAAATCGGGTCTATCATTATGGTAAAATAGTAATAATTGTATCATCGGCGCATCATAAGACAAAGGAGGGATCAGAGTGAAACGTACCTTCATCATCCTTCTGATTACAATCACTCTTGTCATTCTCTGGACCCATACAAATGCTACTTACGATGGCACCCTCTTAAAACACTCAACTCTTAAAACGCATGTAAACCTTCAATCCAGTAAGCAGCTGGAAAATATGATCCTCTTACCAGAATCAACGTTTGATCAAGAAGAGGCAGGTGCTATGATCAAAAGACTGGACCATATTCCGACATCGCTATTGGAGTCCGCCGAATCTCAGGATATCAAAATTCGTTTATTCCAAAACAAATTAACCGATTTTTCTACGACAAGTCACTTGAAAGGAGTCACCCCGAGAGGGTACACTAATAAAAGTATTACGTGGGATGATGTCCCTGGAATAGGTGGTTCCAAGCTTGTATTAGTGAAAATCGGTCACAGCGGGAAAGGAAAAGGGCACAACTCATATAATCTGGAACTTCACGAGTTCGCCCATAGCATTGATCGGTACGTCTTAACGGATCTGTATTATGAGCTGAAATTCTTACCCCTCTGGAAAAGGGAAGCACCCCGGGTTTTCCCGGGTGAAGAGTATTTCCTTCAATACAAAGAAGAATATTTTGCTGAAACATTTGCTATGTATTATTTGAATCCCGAAACTAGGAATCTACTGAAAGAAAAGGCACCCGCAACATATCGTTTTTTTAAAGAACTATAAACTAGTAAAAGGTGTGGTCACTGTGAAGCAGTATTTAGACTTGTGCAAACATGTACTGGAAAATGGGACAAAGAAAGAGGATCGGACGGGAACGGGTACGATCAGTACGTTCGGTTATCAGATGCGTTTTGATTTGCAGGAAGGATTCCCTCTTCTTACAACGAAGAAGTTGCATGTCAAATCCATCATCCATGAACTGCTGTGGTTCTTAAAAGGGGATACCAACGTAGCCTATCTTCAGGAAAATGGAGTCCGTATCTGGAACGAATGGGCTGATGAAAATGGTGAATTGGGACCTGTATATGGGCATCAGTGGAGATCATGGACTGGTGCAGACGGTGAAACGATCGATCAGATCACTAACCTCATCGAAACGATCAAACATAATCCTGACTCTAGAAGGATGATCGTCAGCGCATGGAATGTCGCTGATGTGGATCACATGGCTTTGCCTCCTTGTCACTGCCTGTTCCAATTCTACGTGGCAGATGGTAAATTATCCTGTCAGTTATATCAACGATCTGCCGATGTATTCCTTGGCGTTCCGTTTAATATTGCTTCATATGCTCTTTTAACGATGATGGTGGCACAGGCTTGTGATCTGGAAGCAGGTGAATTCGTCCATACTTTCGGTGATGTGCATATCTACCAGAATCATGTAGATCAAGTGAACTTACAGCTTTCAAGAGAGCCTAAAGCGTTGCCGAAGCTTGTAATCAATCCTGAAGTCAAAGACATATTCAATTTCAGCTTTGAAGACTTCAAACTGGAAGGATACGATCCCCATCCGCATATCAAAGGAGTCGTGAGTGTATGATTTCGTTTATATGGGCGATGGATCAGAATCAGCTGATCGGGAAAGACAATGGACTGCCTTGGAGACTGCCAGAGGATCTGAAATTCTTCAAGAAGACGACGAACGGACATGTTATCGTAATGGGGAGGAAGACATTCGATTCCATTGGTAAGCCGCTGCCTAATCGTGAAAATGTGATTTTGACCAGAGATACAGCATTTCAACAAGAAGGCTGTCTTGTCATGCATTCTGTTGAGGAAATTATGAAATGGGCTAAAGAAAAAGGCGGAGAAATCTTTATTATGGGGGGAAGGGAAATATATAAACAGTTCGTCCCTTATGTAGAGAGACTATATGTCACACAGATCCATCATGAATTTGAAGGGGATACAACCATGCCTGCCATCCCATGGGAAGAATTCACCTGTATCTCATCGGAAAAGGGTGTCAGGGACGAGAAGAATCCTTACGACTATGAATTCATGATCTATGAAAGAAAATAAATGAACGACCCGTGTGAAGCTCAGATCATAATGGGCTTCCCTTTTTTTTATTCTCCGGACGATTCGGATTCTGTATAAAAGATTGGGAAAGGCTGCCTTGGACGAGTTGAGAATCGCATCATAATAAAAAAGGTCCAGCCATACGCTGGACCTTTTTATCCATTGGAATGATGAATTTACACATAGAATAAGATACAGAAATACATAAAACCGCTGCCGGCAAGGACGAACAGGTGCCAGATGGCGTGATTATAAGGAAGCTTGTTCCACACGTAGAAGATGGCACCGACGGAGTACATGATCCCTCCTGTTAAGAGAAGTCCGAATCCAGCCCCTGTCAAACTGGCATAAAGTGGTTTAATCGCAATGATCACGAGCCAGCCCATCACAAGATAGAAGAGGGTGGAGACCACTTGGTAGCGCTGAACAAAATAACACTTGAACACGATCCCCACTATGGCAAGACCCCATACGATTCCAAATAAAGTCCATCCTAATGCGCCTCTCACACTGACAAGCATAAATGGCGTATACGTTCCTGCGATCAGCACATAAATGGCCGAATGATCCAATATCGCAAATAGATTTTTCACCTTTGAAGGCTTAAAGCTGTGCAAGAGTGTCGAAAATAAGTAAAGAAGAATCATCGAAGCTCCGAATATCGAGAAGCTGACAATATGCCAGGCAGATCCTTCGTGAACGGCAAAAATGATTAACATCACTAATGCCGGAATGCTGAGAATCAAGCCGATGCCATGGGTGATGGCGTTCGCAACTTCTTCCTTCCAATTGGAAAAATCGAAATCATATGTCAAGGTGGTTTCATCCTTTCTACGATCGTCTGATTTGATTGATCGCTTAACGAATCTCATATATTCATGATAATCCTCTTTGTGCTATTGTGCAATCATCAACATAGTAAAGGAGTAAAGTATTATGGTTGGATTCGAGTGCGGAATGATGTATATTCCTAAGTAAAGATACGATGATGAGGTGCCAAATATGTGCGGTAGATTTTCTTTGACGACCCCCTTGGAAGAATTGGTAAAACACTATTTGATAGATGAATTTCTTGAAGACTGGCAGCCGAGATACAATATCGCTCCATCTCAGAACGTCCTTTCCCTTATTTCTCATAAGGGGAAGAGGAGGGCAGGTGAAATCACATGGGGGCTTGTTCCCCATTGGGCTGACGCCTCTAAGTGGAAACCATTGATCAATGCCCGTAGTGAAACGCTCCTCGTTAAACCCAGTTTTAAATCACTTGTGCATTCAAGAAGGATGGTGATCTTTGCCGATGGTTTTTATGAATGGAAGAAGGAGGGATCAGGGAGGATTCCAGTAAGGTTCCAATTGAAAGAAGAAAAGCCATTTGTATTTGCCGGGTTATGGGACAGGAATGGGGAGGTCACCACATCGACCATTCTGACAACCGAAGCCAATTCACTGGTTGAAGATGTACATGAAAGAATGCCTGTGATGCTCACAAACAGTGAAGATATTGAGAAATGGCTCAACACCGATGAATACTCCTTTGATCAGGCGGCATCCGTCTTAAAGCCACTCCCACGTGAAATGATGAAGGGGTACCGGGTGTCCACCTACGTGAACTCTCCTAAACATGATTCATCGGAATGCATTGTTCCGGTATCAGAAGGATAAAAAATTTTCATACTTTTGCACGGTTTGACATTTTATGCGGGCGTAAATAGGGTATAATATAGGCATAAACGGGTGAAAAAGAGGATTGATACTTTGCTTACCAAAACCATCGAGTTCAAATCAAAGTATGGACGGAAGGTCAAAATCTCAGAAGTTCCTGTATTGAAGAAAGACAGCCCTCTCTACCTAAGGGTAAATCTCAGGCTGCATCAATTTATCACTAAAGTGATGAATCATAATGGGCCTAAGACCATCTTCAGCTTTAGAGAACATTTAAAGAGAACGACGAAATGGTCAGAGTACGAAGAAATTTATCAATCAGAAGAGTTAAAGAATAATGCATAAGTTTGACGGGGTTCTGATCCTAAAGGCATAGAGATGCCCTTGGATCAGACCTTTTTCTATGACTTCCGTTCTGGTAGGGCCTTATCCCGGCATTTATACATCCATCCATGGCCTATGAGGAGGTAAATGCTTACTATCTATTTAAATCCTCAGCGATTAACGATATAATACTAATGATATGGGAGATAGGATGTGGCAAAATTGACCAAAATTAAGATTGTAACAGATTCGACAGTTGATTTATCTGATGAAGTCGTAAAAGAATTGGATATTCATGTGGTTCCTCTGTCCATTTCAATTGATGGAGAAACATACTTAGATAGAGTAGATCTTTCACCTTTAAGCTTCTTAGAAAAAATGAAGGCTTCGAAAGAATTACCAAAAAGTTCTCAACCGCCTGCAGGGTCATTTGTTGAACTGTATGATGAATTAGGTAACGATGGATCACGCGTTTTATCCATACATATGACCGGTAATATGAGTGGGACCGTTCGATCGGCAGAGTCTGCTGCGGAAATGTCTTCAGCGGATGTGACGGTAGTAGATTCCCGTTTCATTTCAAAAGGGTTGGCCTTTCAGGTGATTGAAGCCGCCAAACTTGCTCAAGAAGGAAAGTCTATGGATGAAATCCTTGCAGCCATCGAAGAGATCCGCTCCAACACCAAGTTGTTTGTCGTGGTGGATACCCTTGAAAACCTTGTAAAGGGTGGGAGAATCGGGAAAGGGCGCGCCATGATCGGTTCCCTGCTCAATATCAAGCCGATTGCATCACTGGAAGGAGCAGAGTATACTCCGGTTGCAAAGGTTCGAAGTCACTCACAAGTAGTGAAGTATTTAACGGCACAATTTGTGGAAGATGTGAAAGGAAAGACCGTACGGGGAGTTGGACTCGTCCATGCGGATGGAATGAATCTCGCTCAAAACCTGAAAGCCAAGATCATAGAAAAAACGGGTTACGATCAAATCGAGATCGCTCCGACAACACCTATCATCAGTACTCATACAGGTATCGGGGCCATCGGTTTCATGTATTACACTGACTAATGAAAAAAGACGAATGGGAATCGATCCTTTCGTCTTTTTTTCTGTATGAAAAAGACAGCAGGAAATCCTGCTGCCTGTTATCATGAAGGCATCGGAGTAGGGGTGGGCTTTGCGTATCCTTCTTTATACTGTTCATCTATAAATGTTCTGATTTGTTTGATGGAATCACCATTCTTATACTTTACGATGGATTCAGCTGCGATTTTCAAGCAAAGCTCACATCTGGTACCGTGGTCGTCCCACACCACTTTGTCACCCTCCGTTTTATAAACAAAGCAATTCAGATTGCTTTCGTGCCCGGCCGAATCACCGCATCCGCAGTAACAAGGAATATATTTTAGAAGCTCAGGGTTTTTAGCTGCCGAGGAATAGATGAGTTTCATATTGTCATCCTTATCATCAAGAAAAGAGGGGAGGGTGTCGACAGAAGCGGTTTCTTCCCTGATGTCCCCGTTAGCAGCAGTATGGTCTTTATGAGTATCTTCATTCTTATCACTTGAACAACCGGCAAGTAATCCTAATAAAGCAATCAAAAACGTGAAATATAAAAAGATATTTTTCTTCATTCCAATCACCTTTCATTTTAGATATATACGTATTGTATCATGGTAACCATATCGGGTTCGTCCATGTTATGGTTGATTTTATGAATATTCTTGCCACCTCATAACTACAATCAACATATCATAGAAATATAATAGGCAAGAAAGGCTCAAATTGAATCGGGAACGACAGCATTTCCTCCTTATTAGAGGATGTTTGGTGAAGGGAAGTGTATGTGCTTGTCTGATAAAAAAAAAGTATTGGTGATTTCAGATTTTGGAATCGATGATATCGTCGCGGTACTGTATGCTTACTATAGCGATACGATTGAAGTCGTTGGGATCGTTTCGGACTATGGGAATGTTTCCAGAGAATCCGCATTGAAAAATGTAAAATACCTGCAAAGCATTACGGGGATAACCGATATCCCGGTTATCGGTGGTGCAGTATCTGCCTTGACGGGTACCCGGCCGAATTTCTATCCGGAAGTTCATGGCGTGGCGGGACTCGGGCCGATCGTTCCGGATGAAATGGCATTCGACCCTTCTGACATAAGTGAAAATTTCTATGAAATCAAGGAACTCATCAATCAATACGCAGGAGAACTCTATATTTACTCTGCAGGGCGATTGACCTCATTGGCCACTGCCTTTATTTTGTACCCGGAAACGATGAAGAAAGTGAAAGAATTTTATGTGATGGGTGGGGCTTTCAATGTTCCGGGTAATGTGACCCCGATTGCAGAAGCCAATTTCTATGGAGATCCTTATGCTGCGAATATCCTGATTCAGCTTGCCCCGAAGAAAATTCACCTCATTCCATTGGATGTTACAATGTATGCACTCATAACCCCCCTCATGATTGATCAACTTCACGAATTTTATCTGAAATCAAATGATAAGGTTGGCCAGATCATAAAACCAATGGTTGATTATTATTACAGGTTTTATAAGAAGACCTATCCAGGTATTACTGGAAGTCCCCTTCATGATCTAGTGGCCATGTGGGCCCTGGCCGATGGTGGGAAGATGGTATTCGAGGAAGTCCCGATACGGGTTGCCGTCAATACGGGCTGTACATTTGGTCAAAGTATCGGGGATTTCAGGAAGTCAACGGATAAGGAACCTTGGCGAATCCATAACATTGCAAAACAATTCCATTACGGACAATTTATAAAGGAGGTTTTTGCCACTTTACAATCAGGACCGAGCCGTCAAGAATGGCGATGACCAATTGATGAGTGTATTAATGTTTTACAGGTAAAGAACCGTGATATAATAATGAAAAGAGTAAGCGAGGTGACACATATGAAAAAGATGTCCATTCTCATGCTCGCTTTTGTTTTTTTCCTGGCAGGGTGTTCGTTAGAAGATGCTGCAGATCACATTACAAGGGAAGTATCCAACTGGGATAAAGAAAGTCCCAATGAAACTTTTATACCGAAAAACTTGAAGGTGGTTTCAATAGGAGATTCATTGACTCAAGGTGTCGGTGACAGTACGAAAAACGGTGGGTATGTTCCTTATCTGGAAAAGAGCCTCGAAACATTGGATGGTGTAAAGGATGCCCAATTTCATAACTACGGAGTCAGGGGAAACCGTACCGATCAATTACTGAAAAGACTGAAGAAGGAAGATGTGAAATCTTCCATTAAAGAATCTGATTTAGTTATGATCACCATCGGTGGAAACGATGTTATGAAAATTTTTCGTGAAAATTTATCACACTTGAAGTTAGAGGTATTCCAGGAGGAGAAACGACAATATCAACTCCGGTTAAAAGAGATCATTGAAACGATCAGAAGTTATAACCCCGATGCAGGCATTGTCCTGGTCGGTCTGTATAATCCTTTTAATACTTGGTTCTCGGATATTGATGAAGTCAATCAGGTGATTCATAATTGGAATGAAGCTAGCATACAGGTACTGGCGGGTTATGATAAGACGTTATTCGTGAAAATCGAGGACTTATTTATCGATGCAGGGGATACTTTGTTGTATGAAGACTACTTTCATCCGAATGATGAAGGGTATAAACTGATCGCAGACCGAATGTTTACGGATCTGGCAAAAGGGGAAACATTAGCTACATTGACAGATAGAAAAGATTCTGTTGAGGAAGAGGAGCAGCCGTCATGAAGAACAAATGGAAGGTGGGGTTCTTTGTCCTTTTAGGTATGATCATACTGGGATTCGTCATCATCGTGTCCATGATCTTTATGCCTGTAAAGGATGATGCACTGCCTGACAACAACAAAAATACAGATAAACAAGTAGGATTTAATGTAGAGACCAACAAGAAGGATTTAAATCTTATCATTGAACATTATATTGAAGAAGAAGGGATGAAAGGGCCGGTGGATTACGATGTTCAGCTCAAGGATGATGTTGAACTACTGGGATCCGTCCCTGTCTTTACTTCAGATCTGGACTTTAAATTGAATTTTGAACCGAAGGCGTTGGATAATGGGGATATTCTGTTAAAACAAAAATCCATTTCAGTAGGTTCACTGAATCTTCCGGTCAACTATGTATTGAAAGTGATCAGGGATTCTTATAATTTCCCGGACTGGGTAAAGATCCAACCCAATGATGAATTGATTTATGTCTCTTTGCAAGACATGAAACTGAAGAGTGATGTGAAAGTACGTGCAAACGAATTTGATTTGAAAGAAGATAATATTTCATTCAGACTTCTCGTCCCTGTCGACCGTGCACAATAAGAAAAAGGTGGCTTCCTGCTGGAGTCACCTTTTTTGTATGGTAAACCATTTTATGCTGTGACTTTACCCTTTCAACAGTAGAGCTTCCAATTCCGGTGTTCCATTGGCTAATCCAACGGCAACGATCGTATAGGCCTGATTCGGGCTCAGCTTTACATTCGGAACGTTCAGTACACTGTTTTTACTTCCGGCGACCCTTGCCTCGAGATTGACGGTCATTGGAGTCAACCCAAGATAATCGGTCGCTTGTTTAAAGGATATATCCGGGAATATGACATCCCCGCCTTTTACAGCTATATCGACTGCAGGGGCATCAGGGGAAAGGTGAATGAACTTTACCTTTGTTTCCCCAACTGGAACTGTTGGGTCATCCAGATAAGGAAGTAATTGCATTTTATTAAGTGTTCCGACAGCTGCAAAAGTGTAAATCTTTCCTGGATCGATTTTTACTTTTTTACTAATGACTGTTGTCACACTTGTACCTGCAGGGTATACATCAATATGATATTTTCCGGCTGGCAAAGTTAAATAATCACTAACATCCTTGAAGGCTACATCCCGTAATACACGATTTCCGTTTACATATACATCGACATTCGGTGCATCAGGTACGGCATGTAACACACGGACGTACGAAGGCTGAGCAGAGATGGTCATGTCAGCCCGCTGCGCCTGCAGGGCAAGCCTCATATATTTAAGATGTTTCTGGTAGTAATGAACGTGCATGGACGGATCGGAATATTTATAATAACCGGATAACAAGTCATACATCGCAGCTTTCGTCAAATAATCATGTTGGCTCATCCGTATCTCTCCCTTAACAGTATTAACACAATAGAATATGCCGGGGAGACAAAATGGTGAAAACACCTATTTTTATAAAAATCAGAAATATAGCTTGCAATCAGGATGAAAATATTGGATAATAAAAGTATTAATTGAGAAAGTGGGTGATGTCATATGAACCTATCATTAATTGAGCAAAAGGCTAATGTAAATACGTATTATATCGGTTCTGCACGTCAACTCACTTTAAACGGGATTCTTTGATTTTTTTCATTTCTTCTATCGTGAAAAATCCGTTGACGTGTCGAACCACGCAACGGATTTTTTATTTTGGGAGGAAACAAGTTGAATACTAAAGAAACAGTTTTTGAAATGATGAACCACCTGACAGAAGAAGGATTTATATTGGGAAGGGTTGTGACCGAACAGAGGGGTGCCTTTATGGTCATGACAAGAACAGGGGAAGTGTTAAGTAAGATTTCAGGGAAACTCAGGTTTGATACCGTTCAGCGCGAAGACCTACCCGCCGTAGGTGACTGGGTACTTCTAAGCAAGGAAGGGGCGGTCATTGAAAAGGTACTGCCTCGGACTAGTAAATTCTCGAGGAAAAAAGCAGGAAATGAAGCAGAAGAGCAAATCATTGCCGCGAATATCAATACAGTCTTCATCCTATCTTCATTAAATGATGATCTCAATAGCAAGCGGATGGAGCGCTATTTACTTCTATGCTGGGAAAGCGGTGCAAATCCTGTCATCGTCCTGACAAAATCGGATACATGTTCCGATATAGAAGAAAAGAAAAAAGAAGTGGAGAATACTTTGCTTGGGGTGAAAGTCGTTACCATAAGCGCCGTCAGCCGGGAAGGGATAGAGAACCTGATGCCTTATTTAGATAAGGGGCAAACCGTCGCCCTCGTTGGTTCTTCAGGAGTGGGAAAATCCACACTGACCAATCTGCTTGTAGGGTATGATGTCCAGAAGACAAAGGAAATAAGGGAATCCGATGACAAGGGCCGCCATACCACGACTCATCGGGAACTGTTCCTGTTAGAAAATGGTGCTGCGATCATTGATACACCGGGGATGAGAGAAATCCAATTGTGGCAGGGGCAGGAAGGATTGTCCACACAATATCATGACATTGAGGAATTGGCCCTTCTCTGCCGATTCAATGACTGCCAGCATGAAGATGAACCAGGCTGCGGGATTCGCATGGCCATTGAAGAAGGAAGCCTTTCAGAGGAGAGGCTCGAACACTATCAGAAGCTGCAAAGGGAAATCGCTTATATGGAAAGACGGGGAAATAAGCGGTTAGAATCTTTGGAACGAAAGAAGTGGAAAAGTATTGGGAAGCAGAGAAAGCTTAAATAAAGGACGAAAAGAGTGACCCCTTGGGCACTCTTTTTTTAGTCATGAAGAGGCTCGACTCAAGCTAATTGCTTTCCCTTTTTAACTGGAATGCGTTAAAATCGCATACAAAGGGAATAGTGAAGGAAAATGTTATGGAAAGGATGACGAGCATGTCAGAAACTGAAATGTATCAAAAAGCCACGTTTGCCGGAGGATGTTTCTGGTGCATGGTAAAACCATTTGATGAACAGCCCGGAATCGGCAGTGTGACATCCGGATACACAGGGGGACACGTTCCAAACCCATCTTATAAAGAAGTATGTTCAGAAACGACAGGTCATTATGAGGCCGTTCAAATCGAATATGACCCATCTGTTTTTCCTTACGAGAAGTTATTGGAACTGTACTGGCAGCAAATCGACCCGACGGATCCAGGCGGTCAGTTTTTTGACAGGGGCCAATCGTATAAGACGGTCATTTTTTACCATGATGAAGAGCAGAAAAGGCTTGCCGAGGAATCGAAGGAAAAGCTCGGACAGTCAGGGATCTTTTCCAAGCCCATCGCCACCGAGATTTTACCTGCCAAGGAATTTTATCCGGCAGAGGAATACCATCAGGACTATTACAAAAAGAACCCGGGTCATTATCAACGATACAGCAGGGGATCTGGAAGAGTTGCATTTATTGAAAATCATTGGGGGGATAAGAATGAGTAAAGATGATTTAATGAAAAAGCTGACACCCGAGCAATATGATGTCACCCAGAACAATGGGACGGAGCCGCCGTTTAGAAATGAGTATTGGAATACGTTCGAAGAGGGCATCTATGTAGATGTCGTCTCGGGAAAACCTCTATTCAGCTCAAAGGACAAATATGATGCCGGCTGCGGATGGCCAAGCTTCACTAAACCGATCGATGAAGAAGAGGTTTTAGAAAAAGAGGATAGAAGCCACTTCATGGTCCGGACGGAAGTTAGAAGTAAAGAAGCAGATTCTCATCTGGGTCACGTGTTCAATGATGGACCCGGCCCGACAAAACTCCGGTATTGTATCAATTCGGCAGCACTCAGGTTTGTCCCCGTCGGGAAATTGGAAGAGGAAGGCTACGGAATTTACAAGAAATTATTCTAACATAATGAATTGTTGTGAAAACATTCACATATGTGATAAAATAGACTTTCCATGTTTACTTTAAGTTACATATGTGTATATAAAAATATGAAGAGGAAGGTGAATGATGATGCTTAAAAAGCTTTTTGGCAAAAAAGAAGAAGCACCTAAAACGGTTAATGCTGTAGCACCTTTAACAGGTACCGTGAAGTCACTTGAAGAGGTACCGGACCCTGTATTTTCACAAAAAATGATGGGGGACGGAATCGCCATCGATCCGACCATAGGAAAAGTCGTTTCACCTGTAGACGGTGAAGTCATGCAGCTTTTCCCGACAAAACACGCAGTTGGAATCAAAGCGAAAAACGGCGCTGAAATCCTGATCCATATTGGACTTGAAACCGTCTCCATGAACGGTGAAGGGTTTGAGGCTCATATCTCAGAAGGATCAAAAGTGAGTATCGGTGATCCACTGATAACGTATGACCTTGAGCTTGTAAAAGCAAAAGCGAAAAGCACCATCACTCCTATTATCATCACAAACGGTGATGACATGGGAGATCTTGTGAAAAAAGACGTGACAAGTGTGACAGCAGGACAGGAAGAAGTATTGGAAATCTCTACGAAATAATAGGGAGAGGAAAGACCGGCGAAGAGGCCGGTCTTTTTTTATTTGGAGAGAAGTTTAATTTTAGGGAAAAGTTTTTACGGTGAATAATTTACCCTGTTTGATCCTGCAAACCGACCACTAATGCTCTTCATAAAAATATGCGTAAAGAAGTCCCTTCAAATTAAATGGGCGAATGCACAAACACATTCTAGGTGAATGACATAGAGTATAAGGTAAATAAATAATTTTTTGAGGAGTGATAGGTATGAACTATGGTTATGGCTGTGATCCATGTTATCAAGGTGGATATGCTTATCCAGTTGCCGGTTGTGGCGGTAGTGGTTTTGCGTTAATCGTTGTGTTATTCATACTGTTGATTATTATTGGAGCCGTTTGTTACTGCGGACATTAATCCGTATAAGGGATATTTGAAAATAATGATGAAAAAAAGAGCTGTCGCTAGACAGCTCTTTTTGGATTATATTTTGAAGCTTGAAATTAACTCTTTCAGTTTTTCAGCTTGCTGGGAAAGTTCTGATGCACTTGCCGTGACTTGTTCCATGGCAGCAGATCCTTCCTCTGATGCAGCGGCAGTGGTCTCGGTGTTAGATGCGGTGGATTCGGCAATTTCATTTACATGGGCAAATGAAGTGGCCACCTCTTGACTGAGATTCAGTGTTTCCTGAATATGGTCCACCATTTCATCCACGACTACCGTTGTTTTCGTCGTTTGACTCAGGATATCTTCAAGAGATGCATTGGTTTCATTGGTGATTTCTACACCTGCAATGACTTCCTTCACCCCGTCGGAGTTTTGCTTGATGATGATATTGACTTCTTCCTGAATGCTGTGGACGATCTCCGTAACACCCTTGGCAGCCTGTCGGGATTGTTCAGCAAGCTTTCTGACTTCTTCTGCCACGACTGCAAATCCCCTGCCGTGTTCCCCTGCCCTGGCTGCTTCGATGGCAGCATTCAGTGCGAGAAGGTTGGTTTGTTCGGCAATGTCAGTGATGGTGCCGATAATAGTGGTGATTTGTGTTGAACGCTGTCCCAGGGCTTCAACGGTTTCACTCGTATTGGACATGGTTTCTTCAATGCTCATCATTTTAGTTGAAGAGGCATGGACGGTTTTTCCGCCTTTTTCAGCAACGACTCTCATATCACGAGCGGTTTGTCTGACAAGTTCTGCCTGGTTGAACAAGAAGCGGGCAGCTTCCTCCAGGCTGTTCATTTTCTCTAGTGAAGAGGACATGCGATGTGTCGTCTGGTCGCTTCCTGCAGCAATTTCACTTGACGTTTCCGCAATGGACGTTATCGTGCGTGATGTTTCCTCTGCAGATGCGAGAAGCTCCTGGCTGCTTGCAGATACGTTTTCTGCCATCTCAGAAACCTGTTTTACAAGGATGGCGATCCCGGCGATAAGCTGATTCGTATCCGAAGCCAGGTCAGCCAGCTCATCTTTTGATTTCACATGGATTCGTTTCGTTAAATCTCCACCTGCATTGGCAATCTCCAAAATCGATGTACTGATTTTCTTTGTATTGGTTTTAATCGTATGAGATAAAATGATTCCAAAGAATACCGCTAAAAGAACGGCGAATGCCGATAAGCCGATGGTGACGAATTGTGACAGCTGGACTTGTCGCGTCAGGGAGTCGATCCGTGCATCCAGATCTTTTTGCTGGTCGACGACGATCATATCTACATATGAACGGATCCCGTCCAGATATTTTTTACCTACTCCGGTTTCGACGAGGTTCGCAGCCTTTTCGAGACCTTTATCTTTCCTGGTCTCGATCACCCGATCGACAAATTGCATCCAGAAACCGTACTGTGCTTCGATTTTCTCCATCTTCTCAAGCTGTTCAGGATCATCTTTCAAGAGTGAATTTAAATCTTTGATTTGCACTTCCACTTCTCTTTTTCCATTTTGATAGGGTGCAAGAAAACCTGTTGCACCTGTAATCACGAAGCCTTGCTCCCCGATTTCGATATCGTTTAATACTTTTGAAAGATCCTTTAATTTGGTATCGACTTTCATATCATATGTGATCAACGTGTCGATCTCTTTCTTGAGCTTCATCATATTGATGTAAGAAGTAGACGCAAGGACCAACAGGACAATGGTCAAAAGCCCGAATGACAGGACGACTTTTCCTCTAATGGTACGAAAATAAGAGAAGATACCTAAGCTGCTTTTCGGTCTTTCTTTTTTCATTTTCTTTCTTTTTGGCGATTTTAGCCATTTTTCTCTTGTTTTTTTCACCGTTTCCCCCTCCTGAAGATAAGCAAAAAGTAGCATCTAAGGATGAACTTACCATTATTTTATACATATCGACCTAATATATCTAGTCAATTCGCAGAAATTTTGTCGAATTTTTGAGAATTTTAGTATATTTCAATCATAGTAAAAGAAACTCTCTTTCGAACGTTGCCTGATTACATGGGAAATCCAAAGATAAGATGATTTTTTAATAAAAAATGAAAGATTCGGCTTTTCACACATATGAATAATGTATGGGAAATCTTGAAGAGCATCCAGATGAGCGAATCGAAAGAGAGTACGAATCTGATTCTTTCAGGAGGGGGAACAATGCCTCATTCGCATTTAATAAAACCGTTGATTGGGGAGCGATATCCAACGATCGATTATGGAAAGGGTGTTTTCTTGTATGACACCGATGGCCATGAATATGTAGATGCCTGTTCTGGAGCGGTGACGGCAAATTTGGGACATGGTATGGAAGAAATCCTTCAATCAATCGTGAATCAAGGAAACAAAGTGGCGTTTGTGTACAGGTCTCAGTTCAGCAATCAGCCGGCAGAGGAGTTAGCCTCCTTTTTGAATGATAAAACAGGTTATCCCTGGACCTTCTTTGTAAATAGTGGATCAGAGGCAGTGGAAACAGCCATCAAGATCGCCATTCAACATTGGCAGGAGAAAGGTAAGCCGATGAAGAGGAAAATATTATCACGGTGGCTCAGTTATCACGGAATCACTTTTGGGGCTTTATCTGCTTCAGGGCATCCATCAAGAAGGGAACGGTTTGATTCATTTTTAGGGGACTGGCCAACCATTGAACCGCCTTATTGTGCGCACTGTCCATTTGGCAAGACTTACCCTTCATGCGGGTTGGCATGTGCGTCCCAACTGGATACCATGATAAGCAGGATAGGCGCTGATAATATAGCTGCTTTTATGGCAGAACCGATCATCGGAGCGGCAGGGGGGGCGATCACCCCTCCAAAGGGATATTATGAGCGGATTAAGGAAATCTGTGAAGCCCATGATATATTATTCATTTCCGACGAGGTGATGACCGGATGCGGTAGGACGGGAACCTTCTTAGCTTTGGAACAATGGGGAGTGAAGGCAGATATCGTCGCTGTCGGAAAAGGACTGAGTGCAGGATATGCCCCGATCGCTGCCACCCTCATTTCAGAAAAGATCATGGAACCAATTGTACATGGAAGTAAAGTGGTCATGAGCGGCCATACCTTTAGTGGGAACCCCATGTCTGCGACGGCGGCATTGGCCGTTCTTAAGCTGATAGATTCAGAAAGGATCATTGAAGGAGTCGATCAGAAAGGGATCTATTTAAAGAATCTTCTGGAAAAATGCAGGACTGAATTTCCCTTTATTCAGGACATAAGGGGAAGGGGCCTTATGTGGGGGATTGAATTTAATGAGTGGGGTGCGGGGTTTACGTCTTTCATCGTGCAGAATGGAGTGGATAACGGAATATTGTTGTACCCTGCTTCAGCCGGTATTGATGGCAGGAAGGGCTCTGCCATCATGGTGGCACCGCCATTGAACAGTACGAAAAGAGAGCTTGAGGAGATGGTTAAAAGGTTGAGAAGAACTTTTCAAATGGCAGCAGATAATTGGAAGGTGAATTAGATGTCCGCACATCACAATAAGATGAGCCACTATGAGGGAATCCGCCACTATTTTCATGACGAAATGACGATGATGTTTGGAGGGTTTGGAGGGGTTGGCTCCCCGCCTACCATGATAAACCATCTTCTGGAGTGGGGTGTGAAGGATCTTACCATCATCGGAAATGACACAGGGTTCCCCCACATCGGCATCGGTCAATTGGTTGCAAAGAATCGAGTGAGGAAAGTGATTGCTTCACACATAGGCTCTAATCCGATTGCAGGAAGGTTAATGAGTGAAGGGAAGCTCGAAGTTGAATTCTCCCCGCAAGGTATTTTAGCTGAAAGAATCAGGGCAGGGGGAGTGGGATTAAAAGGGATCATAAGCGACATAGGAGTAGATGACCCCTACTTGAATAAGGGAAAGACTTTCGTTGAGGTAGAGGGTGATCGTTTTGTATTCGAGACGGCACTGGTTGCTGAAGTGGGGATTGTCTATGCGAAGAAAGCCGATACATTCGGGAACCTTGTCTATGACAAGAGCGCAAGGAATACGAATCCCCTTATCGCAATGGCCTCGGATATTACGATTGTCGAGACGGAGGAAGTGGTTGCTTACGGAGAGCTGGATCCTGAGGAAGTAGTCACTTCAGGAGTGTTTGTGGATCATATCGTCTTGTCTAAAGGAGTCGATTGGAAATGGGCCTGGGAAACGAATTGAAGGAAAAGATGGCAAAGCGTGCAGCGCTTGAGGTGAAAGAAAATATGATTGTGAATCTGGGGATCGGGATTCCCTCCCTCGTTCCAAATCACCTTCCTCAAGGATTTCCGGTCATATTTCAATCTGAAAATGGAATCATCGGCATCGGTCCTGCACCAGTGGAAGGCCATGAAGATGAAAATTTGTGCAATGCCGGGGGATTCCCGGTTTCGTTGATGGAGGGGGGATGTTATACAGACAGCTCCATCGCATTCGCCATGATCCGCCGGGGCAAAATCGATCTAACGATACTTGGCTCCCTGCAGGTCAGTGAAAGTGGGGATCTTGCCAATTGGATCATCCCGGGCAAAAAGGTACCGGGGATGGGAGGAGCAACCGAACTTGCCTCCAAAGCAAAGAAAGTTATTGTACTCATGACACACTTAGACAAGAACGGTGGCAGCAAGATCGTGAGGGAATGTACCCTTCCATTGACGGCGAGGCGCTGTGTTTCTATGATCATCACTGACCGTGCTGTATTCTCACTTGAAGATGATCAATTAATCCTGCGTGAGATATTCAATCCTTACACATTGAAGGATATAGAGGAGACGACGGAAGCCCGTTACATCTTAAGCCCTGATATCAAGTTTATAGGGTAGGGGGAGGAATTCAAATGGACACTCATCGCCTCATTAAAGAAAAGATAGAAGAAAAAAAGAAAAGTACGATCAAGCTTCTGCAAAGACTGGTGCAGGAAGATAGTGTCAGGGGAAACGAATCAAAGGCGCAGGCGATCATTATAGAAAAGTGCAGAAAACTTGGTTTGGAGCTGGACATTTGGGAAATAAAAGAGACCGATATAAACCATCATCCTTTTTACAAGTGTGACCGGAAAAATTTTAAAGGTAATCCCAATGTGGTAGGGGTTTTAAAAGGCACAGGCGGGGGGAAGAGCCTTCTTTTAAATGGTCATATAGATGTTGTACCTGAAGGGGATAGAAAAGATTGGTGTCACGATCCCTATAGCGGACTCATCAAGGACGGGAGGCTTTACGGGCGGGGAGCAACGGATATGAAAGGCGGTTCGGTTGCTTTGCTGCTCGCCATTGAAGTGATAAAGGAGTTGAATATTCCTTTAAAGGGAGATGTGATTTTTCAAAGTGTCATAGAAGAGGAAAGCGGGGGGACGGGTACCTTAGCTACATTAATAAGAGGCTATAAGGCGGATGCTGTCATCATTCCTGAGCCGACCAATATGAAGATCTTTCCTAAACAGCAAGGATCCATGTGGTTTCGCCTAAAGGTAAAAGGGAAATCTGCACATGGGGGAACCAGGTATGAAGGGGTAAATGCAATAGAGAAAGCATACAAGGTCATTCAAGTTCTTCAGCAATTGGAGAATGTACGTAACGAGAGGGTGAATGATCCATTATATCGTAATATTCCCATCCCTTTACCGGTTAATATCGGAAGAATCGAAAGTGGGAAATGGCCATCTTCCGTTCCGGATACGGCTATCATTGAAGGCAGGATAGGTGTCGGACCTTGGGAGACACTTCAAGAAGTCGAACAGGAATTCATAACCGGAATTTCCAAGCTGAAATCAATCGATACATGGTTTGATGAACACCCTGTTGAGGTGGAATGGTTTGGCGGGCGCTGGCAGCCGGGCAACCTTCCAAGTGACCATGAATTAGTAAACACCCTGTCGATGCATGCTAAACAGGTAATGGTGTCTGATCCGATCATTGAAGCCTCACCGTGGGGAACGGATGGGGGGATTTTGTCTCAAGGGGGCAATATGCCAGTGGTGATTTTTGGACCGGGAACAACTGAAGTGGCCCATGATGCAAATGAATACATTGAATTAGAGAGGATTTACCAATCGGCTGAAATTTTTTCTCTCTTTATGGTCGATTGGTGTAATAAGCCCTCATGATTTTTATCCTAATGGGGTAGAAGGTAATAAGGTGCTATACTCATCCGTTTGGTGAGGATTGGTCATGACCCGGACATTCCTCGATATAAGAACGAAGTCGCACATCCAACCTTTCATCACCCTTAGACAGGAACAACTCACTTGATTCAAGTATGAGGTTGTTCCCTTTTTATGGTGGTTTGTTTCATAACTTATCTCATGCCTTCATATGTTTGTTAAAAAGGGGCTTAAAAGAATGCAAAAATATGAATATATACAACAACCGAAAGTGGAAGCGACCATTTATAAAGATGATTATAATCGTAGGCTCAGGGTGGATGAATTCAGAGGGAATGCAGGAAGGCTATTGGAGTTCATGGTCAATATGGCTGAGACCCATCGGTTCGAAAAGATCATTGTGAAGGCAAGGTCAAATCAGGTTGCCCACCTGGTAGAAAAGGGATTTATTGTGGAGGGGGGAGTAAACGGTTACTTTAAGGGAGACAGTGCTTTCTTTATGAGTAAATTTCTGACCGATGATCGAAGGAATAGTTCTTTTTGGAGAAAAGAGGATGACATTCTTCAAGCGGTTCAACAGCTTGATAGTAAAACCATGGAAGGGTCAGGATTGATATCTGTAGCCACCGGGGGGGATGCAGAGAAATTAGCAGATCTCTATCAAGAAGTGTTCACGCTATATCCTGTACCATTACAAGATCCCGATTATATAAGAGAATCCATGAAAAATGGGACAATCTTTGTATACATCGAGGAGGATGGAAGGATTGTCAGTGCAGCTTCTGCTGAAATATCTTCATCCAACAAGAATGCTGAACTAACGGATTGTGCTACGAGATCTTCTCATCGTAAAGGCGGGTATATGAAGCATCTGCTGACGAAATTGGAAGATGAATTGGTGAAACAGAACATTTTTTGCGCTTATACGATTGCTAGGGCACTTTCATTTGGGATGAATGCTGCATTCCATCAGCTTGGGTACAAGTATGGTGGGAGACTTGCGAATAACTGCATCATCTTTGACAAAATGGAAGATATGAACATTTGGGAAAAGGATTTAAGTGAAAGGTAGAAGAAATCATCCTGGCCTTGTGGAACGAAACTTTCTGGAAAGTTGGTGGAATAGATGAAAATGAATCTCTATAAACCAAAAAGGGATTGGAAGGATATTGAGCTTTGGAAAGATGTCACGGATGAACAATGGAATAACTGGTTATGGCAGCTGACAAACACAATCAGAACCCTTGATGACTTAAAGAAAGTGGTGAACTTGACGCCGGAGGAAGAAGAAGGGGTCAAAATTTCAACTAAGACCATTCCGCTGAATATTACTCCTTACTATGCATGGCTCATGAATGAGGATGATCCCCGCTGCCCGATCCGGATGCAATCCGTTCCGATTGGCCAGGAGATCAATAAAACAAAGTATGACTTGGAGGATCCTTTGCATGAAGATGAGGATTCCCCAGTACCGGGGTTGACGCACAGATACCCGGACAGGGTGTTATTTCTCGTCACCAATCAATGTTCCATGTACTGCAGATACTGTACGAGAAGGAGGTTTTCAGGACAGATCGGAATGGGTGTTCCAAAGAAGCAGCTTGATGCGGCCATTGAATATATAAGGGAAACGCCGAGCGTAAGGGACGTGCTGCTTTCTGGCGGGGATGGTCTCTTGATCAATGATCAAATACTCGAGTATATATTGAAGAATTTGAGGGATATACCGCATGTCGAGATCATCCGGATTGGAACGAGGGCTCCAGTCGTGTTTCCACAACGGATCACTGAAAACCTGTGTAATATATTGAAGAAATACCATCCGGTTTGGTTAAATACTCACTTCAATACATCCATTGAAATCACGGAAGAGTCCAAGAAGGCATGTGAGATGCTGGTGAATGCAGGAGTTCCTGTAGGGAATCAAGCTGTGATCCTGGCAGGCATCAATGACAGCGTTCCGATCATGAAGAAGCTTATGCATGATCTGGTTAAAATTCGCGTGCGTCCGTATTATATTTATCAATGTGATCTATCGGAAGGGATCGGCCATTTCAGGGCACCTGTCAGCAAAGGGCTTGAAATCATTGAAGGGTTGAGGGGACACACATCCGGTTACGCCGTACCGACCTTCGTATTGGATGCTCCCGGAGGCGGAGGGAAAATCTCCCTGCAACCGAATTACCTGATATCCCAAAGTGCTTCGAAAGTGGTCGTAAGGAATTTCGAAGGCGTCATCTCCACCTATCCGGAACCGGAGGAATACGTAGCAGGAAGGGCAGATGAATACTTTAAAGAAGTTTATCATGATGAAGAAATCACAGAACCCACCATAGGTATCGCCGGGTTGATGAATCAAACCCATTCTTCTCTGACGCCCGCTGGTCTCAAGCGTTTGGAGCGTCGCAAGGAATATCAGGAGAACCCGGACCATAATTCTCTCAAGGATTTCAGGGGGAAAAGGGATCAGCTAAAGGAAAAGAAGCATAAAGCGATGCTTTCAAAAATGAATCAGGACAAAAATGATGATAAGGAAGAAACCATCAATGGCTAAAAATACGGCAAAGGTGTGCGAATGGTGTGAAAAGAACACGGCTCATGCTCATCAATCAAGTGTGTACTGGGAGCTTCCTGATGGCTCACGGGCGGTGCAGATTGCGAATGTCCCGAGCCTCTGCTGCAGTCATTGCGGGATGGACTATCAGGAGGAAAACATCATCAATGAAATTGAAGACCAACTGATGCTGATCGATACGAGGTTAATTGATAAAGTGATTTCTTATAAAGATTTAATGGCGCTTCCCCGCTTACTTAAGAAAAATTATTTTCGATTTTAGAGGTGGAGGCACCGATATGTTCTCTTTCGAAGCAAACACTTTACGAATTCATCTTCTTCCGCTATCCTTTTAGAAAAGAAAGAACAAGGGCAGGTGGAAGAGATGAGAAAATCCTTTTATCATTACTTAATGAAATACAGGCAACCTACTGCCAAGGATGATATAACCCGATTTGCGAATTCAGCTTATGATGATCACAGCTTTCCGAAACAGTCCTGGCATTACCATGAAATCAGTTCCTATCTCGAAATGAATGGGCACTACCTTGAAAGCATGTCCATCTTCGACATGGCCTGGGACCAGTACCAATTAGAAGAAAAAGATTAACGATAATCCAAGCCCACGGACTGACATTTGTTTCCCGCAAACGTCGGTCCTTTTTTAAAAGCAAAGCTCTTTTCATAATAGGGCATGTTTTAAAAACTGAATCTTCAATGCTCTGTCAACCAGTATGTGGTGGATGGTGAGGGGAACTGCTTCGCTTTCCGCGGACGTTCGGCCAAGCCTCCTAAAGCTTTCGCTTCCGGGGTCTCGGCACGCCCGTTTCCCGCAGGAGTCTACGAAGTTCCCCTCACCATCTAAATAAGACTTGTGAGACAGAGCTGTCAAAATGACAGGTATGAAATAGGTGGATCTCAGCTTTAAGTGCTAAAAGTGGCTGCTGTAAAAAACGTGCAGGTTTCTAAAATAGTTAGTAATGCATGCTCAGGAAGTTGATTGGAGCGGAAGGAGCTCGACTCCGACGGGAATAGCGGGAAAGTCTGAAAAGCGGAGGTGGCTTGTTCAGCCCCGACAAGCATAAGATGAATGGGCTAAGAAGGCGTTTTTTTGCCTTCATGGACCATTTAGCTTATGACCTCGAGGCGCTAGCCACCGTAGCTGGATCTTGAGACCCCGCAGGGCAAAGCCCAAGGAGGCTCAACTCACGCCCCGCGGAAAGCGAGCACCTGCAGCGGAAATCAACCAGCACTATGCTATTTGATTCGTTTTTTGGTCATTTCTTACCCTAAAGAAAAGATAGTCAGGGATTTCGTGTATACCGATATGATTGTTATTGCATATCATATAAAAAAGGCGATTAAGGGTGAGGGGAGAATGAAGAAACGAAAAGAGCCTAGATTCAGAGTTGGGGAAACAGTAGTCGTCACAATCTATGGTACCGTCGGGAAAATCACCGACATAAAGAAGATTGACGGAGAGTTTTTATATGAGGTTAACGAAAGTGAAGGGTTATTCAAGGAAAAAGCATTAGAACTGCTTGATTCTTATGATGGATATATTTTTGAACAGGAACAGATCGATATTGAATACAAATTTCTGTTTGGTGACCTTGTCCTCGTGAAGGGATACGAAGAGGATCTCTTTAAAGTGGTGGGTTTCAGAACAGAGATATGGAGATATAAAGATGATGCGTGGGAAGACGTGATCTATGAATTAATGAGGATCACAGATGGTGAATGGCTGGAGGCAGACGAAGATGAAATTACCCTGGTTGCCGATGAAGAGCAGGCGGAAGCTTTCATAAAGAAATATGGATTCGTCTTCCCACAAAAAAAAGAAGGTAAATCCAAATCGCTCCATTCACCTGCATTTCCAAAGCCGACCTGGATTGATCAGCTCCTTGATCATTACAATGACTACAAAACACTGTACCTATTATTCAATGATAGTAAATACAAGAATAAAATGGATTATGTGTTAGAACAGTTGAAAAATCATACAAACACACAGTCTATCGTCAAAGAGAAGGAATAAGCCACATAATATATAGAAAAACCGGAACGCTTATGACCAGAAATGATAATAGTATGACACGAAGGATCCATTGCATACCTGAAACAATGATCCCTTCTCCATTCTCCAGCTCTCTTACCATCGATTTCGTTTTTTCTGTAAATGTATGTAACATACTATCGCTCCTCTACCTTTGATGATAAAGTCTATGCTTGTCTTTAAAGTGTTATGAAAACTTTTTTCTCTTGGCATAACCGGGATAGTATTATCATAAATTGAGAATCAAAGGGGGCGATCACATGCGGGAGATAGAAGTCTTTATCGACACCGAGGAAATTGCTGAGTTCTTTATGAAAGAACTGATCCAAAGAGGGTATGCACCATCAGAAGATGAACTGGAAGAAATAGCGGATATCACATTCGAGTATCTGATTGCCAAATGTATCATTGATGAAGAATGGGAAGATGAGGTTTAAATTCTTTTCACCCATCGATATTGATTTCATTTAGTATGCCAACGACCATTCATATAACGGGGATTGACTCTGATGTGTCGCTCATACCTTCTTTTATGAAGGAAGGGGGGCACATTATTTTGAGTCAATCCCTCTTTAGTTTCAGAAGAATAGTCGTTCTTGCTTTCCATTTACGGGTCATAGAGAAATGATGAGGGACCGTCATCGTCAATAGGGGCGACATGACCTCAATCGTTTGCTCTCTAAACCAATCCGTCGACGAAGGATCGTCATAACAGATATTTTCCCAGACAGCTCCCAGTTCGGGGCTGAATAGATGCTTTCTTTTCTTCACACTCGAGTATATATGCGGCCAATAATCCTCCCTGGATCCCGTATGTGGATGGTGAAGGGAGAAAGAGAATGCAGTGGGAAAAACAATCGGATGAAATAATACTCTATATAATTTCTTACCTAATTGAATTCTGCGATCCACTTTCTCAAAGTGGGAAACGGAAAGTCCGGCCAGGGAGTATGGGGAATGCTTGCCATAAGGAAAGAGTATGGAAGTGAATTCAAGCCGGTCCTGCAGGAAAAACTTCCACTTTTCAATTCCCAGATTAAGATTGGGACTGGATAATATTTTGTTTTGAATCAGGTGCTGCTCATTCATAATGAGTGCGGTGGTCAACACAGGGTGGTTCCCCGTCTTGAGATAATCTGCCCATATCTTCCGCATGAATACCGAAACGTTGAACTTCTTCAGGAGGTGAAAGGGGTGGCGGCCGGTTAATTTCCAGTTTTCATAAAGTAATAGTTGAGGATAAGCATCGTCAAAGATAGCGGCATTACAACGTTCCAGGAACTCGAATAGAGATTGCTGTTCGTTGTCACTCATTACATGTGAGAGCAGATCGTTCTGGATATCTGTCATATGATAACCGGCATTTCTCGATACCATGTGGGCGAGAAAGGACCAGTGCAATTCAGGGTGTTTTTTGAATAAATCAAGATAGGAAGAAGTTCTTGTAAGGTTATTGATATTCCCTTTTTTTACTTTAGTGAAAATTTCCTTGAACAAAGCTTGTTCTTCAGGAAAATAGACATCAGGGACCGGGTCCTGCTTCATTTCTTCGTAAAGCCTGTCAACCGCCTGGACATCGAGAAGGGGGGACGTATTCTTGCGTTTACCAGGTTTGAATAGGTTTGAAATGACTTGAAACGGTGAATAACCCAATTAATCACACCTCTCAAAAAAATGAAATATATTTTTTTTGTGTGAAACCAAACTTGAGGTGAATCGTATATAAATACATATGAAGAAACTCTTTTTGATTTTCGTCCTTACAAGAAGTTATTTTTTAATCACGTCCAATATGTGGGAAAAGAAAGGGATGCACTGGAAACTTTTTTACGCCGCATCTTTGAGGAATTGTTTTTGCAAGAAGGAAAAAAGTGTTCGGTGGAAGAATTCCTTAAAAGTAGATATTTAATTATGGAATGAGGAGACGAAGGAATCGTGAAGGCTCGAAGTGAAACTGGGATGTATGATAGGTGATTGAAATATTACACATACAATAAACAAGGAGGAGTTATCTTATGTCATTTTTTAATAAAGTTTTTGCTTCGATCGGTATTGGAGCAGCTACAGTGGATACGAAATTGGAGAAATCGAGCTACGTTGCAGGGGAGACGGTAAACGGGGTGGTGGAAATTACGGGGGGAAGTACGGAGCAGAGTATCGATGCCATCTATTTGACACTTTTCACTACATATATTCGTGAATCGGATGATAAGAAATATACAGATTACGCCCCGATTCAAAAGGTGCAGATATCCAATCCATTCACCGTTTTGGAAAATGAAAAAAAAGAATTTCCATTTACCTTCACCCTGCCCTTTGAAACCCCGATCACATATGGGAACACCAGGGTTTGGGTAGCCACAGGGGTGGATATCAAAAATGCAGTGGATCCAAAAGACAAAGACTATATTGAAATCGTGCCGAATCAGTTGACGAATGCCATCCTGACTTCTGTACAGGAACTCGGCTTCAGAATTCGTACAGTGGAATGTGAAGAGGCGCCGAGACGTTACAGAGGGAGATATCCTTTCATTCAGGAGTTTGAGTTTGTACCGGTGAATGGACCATATCAGCGGAAATTGGATGAACTTGAAGTGATGTTCCTGAATCAAACGGAAGACCGGGTAGAACTGCTCCTGGAAGTGGACAGACGGGCGAGGGGACTGGGGGGGTTCCTGGCGGAGGCTCTCGAAATGGATGAATCCATGGTCAGACTGACCATAAGCTCGTCCGATATTCCCCATTTAGCATCGAAACTTCAACAAGCCATCGACAAATTTGCGTAAAATAGTCCATTCGACAAAGATTCCCATGATTCTGTGAAGGATTCGACACGCTGTTTGTGTAATTGTATGAGTACAACATAATGACGGAGGGGTGCTCATGCCTTTACTTGAAAAAATCATTCGTCCAAAGCTTTTGAGATCGACCTATGACGTGACCATTTTCCAAACCCCTAATTATGGGGAGGATAAAGGGTACGAAAAGGTTTATCGTATCTCGGTAGAAGCAAATAATCATGAAGAAGCCCTGTATCAGACATTCAGAACGTTCAATGTACCAGACTTGGTTCCAAAGGATTATCAAGGCAGATATATTGCTACACGTGACATCGTCTTCATTGATGAAGGACGGAGGGGCCATCATTATTATCGTCTCCAGCCAAATGGCTGGAAGAGGGTGAACCGGATCGTCATTCATTAGATAATGTACTAATCGAAAAAAGGAAAGAATCTGCCTCATAGGCCGGATTCTTTCCTTTCTTTATAGGTCCTTACATATTATGTCCCGGACCATTTTTTCTATTTAGACCTGTGTTCTCTTTCCCGTGTGCATTATGCTCGGCATCCAATGCTTCTTTTGGAATATGATTATTTTTCTTAGGGGCATTGATTCGATTTCGGTGTTTTTTTCCCATCCATGTGTCCCCCTTTGTTATGATTTTAATTTTTCGGTTCTTGAAGAGGTTGGTTGTGTCCCCGTCCGGGTAGAAGGGTTGGTTTCATTTGCATGTTGTACTGCTTGCTTCAATTTTTTGCTCATTTGTTCTTTAGCCATGTTCAATCACTCCTTCTGCCTTTATTTTGACCTCTCACTCAGCATTCTATCCTTCCATTTCCTAGCGTTGCATATGTTCGGAAAAAGAATTACAATGGTCTTTCAACAGTCTTGATAGGAGGAATAGTTTAGTGAGTATACATATTAATGCGAAAGAAAATGAAATTGCAGAAACGGTTCTTTTACCTGGGGATCCACTTAGAGCAAAGTATATTGCGGAAACGTTCTTAGAAGATGTAACATGCTACAATGAAGTACGTAATATGTTTGGATACACGGGAACGTACAAAGGAAAAAGAATTTCGGTACAGGGAACTGGAATGGGTGTCCCGTCGATTTCCATTTATATTAATGAATTGATGCAAAGCTATAACGTCCAGAACTTGATTCGTGTCGGTACATGTGGTGCCATTCAAAAGGACGTGAAAGTACGCGACGTCATCCTGGCCATGACATCATCCACTGATTCTCAAATGAATAAATTAACGTTCAACGGGATCGATTATTCTCCGACGGCGAACTTCGATCTTTTAAAACGAGCATATGATGCAGGGATAGAGAAAGGACTTAATCTGAAAGTTGGAAACGTATTCACTGCTGACATGTTCTACAATGACAATGCGGAGCATGAGAAGTGGGCTCAATATGGTATTCTTGCCATTGAAATGGAAACGTCCGCCCTTTACACATTGGCAGCTAAATATGGTCGAAATGCACTTTCTGTTCTAACTGTAAGCGACCATATCCTCACAGGGGAAGAAACCTCTTCAGAGGAGCGTCAGACGACTTTCAATGAAATGATTGAAGTGGCTTTAGAAGCGGCCATTCAAGAATAATTTATAGAGGCAATAGGAAAAAGCTGCTTACAATCCCGAGTCGGGTTTATAGGCAGTTTTTCATTTTGTGAAGTTTCTCCTGCTTACATATAGCCCGGAGCATGGTAAGATGGAGAATGGAACCATTATAGAGAAACTAGGTGAAAGTATGAAAAAGATCATCTTCATAACTGCTGCCTCCCTGGTTATGTTATCAGGTTGTTCGCAAGTGGAAGAGTGGTCAGACGAATTATTTGGCCAAAAGCAGCAAGAGACACAGGAAAAAGAACCAAAAGTTCAAACCCCGGACAACGGGCAGGGTGAACAATCATTGCCGGAACAGAAGCCTGCCGAAGAAGCGGTACCTAAAGAGCTGCAATTAGAGTCCCAATACTTCAATGACGTAAAAGTCGTGGACGGAAAACAGGTGATTCAAAATCCCTCCAATTTATTAGTATTGGTGAATAAGGAATATGCTTTAGATGAATACAAACCTGCCGATCTAGTCCGTCCAAATGTTCCATTCGTATTCGGGGATGAGGACCTTGAAAAAGCGCACCTTCGAAAAGAAGCTGCAGAGCAGTTGGAAAAGATGTTCGCAGATGCCAAATCTTTAGGGGTTTTCTTGACAGCCATTTCAGGTTACCGTTCATACGACTACCAAAAAATGCTCCTGGATAGGGAAATAGCCCAATTCGGTAAAGAAAAGGCGGTCATGGCCGTTGCGCCTCCGGGACAAAGTGAGCATCAATCAGGATTGGCTATGGATATTTCCAGTCAAAGTAACCAATTTCAAGTGAATATAGAATTTGCTGAAACGAAAGAAGGAAAATGGCTGGCAGAAAACGCCTATAAGTACGGGTTCATTCTTCGCTATCCCGAAGATAAGGTATCCATTACCCAATATCAATATGAACCTTGGCACTATAGATATGTTGGAATGGAAGCCGCTAAAGTGATTCATGAGAACGATTGGACACTTGAAGAATACTTTAATAATGTAAAGAAAATCTAATAATGATAAAGGGTCAGGGCCAATGGTTCCTGACCTTTTTTAGAGGGGATTTGAGGATATCAAGATCTTTCTGCTTCTAAAGGGGATGAATTCCCTTCCGCCTTGTTCTCTTTCTTTGTATTTCCACATACAACAGTAATAAGGGATGTCCAATTTGGAATGGGTGGGTGGATGGTATGATGAGGGTGTTCAGTATAATCATCATTGGCAGTGTTTTCGTCGGGATAGGCATCAATCTATTTTTCGTCCCCCATCATTTTCTCGATGGGGGCATGATCGGGATCGGTTTGATTGCCCACTACTGGCTTGGTGTGAAACCAGGTCTTACCATCATTCTCCTGAGTATCCCCCTTTATCTGCTTGCATTCTTTAAAGATCGAATCCTCTTTTATAACAGTATTCATGGGCTGTGGTTGTCCTCTTTAATGATCGATTACTTTTATCAATGGCATACCATCTTCCATCTTCCGCCACTAATGAGTGCTTTTTTTGGAGGTGCTTTTGTCGGGATCGGAATCGGTCTCATGTTAAGGGGGAATTCCGCTACGGGTGGATCTGACTTATTGGCACAATTAATGGGGAAGAGTTTTGGATGGAATGTTGGTAAGCTGATCTTCGCCTTTGATAGTGTCGTACTTATGGCGGGCTTCCCCATTATTGGAATGGAAGCATTTTTATATTCTTTGTTAGCTGTCAGTACGGTGGGGTTTTTTACGACGATTTTGACGCATCATAAAGGGGAAGATGGATTTTCCTTTCGCTAACATGGAAAAGCTGATAGAATGAAGAAGTTATGAGCTTACGATTGCTCAGGGGAATGTTTCATGATATTCTAAACGAAAATTCACACAAGATACATAGCAACGAAAGTGGTGGAAGCTTTGGAACAAGATAAGACAGAACAGGCACAACAGGAAACCCAATCAAGTTATATAAAAATGAAAAAATTCAAATTCGTCATGCTCCTATTTTTCCTTGTATTCCTAACAGCAGGAATTACAACATTTGCATTGGCGTTTGGAGATGAAAAAGCAGTCAACGTAGGGGTTACAGAACGATCTGAATTTCAGAAGCTCTATGAAGCCTATGATAAGTTAAACCAGAATTATTACAAGGACCTGGATCAGGACAAACTTGTAAACGGTGCGATCAATGGGATGATCGATAGCGTCGGGGATCCCTATTCCGATTATATGAACGAGGATGAGGCGAAGAAGTTCCAGGAAAGCATTTCTTCTTCGTTTGAAGGGATCGGAGCAGAAATTCAGGAGAAAGAGGGTTACATATCCATCGTCTCTCCAATTAAAGGTTCTCCTGCAGAAAAAGCCGGCCTGCAGCCGAACGACATCATCACGAAGGTAGATGATAAAAGCATTCAAGGAATGTCTGTGACAGACGCCGTTCTCCTTATTCGTGGAGAAAAAGGCACAAAGGTAACGCTGACCGTTCAACGGCCTGGCCAGGATAAACCGATGGACGTCACCATCACCAGAGATGAGATTCCGATTGAAACGGTTTATGCAGAGATGAAAGATAATGGCGTAGCTGAAATCCAAATCACGAGTTTTTCAGAGAATACGTACAAAGAATTGACAGAAGCGTTAAATGAGATGAACGATAAAGGCATGAAGAAACTCGTTCTGGATCTTAGACAAAATCCAGGTGGATTACTTGATCAAGCTGTCAAGATCTCGAATCTGTTTGTGCCTGAAGGTGAAGTCTTATTCCAAGTGAAAGACAGTAATGGTAAAGTGGAAAAGTATGTATCAGAATCGGGTCAGAAGGTAGAAGTTCCTACAGCCGTTCTGGTTGATGAAGGAAGTGCAAGTGCTGCAGAAATTCTATCAGCAGCCGTAAGCGAATCCAATGATATACCTTTGGTTGGAACGAAGACATTCGGTAAAGGGACCGTTCAAACGGCAGAAACCTTCAAAGATGGCTCAAATATGAAATTTACGACGGCTAAATGGCTGACACCAAAAGGAAATTGGATTCATGAAAAAGGCATCAAGCCAGATGTCGAAGTGAAGATGCCTGATTATGCCCAACTTCCTTACATCAATCCAGACAAGGAACTAAAGGAAGAAGATTTATCAGATCATGTGAAAACAGCAGAGCAAATGCTCGAAGCTCTGGATTTAGATCCAGGGAAAGTAGACGGCTATTATGATGCAGATACAACGGCAGCCGTTAAGGAATTCCAGGGGGAAAACGACCTCGAAGTGACAGGTACAATGAACGGGGAAACAATCTTGAAGCTTATGACCGACCTAAGAGAAAAGCTGAAAGAAAACGATCCCCAACTGAAAAAGGCGATTGAAGTGTTAAACAAAGATCAATAAATCCTAGGTCTCAGGTGATTTCACCTGGGATCTTTTTTTTGTCCGGTAACAGCGGTCGATTGCCGAATTGGTTTCTGAATCCTCGTATAGAATGTCCATTCCATACCAACAATGAAAGTATATATGAGGTGATTCAATGAAAAAGATAGCGTTAGTCCTTTCAATCCTGCTTTTTCTCTTTGTGGCTGTGAGTTGTTCTCCCATTTGGAAGGCTGAAGGAGTGCCTGCTGTAGAAGAGGGTTCTCCCCCGAAAAAAGTATTAAATGATTCGGATGAATCCATTTTTCCTTTTACCCTTGATGAAAATAAGCAACCGATCAACTTCCTCCTGATTGGTTCTGATCAGCGTGAAAATGAACCTGCACGGGCTGACGTATTAATGGTGGCTCAATATAAGCCCCAATCGTCGACCATTAAGATCATTTCAATCATGAGGGATACATTCGTCGAGATTCCCGGATATGAAAAGAGCAAGATCAATCATGCATATTCCTGGGGAGGGGAAGAATTGCTGGCTGATACGATACAAATAAACTTCGACCTGAACATTCAACATACTGTTAAGATTGATTTCAAAGAGTTCATCAATATGATGGCCCTCGTATTTCCTGAAGGGGTACCTGTTACGGTAACAGAGCCTATGATCACTCACTGGAATTGGTCGAAAGAACCGGGGGGAAACGTGCTGAAAGGAGAAGAAATCCTTCAATATGTGAGGTTCAGGGGAGATAGTCAGAACGACTTTGGAAGAGTAGAAAGACAGCAGGAGATCATGTTATTGGCAGAAAAAAGCCTGATGGAAAAAATGGAGACGGGTGAAGGCATGAGGACGCTTGTTTCTCTCATCAGAGAGGGTTTTAAAAACGTTGAAACCTCCACTCCGATAAGTGAAGTCATGAAATATGGGATGTCTGTCATGCTGCATCCAATCGACAAAGTGGAAACGCTGCGGGTCCCGGTAGAAGGAAGTTTCACTGATCTTAAGGCTGCACATGCAGGACTGGTCCTCGATATGGATGAACAAAAGAATCGGGAAGCCATCATGGATTTTCTTGATTCAAGTCACCATGAATGATATTCAGAAGAATCAAGGTCCAGGAACGATTCAATCTTTTTCATTTTTCTTATGATCAATTCGTGCAGATAGTCTTTATATTTCTGATCTTCTGCCAGATCATGTTCCATATGAAGAATTTTTAAGTGCTCAAGGTGCTCCTTTAATGTTTTTTCATCGCTGTCCGACCCTCCTGACTGAACTTTCCGGAGAATGACATCCACTAATTTGTCGTGAGTAGCTTCAATCGTCTTGGTTCCTTGCCTGACATAAATTGCCCCATACCGCAATTCCCCCCTTGTGACAATGGAAGTGTAAGGAACGTACCTTGGATCATAATCGATGATGAGGACTTGGAATCGTTTAAGGCTCATCAATGGATGGGTGCTTTCAGGGAAAATGAAATCTTCGGTGCGATAACGCAAATATTTAGGCAGCAGATGTTGGAGTTTATTATCAACATCTGCTTTATCGAGAAATTCTTCATCGGTCAGTCCTTTTAAATCGACTGATCCATCATCGAATTGCATCACCCCGACGATGATACATCCACCTCCTGTATTGGATATGGCAAGGATATGTTTTGCCATCTTGGTGAATTCGATCCAATCGGACTTGAAATCCACATAATCTGTTTCCCCTGTATTATGAAGTAACAGATCCTTCAATGTTTCATGAGAAGGATTCTTCAGGAAATCTCTAAGTTTAAGCGGAACAATCTTCTCATAATACATGAATCTTCCCACCTTTTACTGATTCTTCAGCTATCAATATGACGGCACACAGCCATATTACATTCTATGCGTAAAAAAAGTGGATAACGCTCTTTAAACGAATAATTCTTCCCTGCCTATGGTCATCCATCGGTGATGTCCGTTGTGTTCCTATTCACTTTCTAATAAAATGTGTATAGGGATCAAATGAAAGGAAGATTACATGAAAAAAGATGTCTATATATTATCCGGATTTCTTGGCAGTGGAAAAACGACTTTACTTAAACAATTGCTGAAGTCCTTAAAGGATCATGATAAAAAACCCGCGGTGCTGATGAATGAATTAGGAAGTGTATCCATCGATAGTGATGCGGTTGATGATGACACAGCATTGCGTGAACTTCTTGATGGCTGTATATGCTGCACCATTTCAGAAAAATTGGAGTCCCAGCTCCAGGAACTTCTACTGAACGAAGACTTTGATGTACTGGTCATTGAAACAACGGGTGCTGCACATCCAGTTGAGGTGGTCGATTCCATCCTGTCCCCTCTGTTTGCCGATCGTTTTGAATTCAGGGGTATCCTCACAGTGGTGGATGGCCTACAATGGCGGAACAGGGGCGACTTCAGTCCGGCTGTCTTACATTTGATGAGAGAACAAATCCGTCATGCCCAGTTCATCATTGCGAATAAAATGGACTTGCTGACTGAAATGGAGCAGGGGACATTCTCTTACGAACTACAACAAATGAATCAGAATGCCAAGGTGTATTTAACCAATTACTCTCAAGTGTCCATGAAAGATATTCTGTCTTTAAAAGCACAACAAGAAACACTTACGTATGATCGAGCTTCCATTGGGGAACATCTGACTCTCCAGGCGGTTGTTTATACGTTCAGCGGGAAAGTGAGTGGAGAAGCCTTTGAAGAATGGGTGAAAAGCCAGCCCGATTCCATATACAGGATGAAGGGATACGTCCCTTTGCAAGGAAGGAACTATCCAACGTTGTTTCAGTACTCATACGGGATGCCCCTCTTTATGCCCGGAGATATGAAATACCCTACCAACTTCGTCATAATCGGAGAAAATTTACATAAAGAAGAAATAATACAGTCTTTACAGAAGATTGACCTGACGGAGTAATTCGGAGGGGTGGGGGAGTCCTGATATGGTTTTTTTATTGTTTAGTGTTGAACTCATATTATTCATTGCGGGGGTTTACGGTTTAAGTATCCATGAAAGCAAACTGCAGTTGTTCATCTTCGCCGGCTTGATTGGGGTCAGTATACTGTTATTCATATGGACAGTCATATATTATCAGCGGAAAAATCATGGCAGGCAAAGAACGAATGACTGCTGGGATTGTGCCATTTATTCCCCTGATTGCCTGCCCGCGCCAAGAGGAAATAAACTCGACTGCGATTCACCGGACTGTGACTGTACTCCGGATTGCAGCCCATAGGAGGGATTGAAGTGAAAGAATGGTATACACTCTCCTTCATGCCGTGTCACAGAATGCCTGAACGTTCACTGATGGTAAAGGGGAAGCAATTCCCGATATGTTTCAGATGCATGGGAATACTCATGGGAATACTTTTGGGAATCCCCATCATCTGGCTGCTGATTCCTTCCTTATCGTTTATCGCTCTCATGATGGCTGGTGGGCTGACTTTTCCCCTTTTAGCTGATGGGTTCACCCAGAAGTGGGGGTGGAGGAGGAGTACGAACATGCTTCGATTGCTGACGGGTCTTTTGTGCGGAACGGGATTATCGATAGGTGTCGTCCTGCTTTCCAAATGGGGAGTAAGTATGATAATGCTAATAACAAGTTTAAACCATTGACAATATCGAATAAAATGTATATTATTTAATAGTTAACTTAGTGAAGTATTTATTGAGTGTAAGAAAGGTCGATTTTTAGTGGGAAAAGAATTGTTCGAGCTAGAAGGACTGTTTAGGTCCGTTTTTAGAATGATGAAATCAGATATTCGAACCATCTTTGGAGAATTCATTTCGAATGGGGAATTCCGGGTGCTTCAACTCATCAGGGAAAATGGTGCACTGAAATCCTCGGAAATTTCAAAGCGAATGGAAGTCTCGGCAAGTCACATTACGTCCATTACAGATACACTGGTTGAAAAAGACTACATTACAAGACAGCGATCCAATGAAGATCGTAGAGTCGTAGAGTTGGCCGTTACTCCTGAAGGAATGGAAGTGCTGGCACAATGTGAAGAGAAGAAGTCGCACTATTTTCAGCAGTTATTCCAAACCTTTGAAAAAGAGGAAATCGAGCACCTGATCGAACTGTTCGAGAAACTGTTGAGTTCATCCGTTCGTAAGTAATAGTGTCCGGTAAATGTCACTGTACTGCTTCGGAAACAGAGTTGTTCAGTCATATATTTAAAAAGAATGCAAAGGGTTGACCTTTAGAGCGGTCATCCCTTCTATTATGCTCATTTACTTAAGTTGGTTAATTATTCATACTATAAATATTGAGGGAGACAGAGAATATGGAGCATTTAGAACATCGGAAAAAAGTACTGATCATGATTGCGATCATGTCAGCCATGTTATTCGCCGCATTGAATCAGACCATTGTGGGGACCGCATTGCCAAAGATCATTTCTGAAATCGGAGGTATGGATTATTATAGCTGGGTATTCACCATCTTCATGTTGACCAGCTCCGTAACCGCCATTTTGGTCGGTAAATTATCCGATATGTATGGAAGGAAGCCTTTTATCTTACTTGGAATAGGAGTCTTTATGATTGGTTCGTTCTTAAACGGACTATCCGCTTCCATCATACAGTTAATCATTTTCCGGGGGATTCAAGGATTCGGTGCCGGTATGATCATGTCCACCGCCTTTACTGCTGTCGGGGACTTATTCTCTCCACGAGAAAGAGGGAAGTGGCAGGGGCTGATGAGCAGTGTGTTTGGTTTAGCCAGTGTATTCGGTCCGACACTCGGAGGCTGGATAGTAGATAATGCCGATTGGCACTGGGTATTCTGGGTATTCCTTCCGGTAGGATTCATCGCATTTGGGATGATTTATAAAATGTTCCCTTCCCAAGAACCGAATAGAGGTTTGAAAGTGGATTACCTGGGATCCATCATGCTGACTTTAACGATCATTCCGTTATTACTGGCCTTTACGTGGGGTGGAAACGATTATGAATGGGTTTCACTTCAAATCATTGGACTACTGACTACCTCGGTTATAGCACTGATCCTATTCATCATAACGGAAAAACGAGCTAGTAACCCTGTACTTCCACTACAATTGTTTAAAAATAAGATCTTCACCCTTTCCAATATCATTGGATTCATTCTCGGAGCCGGGATGTTCGGGGCCATTATGTATATGCCGTTCTTCATTCAGGGCGTAATGGGTACCTCCGCGACGAAATCCGGACTCGTGATGATGCCCATGACATTGAGTATGGTATTTGCCAGTACGATCGGGGGACAAATCATTACGAAGACAGGGAAATATAAGTTTCTCGCACTGATTGGTTTGTTCGTCATGAGTGCGGGTATGATCCTATTATCTTTCATGGATACGGATACGACCAACGCCAGAGCCCTGCTGAATATCATTATAGTAGGAACGGGACTTGGACTGAGTTTCCCCGTCTTTACGCTGACGGTTCAAAACGCAGTGCAGCATAAGTTCCTTGGTGTCGCCACGGCCGCAACGCAATTGTTCAGACAAATCGGAGGGACGATAGGGGTAGCCATCATGGGAACCGTGATGAATTCTTCCATGACGTCAAAAATGACAGAGAAAATGTCTTCAGTAAAGGACTCTCCATTATTGACAGATCCTGAAACGGCTGGAGTCATGAAGCAGCTTCAAGATCCCCAGAACATCATGAACGGTGGGAAATTAAAGGAGCTTCAATCAACATTGCCACAAGAATTCCAAGGGATCTATGCATCCATCCTTGAAGGTGTTAGAGAATCATTGAGTTATGCGTTAACGAACGTATTCTTTATTGGAGCCATGATTCTTCTCGTAGGATTTGTTTTAACCTTCTTTATGAAAGAGATCCCATTAAGGATGTCAAATAAAGATGTTACAGAGGAAGAAAAGGAAACAGAGCTTAAAGAAGCTTCCAATCACTAATAACCATTAAATAAAAGAGGGTGACCGTGTCTGCTGATTGTGGCAGGCATGGTTACCCTCTTTCTGATTAGGACATAGTACTTTCTCCAAACTTCTTAAAGGTCATTTCATCCTCCACCAAGCCACAAGCCGCACATTGAACTTTTAACTGGGGTCCGTTGTAAGCGAGGTGAAATGGCTCGAGTTGATTTTGCTCATAATTCTGAACGACTTCTCCTGAAGCAGGATCAAGTTTCACACTCTGAGGTACTTGTTGTATAATATTAAATCGTGTTCGATTCGTTTTACAGCTGGGACAGCGATAGGGTGTAGTCATTGATATCACCTTTCTTCGTTTTTTTTAGTATGGTTAAAGAATAACGATTTTATGTAAAGGATGATTGAATATGTCAGTAGTATTCAACGATTTGCTGATATCATACAGACAAATATGGAAAAACCGCATGCTAACAAACGATGCCGTTTCACCGGAACAAATATTAAAAGAAGCCATTAGACGTGAACTGGAAGATGCAAATAGTCACCCAAGGGTTCGTAAGTCCATTGAAATTAAATATTATTTGGCCACTAAAAGAATTACTGAATCCGACTTGTCAAACGATGATAAAATTCGTTTAATCCAGCTACATATCGAAATGGGCGCACAATTAATGAAAGACAGGAATCTCTAATCAGGAATGATCATCATGAAAGTAAATATGAGCAGTTCGCTTTTCAACTATACCTACTCAGGTATATAATGAGGGGAGTTTAATGAAAAGGGTGATATCAGTATGCCTCTACTAACAATAGTATTAGTCAGTATACTCTCATATATGATCTATTATCGATATTTTCCCGTACGAACAAAACAATGGAATTCCCTTGAAGTGACGACAGAACATGTAGTAGTGGATGCCAGGGATTATCAGGACTCGTCAAAAGGAGATTGCGAAGAGGTCATAGCCTTGCCTTGCGGATACATTCGAAGATATGCAAGTGATATTCCAGAAGGGCCTGTCATTGTGATGGGAAGCAATTTCGTCGAGTGTAATGTGGGCGTGAGACAATTAAAACGCCTAGGGTTCGATGTGAAGGGATACCTGCTCATCGGTTCTGACAAAAAATGCAATGAATACCTTTCTTTGGGGTGAAATCCTTCCCGTTTTGAAATGTTCCTGTAATATCCGTTACATTGGGTGGGCTCTTAAAAACCTGTCAAGAATAAGATACCGGTAATAATTAGTTCCAGCATCCAATTCATTCAGCTGTTGGAAATGTAAGTAAATCATTTAAAAAATGCTTTTCTTCCTACTAGAATCAGTGGTTACTATCTTACTATAAGGAAATTGTCTTTCAAAATAGAACAATTGATTACTAGTTACCAAGTTCTCCCGTAAATGTAACAAAAACAGGGTGGTATGATGAATGTGCAGCAAAGAAAAACACATTCACTAAGGAGGAATTCATTTTTATGAATAAGAAAATGATGGTTTCAGCAGCAACAGCATTAACATTATTAGCAACTCCATTCGCAGCAGGTAAAGCTGACGCTGCAGCACCGTGCCCGGCACAAGATAAGGTCGCTCAAAAAGTGAACGCCTTTAAATATAATGGTAATCAAGAAGATCTAAACAAATATGTTCAAGATGTTCTATCAA
The DNA here is from genome assembly GCF_037046045.1 of Rossellomorea sp. LJF3. Taxonomy (NCBI): domain Bacteria; kingdom Bacillati; phylum Bacillota; class Bacilli; order Caryophanales; family Bacillaceae; genus Rossellomorea; species Rossellomorea sp. LJF3. The sequence goes on along the minus strand of NZ_JBANLY010000013.1, from coordinate 762 downwards.
AATACCAAATCAACGGTCAAAATATAAATGTACAAGAATTATTGAATGGACAGGCTCCAAAAGCAGAGGCGGCGGCACCTGCTCCAGCTAAGGAAGCACCAAAAGCGGAAGCTCCTGCACCAGAAGAAGCACCAAAAGCAGAAGCTCCTGCACCTAAGTCCGAAGCACCTGCACCAGCTCCAGCTTCAAATGAGCAAAAACAACAATCAGAGCAAGCAAGTGAACAATCTGGTCAATTAAGCCAGTTTGAACAAAAAGTAGTGGAATTGACTAACCAGGAACGTGCAAAACAAGGTCTTCCAGCTCTTAAAGTAGATGCAGAATTAAGCAAGGTAGCACGTGAGAAGTCTAAAGATATGCAAGCGAACAACTACTTCTCTCACACTAGCCCTACGTATGGTTCACCATTCGACATGATGAAGCAGTTTGGTATCGAGTACAGCTCTGCAGGTGAAAACATCGCTATGGGTCAACAGACTCCTGAAGAAGTAGTACAGGCATGGATGAATAGTGAAGGTCACCGTAAAAACATCATGAGTTCTAACTACACTCACATCGGTGTGGGATATGTAGAGAACGGTAACTACTGGACTCAACAGTTCATCGGTAAGTAATTTCATGAACAAAAGCAGTCTCTCTTTGGAGAGTCTGCTCAGCTTGTAGACAAAGTCTAAGAATTAGACCAAGTCTACAAGCTTTTTTTGTATAATAGAAAGGAATAAAGCTTTTGTGGGGGATAAAAATGTTATCAAAACACACTAA
>NZ_JBANLY010000012.1:0-119322 GCF_037046045.1 Rossellomorea sp. LJF3 | reverse complement strand
TTTCACATCTTCCATCGGTCCTTTTCGTGTACTCATTTGGACTCCTCCTTTGATACATCTATCTTATTATTTTTAGATTATGGTGTCCAAATGAGTTAGGGGGCTAAATAGAGACCACCCCACAAATGCCAAAAATAGATAGAAACCAATCCAATTTATCCTCTCCAACGGTCATAAACTCAATCGTTTCGACCAAATCTAACCACTATTCATCCAAAAATGTTTGTGTCACTCATCCTGAGACACTCATATTACAAACCCCATGAATAAAACCACCTCTTATCTTCAAACACTAGAAGAGAAAAGAAGGAGGTGTGGATGGTGGAAAGAAGCCCCTATACAAAATGGATATACAGGCTTTCAATGGCCCTCATTCTTGCATTATTTCTATATGTTCTCTATTTATTGAAGCCTGTATGGCATCCAGTATTAGAGGTCTTATTCTTTTCCCTGCTCCCTTTCTTCATAGGCGGCTTCATTGCCTACCTGCTTCATCCGGTAGTGGAGAAGCTGCATGAAGCCGGCATTCACAGGGGGATCGCCATACTGCTCATTTACCTCCTCTTCTTTGGTGGATTGGGCTACGCCATCTATAAAGGGACCCCGGCCATCATTCATCAGCTGAAGGATTTATCGGAGAACGCGCCGGTTTTCACAGAGCAGTACCAGGGCTGGCTGAAGGTTGTGCAGAGCGAGACTTCCACATGGCCGGACGGGATCCAGTCACAGCTTGAAAAGAGAATAGACGGACTTGAAGCTTGGGTGACGGGGCTTGTTGCTTTGGTCCTGGCAACCGTCATGAAGTTTATGAACAGTCTGCTCATCGTGGCCATCATTCCCTTCGTATCCTTTTATTTATTGAAGGATATTACAAAGGTAAAGGCGTTCATGTGGCAGCTCACGCCGAAAAAATGGAGGCAGAGTGCGATATCATTTTCACATGACGTGGATGAATCCCTCGGTGGTTATATCAGGGGACAGCTCTTGGTTTGTTTGATCATCGGTGGTATTTCTGCCGCCACCCTTTGGCTGATCGGTATGAAATACCCCCTCATTCTCGGTTTGATCATTGGGGTGACGAATGTGATCCCTTATTTCGGTCCGATCATCGGGGCGGTACCGGCCGCCATCGTGGCAAGTACGATTTCCACGAATATGGTGATTTATGTGGTCATCCTTGTCGTGGTCCTGCAGTTCCTGGAAGGGAACATCCTATCCCCCCTCATCGTCGGGAAAAGCCTCCATATGCATCCTCTCTTCATCATGGGGGCATTGATCCTCGGGGGCGAGGTGGGAGGAGTGATCGGAATGATCGTGGCGGTGCCGTTTCTTGCGGTCATAAAGGTGGCTATTTTACACGGCAGGACCCATTTTCTTCATACGATGAAGAATGACAATACTGAAAAATGGGAATGATCATTGACAAATACCATGAATATTTCTATAATCCAACATATACAAGTATTCGCATAAAATGAAAGCAATGAAGGACCGAGTACGTTATAGTCCATCTTCCAGAGAGAAATCCCCCAGGCTGCAAGGGATTCCAGATGAAGGATAACGGAATGCTAATCCTGAGTGCAGGTAAAGCCTGCCGTCCGGCCGCGTTAAGGTGTATTGAGGGATGAATGAACGCCATCGCGTTTATTCATAACCAGGGTGGTACCGCGAGAAACAGCTCTCGTCCCTGTTTTAGGGATGAGGGCTTTTTTGTATTCTTTTTTAACCATACATATAAAGGAGGAAGCTTGATATGAACAAATTAACAGGCGCAGAAATTCGTCAGAAGTTTTTAGATTTCTTTCAGGAAAAAGGACACGTAGTAGAACCGAGTGCATCACTCGTTCCACATGAAGATCCGTCCCTATTATGGATCAATAGTGGAGTAGCGACATTAAAGAAATATTTTGATGGACGTGTGATCCCTCAAAATCCGAGAATCGTGAATGCCCAAAAATCGATCCGTACGAACGACATCGAGAATGTAGGGAAAACAGCCCGTCATCATACGTTTTTCGAAATGCTGGGAAATTTCTCCATAGGGGATTATTTTAAAGTGGAAGCGATTGAATGGGCTTGGGAGTTCCTGACGGATGCAAAATGGGTCGGATTCGATCCGGAAAAGCTATCTGTCACGATCCACCCGGAGGATCACGAAGCATTTGACATCTGGAACCAAAAAGTTGGCGTACCTGCTGAGCGCATCATCCGTATTGAAGGGAACTTCTGGGATATCGGCGAAGGTCCAAGTGGTCCGAATACAGAAATCTTCTATGATCGAGGGCCAAAATATGGAGACAACCCGGAAGATCCCGAATTATATCCAGGCGGGGAAAATGATCGTTACCTTGAAGTGTGGAATCTTGTGTTCTCACAATTCAATCACAATCCTGATGGAACGTACACACCGCTTCCTAAGAAGAACATTGATACTGGTATGGGCCTTGAGCGGATGGCATGTGTCGTTCAGGAAGTGCCAACGAACTTTGACACAGATTTATTTATGCCGATCATAGCTGAAACGGAAAAAATCTCAGGGCAATCTTATGGTAAGGATGATGATACGGACGTCGCATTCAAAGTGATCGCCGATCATATCAGGACGGTTTCCTTTGCGATTGGTGACGGGGCCCTTCCTTCCAATGAAGGCCGCGGGTATGTCTTAAGAAGACTTCTTCGCCGCGCTGTCCGCTTTGCAAAAAAGATCGAAATCAACCGCCCATTCATGTATGAATTGGTTCCTGTCGTTTCTGAAATCATGGTTGACTTCTATCCGGAAGTGAAACAAAAAGCAGAATTCATCCAAAAAGTGGTAAAAAATGAAGAGGACCGCTTCCATGAGACTCTGAATGAAGGACTGGCTATCCTTTCTTCCATCGTCAAGGTACAAAAATCTTCCGGAAGTAACGTGATCCCTGGTGAAGATGTCTTCCGCCTTTATGACACGTATGGTTTCCCTGTTGAATTAACGGAAGAGTACGCAGAAGAAGAAGGATTGACGGTTGATCATGAAGGTTTTGAGAGAGAGATGGAAGGTCAGCGTGAAAGAGCGAGATCTGCCCGCCAGGATGTAGGAAGCATGCAGGTGCAAGGTGGAGTCCTGAGTGATATAACAGTGGAAAGCCGCTTTGTCGGATATGACACACTCGAAAGCAATTCGACAGTCCTTGAATTATTGGTGGACAATGAACGTCAGCCTCAGGTCGGTAAAGGTCAGGAATGCCAGTTCATCCTCAACGAGACGCCTTTCTATGCAGAGAGTGGTGGACAGATCGGGGATAAGGGGTATATCGAAGCGGAAGGCGTGAAAGTATACGTCAAAACGGTCAAAAAAGCACCTAATGGACAAAACCTTCACACGGCAGTTGTAGAAGAGGGGACATTGAAGCAGGGTGCCGAGGTCATTGCCAGGGTTTCCAGAGAATCCAGAACAAAAGTGGAGAAAAACCATACAGCGACCCACATTCTTCATCAGGCTTTGAAAGACGTTCTTGGGGATCACGTAAATCAGGCAGGTTCCCTTGTTGAACCGGATCGTCTGCGCTTTGATTTCTCCCATTTCGGATCTGTATCACCAGAAGAAATGGAACGGATCGAAACCATCGTCAATGAGAAGGTTTGGAAGGCGATGGCGGTGAACACGGCCCTGAAATCTCTAACGGAAGCTAAAAAGATGGGTGCCATGGCGTTATTCGGTGAGAAATATGGTTCAGAAGTACGTGTGGTATCGATTGGAGACTACAGCCTGGAGCTTTGCGGAGGCTGTCATGTATCCAATACATCCGAGATCGGCTTGTTCAAGATCCTCTCTGAAAGCGGGATCGGGGCCGGTACCAGACGGATCGAAGCCGTTACGGCAGAAAATGCGTATAAAGTATTGAATGATCAGGTGTCCCAACTGAAAGAGGTTGCAGCAAAACTGAAATCCAATCCGAAAGAAGTAGTCAATCGGGTAGACTCATTATTAGGTGAGATGAAAGAGCTTCAAAGGGAAAATGAATCATTATCTGCAAAGTTGTCTAACATAGAAGCAGGCAGCTTAACGGATCAAGTGAAGGTCATTGATGGTGTAAATGTCCTGTCTGCAAAAGTGGCAGCGGGAGACAGCAACGGACTGCGCACGATGATGGATGATCTTAAGCAGAAGCTTTCATCCGGGGTGATCGTACTGGCAACAACTGGTGATGATAAAGTGACCATCATTGCAGGAGTTACGGATGACTTAGTCGAAAAAGGATATCATGCCGGGAAATTGGTGAAAGAAGTAGCATCACGCTGTGGTGGAGGCGGCGGCGGCCGTCCGGACATGGCCCAGGCAGGCGGTAAAAATCCGGAAAAAGTCGAAGAAGCCCTTCAATTTGTAGAAGAATGGGTCAAATCCATTTAACTCCGTGTGAAAGTGGTGTACAATGTAGGTAACGATTAACAATTCGGTTGTCAAAAAGACAAGCCTAAAGAGAGGTGCTAAAAATGAGTTCTTTTGACAAAACGATGCGGTTTGATTTTTCAGAGGAGCCGTTCGAACATGACGTGAAGGAAGTGCTCTTACAGGTTCATGATGCTCTGCAGGAAAAAGGGTACAACCCGATCAATCAAATCGTAGGATACTTATTATCTGGAGACCCGGCTTACATTCCCAGACATCAAGATGCCAGAAATATCATCCGCCGTTTAGAACGAGATGAGATCATCGAAGAATTAGTCAAATCGTATTTGAAACAACACAAAGAGGGATAATAGATGCGTGTAATGGGTTTAGACGTTGGCTCTAAAACAGTCGGAGTCGCTATCAGCGATGAGCTTGGCTGGACAGCTCAGGGAATTGAAACGATTAAGATCGACGAAGATCAAGGTGTGTTCCGGATGGATCGAATCAAGGAACTTGCCGATGAATACCAGGTGGATACCGTTGTGGTTGGAATGCCTAAAAACATGAATAACACGATCGGTCCACGTGGGGAAGCGTCTAAAGCTTATGGAGAATTGATTCAACAGGAGTTATCCCTTCCCATTAAATATTGGGATGAAAGGCTGAGCACAATGGCTGCTGAACGAGTGCTGTTAGAAGCTGACGTCAGCAGGAAGAAACGTAAGAAAGTGATCGACAAAATGGCTGCGATGATGATCCTTCAAGGATATCTTGACAGCCAAAAATAATGAGGTGAATGTTCATGGAACACGGAGAAAAGCAAATTACAGTAGTTGACGAACAAGGAAATGAGCAGTTATGCGAGGTCCTTTTCACATTTGAATCAGATAAATTCAATAAATCGTATGTCCTTTACTATCCACTTGGGGCAGATGAGAACGACGAAGAAGAAATCGAAATTCATGCATCTGCATTCATGCCTGGTGACGAAGGTCAGGAAGGCGAATTAAAGCCGATTGAAACAGAAGAAGAGTGGGACATGATCGAAGAAATGTTAAACACTTTCCTTGATGAAGAAGAAGACGCTGAATAAGCCGTCGTCATAGGACTATATGAAACAGGGACCGCAAAAAGGGACAAATAATTCACCCTTTTTGCAGGTCCCTGTTTCACTTTGTGCAAAATATTGTATAATAGTGGAGGTGATGTCGAATTGCGCATGACGGATAGCCCGCTTTTTTGCTCGAAGGGGGGAAATGAAAGCGTTGGAAGAAAAGAAAAAGATAAAAGAGACACTTATGAAGAAATTGCTTGAAAGGCAAGAGGAGGCCAAAGTCATTAGAAAAGTAGTAGGACTTGTCATTCTTTGTCTTGTCATTATCATAGGGGGAACGGCCATTGGAGGCTACCTTTATGTGAATTCAGCCCTGAAACCGGTTGACCCTGATAATACGAAAACGGTGAAAGTGGACATCCCCATTGGCTCCGGGATATCGAGTATAGGGAAAATCCTTGAGGACAAAGGGATCGTTAAGAATTCAACAGTCTTTAAGTATTACGTGAAATTCAATAACGAAGCAGGATTCCAGGCAGGTTCTTATGATTTGACGCCTTCCATGACCTTGAATGAAATCGTCAACAGCTTGAAGACTGGTAAGGTCATGAGGAAAGCAGAATTCAAGATTACCATTCCAGAGGGACTTCAATTGGACCAGATCGCAGAGATCATCGCTGAAAAGTCCTCTTATAAAAAAGATGAGATTGAAAAGAAATTAAACGATAAGAAATGGCTCGAGCAATTAAAAGAGGAATATCCGGAATTGATTACAGACGAAATCTTCAAGAAAGAAATCAAACGACCGCTGGAAGGATATCTTTATCCTGCGACGTACCCTTTCTATGAAAAGAAGCCATCTTTAGACACGATCTTAAAGAAGATGATCGCGCAAACGAATGAAGTATTGGCTCAATACCAGGAAGCCATGGCAGCAAATGAGTATACACCTCATGAGCTTCTCACCCTTTCTTCCCTGATCGAGGAAGAAGCGACGGAGAAAGCGGACAGAGGAAAAATTTCAAGTGTGTTCTATAATCGTATGGAAGAAGGTATGCCCCTTCAGACAGATCCGACGGTCTTATATGCATTAGGAAAGCATAAAGACAAAACCGTTTATAAAGATCTTAAAGTGGAATCGCCTTATAATACGTACCAAGTGAAGGGATTACCGCCTGGACCGATTGCGAATGCGGGCTTGTCTTCGATCGAAGCCGCCCTGCAGCCTGAGGATACAGAGTATTATTATTTCCTGGCTGCTTCCAACGGCTCGGTATACTATTCTGAAACACTGGATGAACATAACGAGAAAAAAGCAAAATATATTACCAATAAAGAAGAATAGCACTGTGAGAAGAGGAAAGAAACATTCGCTTTCCTCTTCTCTGTGTGGTAAAATAGTACAAGTTATTTTTTATATCCGGGCGTTATCTTGATGAACGTGTGAAGTAGAAAGCTCATTGTAGCTTTCTTCTTTTCATGTTAAGAAAGAAGCGTTACACGGGCACCATTTATGAACATGATCGTGAGGCTTATATATGAACGAACAAGTGATTGGCTATATAGAATCAATCGTGAAAGGACGTCCGGCCATAATTGCCGAGATGGAGCAATTTGCAGTGGTTCATCATGTTCCCATTATGGAACTGGTTGGAATCGAAGCGCTCCTTGGAATGTTACGGATCCAGCAGCCGAAAGTGATCCTTGAAATCGGGACGGCCATCGGATATTCGGCACTCCGCATGGCAGGGGCACTTCCAGAGGCGACGGTCGTTACCATTGAGCGGGATGAAGAAAGATTCGAAGCAGCACAGGGGTTCCTTTCCCGTTCTGAAGATGGAAAAAGGGTCGTCACCCTGTTCGGTGATGCATTGGAGCTTGCCGAAGAAGTGGAAAAGCATGGACCATATGATGCCATTTTTATCGATGCTGCCAAAGGGCAGTACCTTAAATTCTTTGAACTATATTCCGGCATGCTGTCAGAAAGCGGCGTCGTTTACTCGGATAATGTCTTATTCAAAGGACTGGTTGCAGAAGAACACGTCGAACAGAAAAGAATTCGGAATATGGTCAAGAAGCTGCAGAATTATAACGCATGGCTAATGAATCATGAAGAATTTGATACAAGTATTTTACCTGTCGGTGACGGAATCGCCATCAGTAAAAAAAGAGGTGAACAACGATGAAAAAGCCGGAACTTCTTGTAACCCCTGCCTGTGTATCCGATATTGAACCATTGGCATCTGCAGGTGCCGATGCCTTCATGATCGGGGAAGAGCGTTACGGCCTGAGGCTTGCCGGGGAGTTCTCCAGGGAAGATGTGGGGGAAGCCATCTACGTCGCCCACAAACACGATAAGAAAGTATTTGTCGCGATGAATGCCCTCTTTCATAACGATAAAATCGCTGAACTCGATGACTATATTGTATTTCTTAAAGATCAAGGGGCGGATGCCATTGTCTTCGGTGATCCCGCCGTATTGATGGCTGCACGTGAGGTGGCGCCGGAGATGAAGCTTCACTGGAATACGGAAACGACGGCCACCAATTGGTACACCTGTAATTATTGGGGCAGAAAAGGTGCGAAGCGTGCAGTACTCGCCCGCGAATTAAGCATGGATAGCATCATAGAAATGAAAGAAAATGCAGAGGTTGAAATAGAGGTTCAGGTGCATGGAATGACCTGCATGTTTCAATCCAAACGCTCATTGCTCGGGAATTATTTTGAATATCAAGGTAAAGTGATGGAAATCGAAAACCGGAAAGAACAACGCAATATGTTTCTTCACGATGAGGAGCGTCACAACAAATATCCTATCTTTGAAGATGGGAACGGCACACACATCATGAGCCCGAATGATATGTGCATCATCGATGAGCTTGGTGAAATGATGGAAGCAGGTGTCGACTCCTTCAAGATCGATGGCGTGATGAAGTCTTCTGAATATATCCTGGAAGTGACGAAACTGTATCGTAAGGCCATTGATTTATGTGCAGAAGACGAAGATCGATATGAGGAAGAGAAAGACGAATTTCTGGAAGAAGCGAAAAGCCTGCAGCCGGATAATCGTCCGTTGGATACAGGTTTCTTCTTTAAAGAAACCGTGTATTAAGAATGATAGACTGATCAGAACGGAGGAGTTATGATGACCACGGTTGTGAAAAAACCGATCTCAAAGGTTGTGGATGGGAAGCGTGTCATTGTGAAGAAACCTGAATTACTGGCTCCTGCCGGTAATCTGGAAAAATTGAAGATTGCTGTCCATTATGGTGCAGATGCCGTCTATATCGGCGGGCAGGAATATGGACTGCGATCAAATGCAGGTAATTTCACCTTTGAAGATATGAAAGAAGGCGTGGAGTTCGCTCGGAAATATGGTGCAAAGATCTATGTAACCACGAATATCTATGCCCATAATGAGAACATGGATGGTCTTGAAGATTATCTTCGTGGACTGTCGGAAGCCGGAGTAGCGGGGATCATCGTCGCAGACCCCCTTATCATTGAAACATGCAGAAGGGTGGCACCGAATGTAGAGGTGCACTTAAGTACACAGCAGTCCCTTTCAAACTGGAAAGCCGTCCAATTCTGGAAAGAAGAAGGACTGGACCGGGTGGTGCTTGCCCGTGAAGCGAGCGGCAAAGAAATCCAGGAAATGAAAGAGAAAGTGGATATAGAGATTGAGACCTTCATTCACGGAGCGATGTGCATTGCCTACTCCGGTCGTTGTACATTAAGCAACCATATGACCGCGAGAGATTCAAATCGCGGCGGCTGCTGTCAGTCATGCCGCTGGGACTATGATTTATATGAATTGAATGAAGACGGTGAAAACCCCCTTTATGATAAAGAAGACGCACCTTTCGCCATGAGTCCGAAAGACTTGAAGCTTGTCGAATCCATCCCTGGAATGATCGAATTGGGGATCGACAGTTTGAAGATCGAAGGGCGGATGAAGTCCATTCACTATGTGGCCACTGTCGTAAGTGTGTACCGCAAAGTGATCGATGAATATTGTAAAGACCCTGATAACTTCAAGATTCAGAAGGAATGGCTCGAGGAGCTTGAGAAGTGCGCGAATCGTGAAACTGCCCCCGCGTTTTTTGAAGGGGTGCCCGGATTCAAGGAGCAGATGTTCGGAGTTCACAACAAGAAGAATACAAATTATGAATTTGTCGGACTCGTATTGGACTACGACGAAGAAACCCAAATCGTCACCTTGCAGCAACGGAACCATTTTAGAGCCGGACAGGAAGTAGAGTTTTTCGGTCCTGAAATCTCCAATTTTACGCAGGTAATCGAAAAGATGTGGGATGAGCGCGGAAATGAGCTTGACGTTGCCCGCCACCCGTTACAAATTGTGAAATTCAAGGTGCATCAGAGGGTTTATCCCCATAACATGATGCGAAAGGAGAACATCTAACACTTATGAAGCAGAAACCCGTTGTGATCGGTGTAGCAGGAGGATCCGGCTCTGGGAAGACAAGCGTCACCAAAGCCATTTATGAGCAATTCCAAGGTCATTCGATTTTAATGCTGCAGCAGGATTATTATTACAAAGATCAATCGAATCTACCATTTGAGGAACGTTTGAAAACCAATTATGATCACCCATTAGCCTTTGATAATGATTTGTTGATTCAACATTTGCACGGTCTATTGGATCATCAGCCCGTCAATAAGCCGGTGTATGATTATAAAATGCACACCCGCTCGGATGATACGATCCTCGTTGAACCGAAAGATGTGATTATTTTAGAAGGAATCTTAGTATTAGAAGATGAAAGATTGCGTAACTTAATGGATATTAAGCTTTACGTAGATACAGATGCGGATCTTCGGATCATCAGAAGAATGCTTCGCGACATTAAAGAGCGCGGACGTTCCATCGATTCTGTCATCGATCAATACATTACGGTCGTCCGCCCGATGCATAATCAATTCATCGAACCGACGAAGCGATATGCCGATGTAATCATCCCTGAAGGCGGTCATAATCACGTGGCAATCGATTTAATGGTAACAAAAATTCAAACAATTCTTGAACAAAAGTCATTTTTGTAATACGATAGCATAGATAAAGACATATAGGCGAAGGTTAACATTTCCCACATTGTAAAGAAGCAGGGAATGGAGTGAGAAGAAATTCTCCCTCCATTCCCTCCCTTTACATACGTAGCACATTTACATATAGAGCATGGGAAGCTCTTAGATAGAAAAGGAGTGAAGAGGGTCATGAGTACAGATAAAGTATTTCCTATGACAGCAGAAGGTAAAGAGAAGTTAGAAAAAGAACTGGAGAATTTGAAAACGGTTAAACGTAAAGAAGTCGTCGAGCGCATCAAAATCGCCCGCAGCTTCGGAGATTTATCCGAGAACTCTGAGTACGACGCAGCGAAAGATGAACAAGCATTCGTTGAAGGTCGTATTTCCACATTGGAAAACATGATTCGCAATGCGAAAATCATTCAAGAAGATGACATGAATTCAGATACAGTACAATTAGGGAAAAAAGTGACATTCGTTGAACTGCCTGACGGAGATAAAGAAACATACACAATCGTCGGTAGTGCAGAAGCGGATCCATTTGAAGGAAAGATTTCAAATGATTCACCAATCGCGAAAAGCCTTCTTGGACATAAAGTGGGTGCTAAAGTGAATGTTCAGACTCCAGGTGGGGAAATGAGCGTCAAGATTGTAGAAGTAAGCTGATCACCCGGGAAGGGGCTCCAATTGAGAGCCTCTTCTTTTTTTATGATTAATTCGCATTAAACTCGTCAACAATGGGGACGAGGTGACAAAATGAAACGGAAACGAATCAGGTTATTCAGCATCGTCTTATTACTTGCTCTCTCTGGACTTTCAGGGAGGTTGATGCAATTGCAATTATTCCAGACTGAATCTTATTCCAAACATAAAATCAACCTTCTTGAAGAAAGCGTCGCACAACGGACGCAAGCATTGGTGATCGATGAAGGCAGGGGGGAGTTTCTCGATCGGAACGGTGAACCCCTTACTTATACAGAAAAGAATGTTCTGGTCCTTTTCCCGTTTCTTAAACAACTGGATTGGCCGGTGGATAAAGTGGCAGAAATCCTTCATGTTCCTAAAGAGACAATCCGAACGAAAGTGGAGGAAGCGAAAGGCCCGATCGTTTTTGGTGGGAAAGATCCCTTAAGGCTTTCAGAAGAACAGATGAAGGAAATTAATTCTCTTGAAATACAGGGAGTGTTCGCCCTTACGAAAAAGTATAAAAGCGACGAAGTGCCTGCTTCCCAGCTGATAGGCGTCACGGGGGAAAATACAGACGTATTCCACGAACGCTACCCCGACAGAGTGAAGGGCGCCAATCAGAAAATCGGTGTGTCGGGACTTCAGGAGAGCTTTGATGAATGGCTGGTTGCAGAAGAGGAAGCGAAACTGATCTATCATGTCGATGCAAGGGGAGGTCCATTGTTCGGGGTGGATGTAAAGTATCTGGCACCCGCCAACCCCTTTTACCCCTTGAATGTGAAAACGACGATCGATAGAAGGATGCAAGAGGCACTGGAAGAAGTGGCGGATACGTACAATATTCAAAAAGGGGGGCTGCTGCTCCTGGATATCGAAAGCAGTGAGATACTCGCCAGTGTATCAAGACCAGCCATGAAGAGCCGAGATCCATTCAGTGGAGGCGCGGGGAATCTCATGCTGAAAGCGCTGATCCCGGGTTCTGTGTTCAAGACCGTCGTCGCAGCTGCAGCCATGGATGAGGGGATGGTGGATGAACGCAGGATTTTCCCTTGTGATGAAGATATCCGTGGAGGGGCCGCCGAAAAGCCTCACGGGAACATTAATATTAAGACAAGCATAGCCGTCAGCTGTAACCGTACATTTGCGGATCTTGCTAAAGAGCTGACAGAGAAGGATGACCATCTACTCGATGAGTATGCCGAGAAAATCGGACTGATCGGTGACATTGCATGGGAAGGCAATGTCTTTCATTACGAAAGCTTTCCACAGCTTCAGGTGAGTGAAGGAAGGATCTTCGCCTCCGATAGGGACCGGGCTGAACCTAAACTTGTCGCCCAAACAGGTATCGGGCAACAGGAAGTACGCGTCACCCCGCTTGGCATCGCCAATATGATGGCCACGATTGCCAGGGGGGGAGAGAAATTTCAGGTGAGCGCCGTCTCTTCCGTACAGTATCAAAATGGGACCAGCATGTTTTCCTTCCCTAAACAGATGATCGAGGGCGAGACGATTACCCCGTTCACGGCCATGAAGCTTCAGCAATACTTAAGAGGTGTGGTGAACTCACCGGAAGGCACGGCACCCTATTTGCAAAACGCCGCCTTTACCATCGCCGGAAAGACTGGAACCGCACAGACAGGGAATTACCGGGGAGAAAGGGTGAAGGCAAACGAATTATATAATAAATGGTTCGCAGGTTATTTTCCCTTCGAAGATCCCAAATACGCCCTGGTAGCCGTCAACATGGACGTGGCCATAGGCGAAGGAGGAATTTATCCGATCTTCAAAGACAGCGTCGATGCTGTCTACCGGCTTGATCATGAATAGAAGGAATGTCCCTTGAGTTCTGTGACCTTTTTCCCTTTATAGCTGAATCATCCCGGGATGGATAATGTTTCGCTTTATTCTTTTCCTCTTATCATGTTAAAATGTTTAGGATAATAGGGAGGGAACAAAATGGCGAAATACCAATCTCGATTAGACAAACGATCTAAAAAGAATACAAATAAACTGTTAAACATAATGATTGCAATCGTACTTCTATTAATTGTCGTGGTAGGAGGCACCATCGTATTTGGAGGGGGCGGCGATGAAAAGGCAACGACAGATGCCCCGAAGAATTCAGAAACCAAGGATCCTGACAACAGCGATAAGGCGAAGAAAGAAAAAGACAATTCCGTTTCCATGGATGAGAAAGACGATTCTAAGGATAAAGCGGGCGATGAAAAAAAAGACGAAGACAAGAAAAAAGAGGATGAACAAAAGAAAGACGAGTCCTCTGATGAGGAGCAGGATTCTGTTGCATTAGACGGGGAAGACCAAAGTAAGATGAAAGTCGAGGAAAGTAACGAACCCAATGTGGTGAAAACCATGGTACATCCCGACTGGAAGCCGATCGGCACCGAGCAGACAGGTGAACACGTGTCCGTCTATGAAGAAGGAACCGTCGACTGGCAGGAAAAAATCAAGGCGACTTCTTACGCTACAGGCATCCCTGCAGACAACATGACCGTCTGGTGGATGGAAGGGAATGGCGGTCCTCAGAAGTCCATGGCGACCGTAACGGCTAAAGATACCAAAACCCCTTACCGGGTGTATCTGCAATGGGTCGACGGCAAAGGATGGCAGCCGACGAAAGTGCAGGAATTAAAGGAAAATGATAAAGACTGATTTAAATAAAAAGGCCCTTCCAAACATTTGGAAGGGCCTTTTTACATGACTTACTTCTTCACTTTAAAATGAACCATGGCACTATATAATCTTCTGCCGTTCTCATCGATGGAAACAAAATGATCCACATGATGGACGGAGAGCATGATGGCTTTATTATGCTGTATCTGTTCGTCTACCTTTTTCTCCAAAGTCCTGAGATTGTCAGCTTCAAAAAACTCCACTTTATCTTCTATTAAATCGAATGAAATATTCATGGTGAACCTCCTTGTATGCCTGATCCGGATAGGCCTTCTCCCTCTATTTTAGAGTCCACCCACCCTTTTTACAATGAATTATTCTTGAATTCATTAAGAGAATATGATAATTTAATAACAGTTTTAAAATTAATTCATAGTATGTTTATAGGAATTATAAACTTAATGCAGCTGAGGTGCTGAACCATGGGTAGAGAATTTTTGGATCTGTTCGGTGACTGGGCAGATTCTTATGATGATACAGTGACAGGAAAAGATGTGGAATATCGAGCCGTATTCGAACACTATGATTCGATTCTTGACGGGGTGGTTTCCCGTTCAATGGGGAAGGTGGTCGAGTTTGGACCGGGTACAGGTAATTTAACCAAGAAGCTATTGGATGCGGGCCTCGAGGTCATTCCCTATGAACCCTCTCCTGAAATGAGAGCGATTGGAATGCAGAAGCTTGGTGACCGTGTCACATTCCGGGACGGTGACTTTCTGGATTTTTCTTTAGAAGGTAAAGCCGATTCCATAGTGAGCTCCTACGCATTTCATCATTTAACCGATGAAGAAAAGGGAAAAGCTTTCGGCATCTATGGAAAGCTCCTAGTACAAGGTGGTAAAATAGTATTTGCTGATACAATGTTTGAGACTGATCAGCATCATCAAGCCGCCATATCCCAAGCGATCAAAAAAGAGTATTTCAATCTGGCTGAAGATTTAAAACGGGAATATTACACGACTCTCGAAGTGTTAAGAGAGCTTTTGCGTGAGAATGGGTTTTCGGTACAGTTTCAGCAAGTGAATACATTTGTGTGGATCATGGAGGCGACCAAACGATAGAAAGAGGTTTTAGCAATGAAAATCGCCATCATCGGAGCAATGGAAGAAGAAATAGCCTTATTAAGAGAGAATATTTCAAACCCGGAAGTGGAAACCATCGCAGGGTGTGAATATACAAGCGGTTCAATGCATGACAAAGAAGTGATTTTGCTTCGTTCAGGAATCGGGAAAGTGAATGCAGCAATGTCAACGGCAGTACTATTGCAGCACTTCAAACCGGATTGCATCATCAACACAGGGTCAGCAGGAGGATTCGATCCTTCTCTAAATGTCGGTGATGTAGTCATTTCAACTGAAGTAAGACATCATGATGTGGATGTAACCGCTTTTGGTTATGAATACGGCCAGGTTCCGCAGCTTCCTGCAGCTTTTACAGCAGACGAGAATTTGAAGCAAACAGCGATCAATAGTGTGAAGGAACTCGGAGGTGCACAGGTGGTTTCAGGATTGATTGCCACTGGGGACTCATTCATGAATGATCCAGTGAGGGTGGATGCGATCCGTGACAAATTCACGGATTTGCAGGCAGTGGAAATGGAAGCGGCAGCAATCGCCCAAGTGGCGCATCAATTTCACGTACCATTTGTCATCATCCGTTCCCTTTCCGATATCGCCGGCAAGGAATCGGATGTGTCTTTTGATCAATACCTGGAAAAGGCTGCACTCCATTCAGCAAAAATGGTTATGAATATCGTGAAATCTGTTTAATACAAAGAGAATACAGCTGACCCAGGCATCTACCCTTCTTTAACCGCGTGAACCAGGCTTGTTCAGACGAACAGTCCATTCACCGGTAATGAAGACGGTTTGGTGAAAGGGTCAGTTTTTTGTTTGAAAGGGGATTGAATAAATGGACGTGTATAAGAGTGTACATGACCTGATAGGGAATACACCGATTGTTGAACTGACACACTTCCCACTGAAGAACGGGGTCCGCCTCTTCGCGAAGCTTGAATTCTTTAATCCCGGAGGCAGTGTGAAGGATCGGTTGGGGCTTGAGCTGTTAAGAGATGCAGTGGAGAATGGTAAGATCATGCCCGGGGGTACCTTCATTGAACCAACGGCAGGCAATACAGGAATCGGCCTGGCTTTAGCCGCCGTCAATTCAGGATATAAAGTGAAGTTCTGTATTCCTGAAAAATTCAGCATGGAGAAACAGGAACTGATGAAAGCCCTTGGAGCGGAAATCGTCCATACCCCCACTGAAGAAGGAATGAAGGGTGCTATCGCGAAAGCCGCTGAATTGGTGGGGGAGACCCCTAACTCGTATTCCCCGCAGCAATTTGGGAACGAAGCCAACCCGAATACGTATTACACAACATTAGGACCGGAACTGTGGAAACAGATGGACGGTAATATCCATACATTTGTCGCCGGCGCAGGGACTGGCGGGACCTTTATGGGGACTGCCCGCTACCTTAAAGAAATGAAGGCTGCGATTAAAACAGTGATCGTTGAGCCTGAAGGATCGATACTCAATGGGGGAGAATCAGGCCCTCATAAAACAGAAGGCATCGGAATGGAGTTCCTGCCTGGATATATGGATTCGAGTTATTTTAACAGTATCCATACCGTCACTGACGAGGATGCCTTCATAAGGGTAAAGGAACTTGCAACGTTGGAAGGGCTGCTGGTAGGCAGTTCTTCCGGAGCAGCCCTGCATGCAGCGCTGCTGGAAGCGGAAAATGCTGAACCGGGTAGCCATATCGTCACCATCTTCCCGGATTCAAGTGAGAGATATCTAAGCAAAAAAATATACCAAGGAGGAATCTAATCATGAAAAAGAAAACGCAATTAATCCACGGTGGTATCCCGACAGATCCTCAAACAGGTGCCGTATCCACACCCATATACCAGGTGAGTACGTATAAGCAGGATGAAGTAGGAAAGCACAAGGGGTTCGAATATTCACGTTCAGGAAATCCTACACGCCATGCCCTTGAAGAGCTGATCAAAGATCTCGAGGGCGGGGAAAGAGGCTTTGCATTCGGCTCGGGAATGGCGGCGATCACCGCAGTGATGATGATGTTCAACAGCGGGGATCATATTGTGATGACAGATGATGTGTACGGTGGAACATACCGCGTCATGACGAAGGTGTTAAACCGGATCGGCATCGAGTCCACTTTCGTAGATACAAGCGATGTAAACAATATCGAAAAGGCCATCCAGCCGAATACAAAAGCGGTTTATATTGAAACACCGACCAACCCACTACTAAAAATTACGGATATCGAGGCAGCGGCTTCATTTGCCAAGAAACACAATCTGCTGACAATCGTAGATAATACGTTCAGTACACCTTACTGGCAGAACCCGATCGCCCTTGGAGCAGACATTGTCCTTCACAGTGCTACGAAATACATCGGTGGACACAGTGACGTTGTAGCAGGTCTCGTTGTAGTGAATTCAGAAGAACTGGCTGAAGAATTATTCTTCGTACAGAATTCAACAGGCGGTGTCCTTGGGCCGCAGGACTCATGGTTATTGATTCGCGGGATCAAGACGTTGGGGCTGCGTATGGAAGAACATGAAGAGAACACCAGGAAAATCGTCGAGTTCCTTACGGCTCATCCGAAAGTATCCAAAGTTTACTATCCTGGACTTGAAACTCATCCGAATCATGCCATCGCCAAGAAGCAGGCATCAGGATTCGGCGGGATGGTCTCCTTTGATGTAGGCAGTGAGGAAAATGCAGACCGTCTTCTGACCAATACGAGATATTTCACGTTGGCTGAAAGTCTCGGAGCAGTGGAAAGTCTTATTTCCGTACCGGCTCGCATGACGCACGCGTCCATTCCGGCAGAGCGTCGGAACGAACTGGGGATCACAGACGGCCTGGTCCGGATATCCGTCGGTCTTGAAGATGTGGAGGATTTGATTGAAGATATTGACAACGCCCTTTCCAAGTAACCCTTGGCAGAACTGGTATCAATTACATGGTAGGCTGCATGGAATCATATGTTACCATAGAATGAGAGTTTACTAGTTCTAAAGTAGGTGAATGCAATGAAGAACACAAGCAAAAAGACCATTCAACATAAGGTCGTCGATTTCAAGCGATTTGGTTTTACATTACTTGCACTGAGTGTCTTTATGTATTTAGGTGTCATCATTCCGACAGTGACCGTTACACCCGGCAAAATGATCCCCCTTATGACAGGGACCGTTGTTTTACTCGGGCTGTCACTATACTTTTTCACAAAAGCAATCAAATATAAAAAAGATCTGCAATCAGTGGATGAATAATAGATGAAAAAAGCGGGTTCTCATGGAGGGCCCGCTTTTTAATGTGGAAATTTGTAGAAAAAATAATGAAGAAAAGAGTTTACTTTGGCGTGAGAATTGGATATACTAACCAATGTAAGAAAAAAATCACAAGAGGGAGGTCGAAGAAGATGTTCGTGCTTATTGGAAAAAAAGACACAACTTCATATTGTTTTGATCATTCGACCGCTTGTGGGATGTTTTCTGCTTAATTTGAATTTTATTCAATAATAGCCACAGGGAGAATGTAGATCCCTGTGGCTTTTTTGTGCCACAAGGGTCGGTCGCTTTGTGGCTATTTACTATGCCCTGCATACTTGCAGGAACGTTGAAAGGGGTGATATTGTATGACACTGAATCTTTTATTTATAACGGTAACCTTCAATAAGAAACAGGAAACGTTTGAAGAAGCTTCTCATCATGAAATGGTTTTAAAAAGCTATGAAGAAACGAAAACAAAGCAGCACTCTATGCCTCAAATGTTTTAATCCTAATAAAACCAACAAATGGAGAGGAGAATGAAAAATGATTTATGTACAGGAGAAAATGCTGAATGCGCTATGGGTAGAGAAGGATACTGCCTAACGAAACAAAAAGGTGGTGGAGAGATGTTTTTGAATATTGTCATTTGGTCCGCTTTCTTCCATAGAAAGAGGACCCGTGAACTCAAATAACCAATGAAGGAGGACCCCCTATGGCCGGGGGTCCTCCTTTTGTCTTCGGTCACATATCTGTCAATACTTAGTAAAGAGTTGTTCACGAATGGGAGGGGAATATCCGTTTTTTCGTGATACATTAATAGTAGGAAATGCAGTTCAATGAGGGAGAGGATGACAATGTTTTCAATGATCATGGGTCTTATCCTGACATCTGTGATTGGTTTGATCATTTCGGCTGAAGTCAGTGTAGAGTAGAAAATGAAGAAAAGCGGTCCCGGGACCGCTTTTCTTTATCAGGATTTATTCCGCTTTTCTTTTTCCTCCCGGTAAAATTCATGAAACATTTTCATGAGGGCACGCTTTTCGATCCTTGAGACGTAGCTTCTCGAAATACCCAATTCTTTTGCAATTTCCCTTTGTGTTTTTTCTTCTTTTAAATCCAGCCCGAACCGGCCGACGATGACTTCTTTTTCCCTTTCGTCCAGCACGCAAATATATTTTCTCACCTTTTCGAGTTCCATGCTTAATTGAATCGTGTCGATGACATCATCGCTTTCCGATTTCAGGATATCGATCAAGCTGATTTCATTTCCTTCTTTATCCTGGCCGATGGGATCGTGGAGTGAGACATCTTTCTTGGTTTTCTTCAGGGCACGGAGGTGCATGAGGATTTCATTCTCGATACATCGTGCCGCATAGGTGGCAAGTTTGGTTCCCTTTCCTTCAGAGTAACTTTCGATCGCTTTGATCAATCCGATGGTCCCGATGGAAATCAAATCTTCTGGATCTTCGCCTGTGTTTTCGAATTTCTTGACGATGTGGGCAACCAACCTGAGATTATGTTCGATGAGCATGTTGCGGGCGTGTTCATCCCCTTCCGCCATCAGCTTTAGATATTTTCGTTCATCTGCAGCGGATAATGGTTGCGGAAAGGCATTATTCTTAACGTAAGAAACGAGGAAAATTAACTCCTTAAAGAAATAACCCAGTGCTGTTAGAACTCCAGACATATTTCCACCTCCATGAGGACTTGAGCCTATACTCATTCATATGTTGATAAGGGGATGTCCTTGCATGTCCGGTGAAAGTAATCGGGAATTGGAACATTTTTTTCCAAGTTGAATTCTATAATAAAGATGCAAACTGCCTATACGCTCCTTCCCTATGTACATATACTGATAGTAAAAGTGAGTGAGGAGGTATGGTCATGCCTTATGGATATCCTTGTTACGGACCAGTCTATCCAGGTTGCTATGGCGGCGGGGGATTCTACTTTGCGTTAATCGTTGTATTGCTAATCTTGCTTTTCCTATTTGGTGGCTGGTGGTACGTCAATAACTATAACTGTTGTTAGCCTGATGGGTATGAAATAAATACACAAAGAGAGCCCTGTTCACAAGTGAACAGGGCTCTCTTGTATACCTTACATCTTCTTCAACGTAAAGGGGCTGACCATCAATACAGATAGTGTGATGGTCATGCACACGATCAGCACACTTGAGACAAATGGAATAAGAAGATAGCTCAAGGTCAGTAAACAGCCGGCTGCTGTAATGGGAAGACCGGTAAAGTAGCCGTCATTTTCGGAAATGTTGAAGCGGGCCAAACGGTAAGCACCACACGCTACATACAAAATGGTGAAGAACATGCCGGGATAGTCAAACTGGCTGAGAACGGCGGTATACATAAGCAATGCAGGGGCCACACCAAAGGAAATGATGTCGCTCATGGAATCCAGCTGTTTTCCTAATTCCGACTCGATGTTTAACTTTCTTGCCACCAATCCATCGAACCTGTCGGTCAAGGCAGCGATGAAAATGAGGATCAAGCTTAGATGTAATTGGTTATGAAGAACGGAAATAATAGCAAAACCACCTAATGACAAATTTGAAAGGGTAATCAGGTTGGCTGTTTGGGTTTTAAGCTTTTTGAACGTTTGATCGAGTACTCCGGAGAGAAACAATCATCACTCACTCCTTCTTTTAAGTTTGCTCACTGTTGAACAAGGTTCGCGGCTGAAATATGCCTTAACGAGTACCTGTTCACCTGGTTAACGTTGATGGTATAACACTATACAGTGAAAAAAGATCCTTATTCATATAGTATATAATTATATTTTATTATATACTTATTAAACTGTTAAAGTTAATCGTTTTTTACATTGAGTGTGGGATTAGACCAGACAGTAGGTCAGTATTTTGAAGTATAATGCTTTCGGAGCATATATTCCATAAAAAAAGAGGACGGATTTTATATAAATCCGTCCCGTTTCATGTTAGTATTCTACGAAGTAGCTTTTATTTTATTTGTAAGAGATCGACGGTGAATTTCCATTTCGATGAGGCGAATGAATTCTGTATTGAGTTTCAGTTCCAACGCTTTGTAATAAGAATCAATCAACAGTTCGTCCGATAATTTCCTCATTAATGCCACCTCCATTACTCATCTTCTTTTTATTCGAAACTTAATGTAAGTACGTTTTTTAGTAGTAATGTAACTTTACCAAAATTTTTTTTGCAGAACAAGCGTTCCGTTATCCACAGTTCGTGGTGGATAAGTTGTGACTAACTTGTATATAACTGGTAAATAAAGCTTATTATTGTTCTGTATAATGTGAATAAGGTTATCCACAAGGTTGAAGAAAGCTGGAAATTTGTCGAAAAATATTTATTTTTTATCGTAATATGTTTGGAATTACAGGAATATATATGATTTATTTTGAATCTGTATGTAAAATTGGTTATCATTAATCTGTTATAGGTTAAAGGTATACAATAGAAATCGTTCCCCCCTATAGTGGAACGTTCATCTAATGAAGATATATCGAAAGCAGTTTATCATATAATCGATAAAGAAATTTGAGGTGTAGCATGTGATCAAGCAGTTTTTACCCAATGAACAGGTCCAGGATATTTTTACTATCACCCCGGGGCATCTTAAGGAAAAAGGGATCAAGGCCATCATTACCGACTTGGATAACACGTTGGTGGAGTGGGACAGGCCAAACGCCACCCCGAAATTGATCCAGTGGTTTAAGGAAATGCAGGAGCAGGGCATCCTTGTGACCATCGTATCCAACAACAATAAAAACCGCGTGGGGGCATTCGCCGAACCTTTGGGTGTGCCATTCATCTTTCAGGCACGAAAGCCTATGGGACGTGCTTTTAAGAAAGCGATCAAACAAATGGGTGTAAAGAAGGAAGAGGCGGTTGTCATCGGCGATCAGCTATTAACGGACGTATTGGGTGGGAATCGCAGTGGATTCCACACGATACTGGTCGTACCTGTGGCTCAATCGGATGGTTTCTTTACCAAGTTCAATCGTCAGGTAGAACGCAGAATCATGAAGTTTTTCAAGCGCAAAGGCATGCTTGAGTGGGAGGACAAACAGTGAGTGAAGTTGTATGTATAGGTTGCGGCGTTGAAATTCAGACGGAAAATAAAGAAGGCATGGGTTATGCCCCTCCTTCGGCTCTTCAAAAAGAAGAGATCATCTGTCAGCGCTGTTTCAGATTAAAGCATTATAATGAAGTCCAGGATGTTCCGTTGACCGATGATGACTTCCTGAAAATACTGAATGAGCTTGGTGACTCTGAAGGGCTTATCGTCAAAGTGGTGGACATCTTTGACTTTAATGGAAGCTGGCTTCCTGGACTCCACAGGTTCGTAGGGTCCAATCCGATCCTTTTGATAGGAAACAAGGTGGATCTCTTGCCTAAGTCCGTGAAACATTCCAAGCTGATTCATTGGATGAAGCATGAAGCGAGTCAACTGGGATTGAAACCGATCGATGTTCAACTGGTGAGTGCGGCCAAGGGACAGGGGATCGGAGAAGCGATCGAAGCGATCGAGGAATATCGGAATGGAAAAGATGTTTACGTGGTTGGCTGTACAAATGTAGGGAAATCCACGTTCATTAACCGCATCATCAAACATGTCTCAGGAGAGCAGGATGTCATCACGACTTCCCATTTCCCTGGTACGACTCTGGATATGATTCAAATTCCATTGGATGATGAAGAATCATTGATTGATACACCCGGCATCATCAATCATCATCAGATGGCCCATTTCGTAGATAAACAGGATTTGAAAATCATTACGCCTAAAAAAGAAATCAAGCCAAGGACGTTCCAATTGAATCCGGAACAAACGTTGTTCTTCGGCGGATTGGCCCGTTTTGATTTCATGGCGGGTGAGCGTCAGCCGTTTACCTGCTATTTCTCAAATGAGCTGTCCATCCATCGGACGAAGATTGAAAAGGCGGATGAACTCTATAAAAATCATGCGGGGGAATTATTGCAGCCACCAAGAAAAGACGATATGGATACGTTCCCTCCACTTGTGAGGCACGAGTTCAGGATCAAAGAAGCGAAAACGGATATCGTTTTCTCAGGTTTGGGATGGATTACCGTCAATGATGCTGGAGCGACCATTGCCGCTCACGTCCCGAAAGGTGTCAGCGTCTTCTTAAGAAAATCACTGATCTAGGAGGGGTTCTGTGGCTCTTTATGGTGTGATTGGGGACCCGATTGCTCACTCAATGTCGCCCCTGATGCATAATAGCGCGTTTGAAGATAACGGAATTAACGCTGAATATGTTCGATTTCATGTAAAGAAAGAGCAGCTTCCCGACGCCATCCGCGGAATCAAAGCCTTGGGTATTCAGGGAGTGAATGTGACGGTTCCTCATAAAGAACATGTCATGTCTCTCCTCGATGGGATTGATCCATTGGCAAAGGCCATCGGTGCTGTCAACACGATTGCCAATGAAAATGGCAAGCTGATCGGGTATAATACAGACGGTCTTGGATTTGTTGAAGGCTTGAAGAAGGCAGCCGGCGATCGTCTGGAAAACAAGTCGATGCTGATCATCGGGGCCGGCGGTGCAGCCCGGGCCATCTATTATACACTTGCCTCTTCGGGTGTACGGAAGATCGATGTCACCAACCGGACCCCGGGAAGGGCAGTGAAGATGATGGACGCCTGTCCGTTTCCATTAGATTCTTCGTTCCTTACCCTTGAAGCTGCTGAGAACGAATTGCACGATTATGATGTCATCATCCAGACGACATCCATCGGCATGTTTCCTCATATTGAAGACAGTCCTATAAAGGTCAATAAATTAAAGCAGGGAAGCATCGTCTCGGATATCATTTATAATCCACTGGAAACAACATTATTGAAACAGGCGAAGCAAAAAGGTGCCCTGACTCAGAACGGGCTTGATATGTTCGTTTACCAGGGAGCACTCTCATTTAAGAAATGGACAGGAATCTTTCCGTCCTATTCCATTATGAGGGACACCGTTTTACAACAACTAGGAGGTTAACATGTTAACAGGTAAACAAAAAAGGTTTTTACGTTCAGAAGCACATCACTTAAATCCGGTTTTTCAAGTAGGAAAAGGCGGAGTCAACGATAATATGATCAAAACGATCGGAGAAGCAATCGAGACGAGGGAATTGATGAAAATCAGCATCCTTCAAAATTGTGATATGGATAAGACAGAGGTTGCACAGGAGCTTTCGGAAGGTGTAGGAGCTGAAATTGTACAGATTATCGGAAATACCATTGTCCTGTACAAAGAATCGAAAGAAAATAAGCAATTAATCCTGCCAAGATAAGGATCGATACGATGATGAAAAAAAAGGTTGGACTTCTGGGAGGTACTTTCAATCCTCCCCATATGGGTCACTTGGTCATTGCAGATCAAGTGTTGGAAAAGGCACAATTAGATGAAATCCGCTTCCTGCCAAACCATGTACCTCCCCATAAACAGGTGGATGAAAGGGTGACAGTGGACCAGCGGCTTCGGATGCTGGAGGCAGCCATCAAGGGTCATCCCCGTTTTTCGATTGAACGGATCGAACTCGAAAGACAGGGTGCCTCTTACACATATGACACCATCAAGCTTTTGATGGAAAGAGAAGAGAACACCGAATTTTCGTTTATCATAGGCGGGGATATGATCGAGTATCTCCCGAAATGGTATAAAATCGAAGAATTGCAGAATATGGTGAAGTTCATCGGGGTCAATCGTCCGGATTATACCCATGAGACTTCCTACAAGGTACAATTGATCGAAGTACCCGCCGTCGATCTTTCTTCCTCATACATTCGTGACACAGTAAATAAGGGACAAACGGTTCGCTATTTGGTTCCGGACGACGTGTATCGATTGATCAAGGAGGAGAAGTTATATGAATAGAGAAAAAGCACTGGAGCTGGTTAAAAAGCATTTGACTGAACACCGCTACATACACACATGTGGTGTCATGGAGACGAGCATCGAGCTTGCGAAACGGTATGGGGCCGATGAGAAAAAGGCTGAAACAGCTGCGATCTTTCATGATTATGCAAAGTTCCGGGATAAAGGGGAAATGCAGGGGATCATTGAAAGGGAGAATCTTTCAAAGGATCTATTACTGTATAATGGCGAGTTATGGCACGCGCCTGTAGGAGCTATTCTGGTAGAACGGGAAGTCGGGATAGAAGACCGTGATATCCTGGATGCCATCCGCTTCCATACTTCGGGGAAAGAGGGGATGACGGTACTCGACAAGGTGGTTTATTTAGCCGATTATATTGAGCCGAATCGCAGGTTCCCCGGTGTGGAAGAAGTGAGGGAGCTTGCCAAGGAATCATTGGACCTGGCACTCATAAAAGCTCTTCAGAATACGATCACGTTTCTTATGAAAAAAAATCAAGCGATCTATCCGGATACATTTCGCTTTTACAATGAACTGACATTAAATCAGAGGAGATGAAGGAATGGAACAAAATTTAGTAGAATTAGCCTTTAAAGCGGCTGATGATAAACGCGCTGAGGATATTGTTGTATTGGATATGAAAGGTGTTTCGTTGATTGCCGATTATTTCCTGATCTGTCACGGTAATTCAGACAAACAGGTACAGGCGATCGCGCGTGAATTGAAAGACGCAGCAGAAGAAAAGGGATACACAGTGAAACGACTTGAAGGATTCGATCAGGCACGCTGGATCCTGGTTGATTTAGGCGATGTCGTCGCTCACGTATTCCATAAAGAAGAAAGAGGTTACTATAATCTTGAACGTTTATGGGGAGATGCATCATTCGTCGAGGTCGGACAAGGTGAGAACCTGTAAATGAGTTATGAGCGTTTTGCTTATGTATACGATTATTTAATGCAGGACGTCCCATACGATGGCTGGTTGGAGTATGTGAACCGCCAGGCAATACGTCACCAGGGGAGGAGGGTTCTTGATATCGCTTGTGGAACCGGGGAATTATCATTGAGGCTTGCACGGGACGGATATGATGTGACGGGGGTCGACTTGTCCCAGGACATGCTCACCATCGCCCAGGAAAAGGCATCGGCACAGAGTGTTCAGATCCAGTTATTTCAGCAGGATATGTCGAGACTCGATTCCCTTGGTGAATACGACATCATTACGATTTTTTGTGATTCATTGAATTACCTGGAAGACGAGAGTGACGTGGAGAGCACATTTAAAGGGGTCCATCGTCATCTGAAGCAGGATGGGCTATTCCTTTTTGATGTGCATTCCATTTTCAAAATGACCCAGATATTCATGAACCAAACCTTTACCCTTACGGATGAACACGTATCCTATATATGGGATTGCTTCCCGGGTGAAGTTCCCAATAGTGTGGAACATGAACTGACTTTTTTCGTGGAAGATGAAGAAACCGGACAGTACGAGCGAGTGGAAGAGCTGCACAAACAGCGTACCTATCCAATCCTTATGATAAAGGAGTGGCTCCGTGGCAACGGCTTCGATGTGTTGAATATCACTGCGGACTTTACGGAAGAATCTCCCACTGACAAGAGTGAGAGAATCTTCTTTGCGTGTAAAAAGAAATAATCAAAAGCCGGGTCGCCTCAGAATGAGAGCGACCCGGCTTATATTGGTTTAAGACAGGATCAAAACGGTAGAAAAAAGAAGGAATAAATCAATTTATGTCGAAGTATAAAAAGAGGAGTCACTTTAGACCCCGAATTGTGATTTGGTTCCTTCAATATCATCCACGAATTTTTCTTGTGTGGCTTCGAAAAGTTTCTCGAAAACATCTCCCAGTTCTCTTTCCATTACAGAAATCCCTATCCCGGTCACCCCTCCTTTTACACAAACCTTTTCTTGAAGTGTCGGTAACGTATAGATATTTTTCTTCAACAGATCCCCAAGACCGACCAGCATTTCAGAAGCGAGGACAGTTGCGGTTTCATGATCTATCTCTGTCACTTCCACTGCAGCATCAATGAACCGCTGCGTCACATAACTGAAAAAAGCAGGCCCGCAGCTGACAATATCAGATGCGACCCGAGTTACATTTTCATCAATCTCGACAGGGGTAGAGATATGTCCGGCAATCTTCGTTAATTCCCGCCTCCATTTATCTGAACAATGACTTCCATATGTTAGAAGGGACACGCCGCTCAATGCGCGGTTCGTGATACTTGGAATGAACCGTGCGCAAGAACAGGGTAATAAGGATTCCAACTGATTCACACTTACCGGGCTTGTGATGGAAACGACACATTTGTCCTTCGTGAAGTTTTTCTTATTCTCTTGAATCACATCATACACATCATGCGGCTTGACGCAGATGAAGACCAGATCAGATGAAGAAATGACCTCTTCATTTGTACGACCTATGTTCACGTTGCGGAATTTCTCTTTTATATCCTCGGCTTTTTTTAATGAACGATTCGTAATATGAAGATGTGAAGGAGAAATCGCCTGTGATTCAATGAGAGCTTCAATAATGATTTTCCCCATGTTTCCCGTTCCGATGATACCTATTTTCATGTTCAGCCCTCCTTCTTTCCCACTCTCTCCTAAAAGGTATGAGTTCCATGCACTGAATATTCCACCAGAGGTGATTTCCATGCAGTCCTTAATTGAAAAGTACCGAACGATCCTTGTGATCTTCGCGATTTGTGTCGTACTCCTGATTGGGTATATTTTAATAAAAGCCGGCGAGCCTCGCGTTGAAGAACCCTCCTTTACTGCAGCAACAGAAGTGAAACTGACTGAAAAACCTGAAGAGCCTGAAATAGCGAAAAGTCCTGAAACAGTGTATGTGGACGTAAAGGGAGAGGTGGTGAATCCCGGTCTTTATGAAGTGAAGCAGGGGGATAGGCTTAAGTTCGTCATAGACAGGGCAGGGGGGTTCACAAAGGATGCAGACAAAAAATTGATGAATCTCGCCATCAAAGTTACGGACGAAATGATGATTTATATCCCGAAAATCGGTGAAATGGAAACGACGCCTCAGTCACTTCCCGCCCCTGTTTCTCCAGGGGCAGAATCAGGAGAGGATAAACTTAATATCAATACAGCCTCAGAAGCCGAATTCGAAACCCTCCCTGGAATAGGACCATCGAAAGCCGCCACCTTTATCCAATACCGTGAAGAAAATGGTCCCTTCAAATCTATTGAAGAAATAACAAACATTTCAGGAATTGGAGAAAAAACATTCGAGAAATTAAAAGAACATATTTTTGTCCAATGATTGACGAAAGGCAGGAAGTCTTTATACACTTAAACAAGCAATAAAATAAAGAGCAGAACAAAGGAAGGGAGAATGGTGATGGAAAGAATTGCATGGCATCAATATTTCATGGCTCAAAGTCAACTGCTTGCCCTCCGCAGCACGTGTACGAGACTCGCGGTGGGAGCAACCATCGTCCGGGATAAGCGGATCATAGCTGGAGGCTATAATGGCTCCATAGCCGGTGGAGATCATTGTATAGATGAAGGGTGCTATGTCATTGACAATCACTGTGTGAGGACCATCCACGCAGAAATGAATGCACTCCTGCAATGCTCAAAGTTCGGGGTCGGGACGGAGGATGCGGACATATACGTCACGCATTTCCCTTGCCTTCAATGCTGTAAGGCGCTCATCCAGGCAGGCATCAAAACCGTTTACTATGCAAAAGATTATAAAAATCATCCGTACGCCATCGAACTGTTCGAAAAGGCAGGCGTCCAGGTGGAAAAAGTGCCTTTCCAGGAAAGTAGTATCGATGTAAAACACAAGGAAAAAGCAACGCTCATGATCCAGTTGATAGAGGATCTGAGGCAGCAGGGAGTTTCAGAGGAAAAGCTTCGTTATTATGAGCAGGAATACATAAAGCTTTTTAATGAGTAGAGGCATATGCATTTATTTGGCGTTGTCGGTTCTATCAGGGACATTGCTGGCACTTCAATTCTTTTGGGGTGCTGTCGTCCTTTTTCTCCTCCTCCTTTCCCTTTTCCTCAGAAAAGTGCACCGAACCATCTTTATCGTTTCATGCCTCCTGGTGATCGTTTCCTTCTTTCACTCCTTTTTACAAGAGAAAAACCAGAAATCAGATCTTACCCCTCAGTCTGAACCGTCCAGCCTTCAAGTATTTATAGATGATATCCCCACCATTGACGGAAACACCTTTGTTTCATTTGCGAAAGTAGAAAATGAGAAACTCCTGATTCGTTATTATTTTGCTACCGAAGAGGAAAAAAGGCGGTTTGCAGAAGTGAATCCCGGTTTTGTCTGCAATGTTAAAGGACAGTTGGCAGAACCTCAGCACAGTAAAAATCCAAATTCCTTCGATTATAAAGACTATCTGTCCCATCAAGGGGTGTATTGGATCCTTGAAGTACAGGGATTTGAGGGATGTGTGGATCGAAGCACCTGGAAACATAGCCTTACACAGCTTAGATTTCAGGGGTTAAAAAGAATTGAACGGGAGTTTCCCTCTTCAACGGTCGGTATCACTCAGGCATTACTGTTCGGTGAGACCGGGATGATTACAGAGGATACCATGAAGGCATTCAGGGAGCTCGGTGTCGTTCATCTCCTTGCCATTTCAGGTCTTCATGTGGGACTTTTGTTTGCGATACTTCATTACCTTTTATTAAGGATTGGCCTGACAAGGGAAGCGGCATCCTTGACAGGAATTCTATTTCTTCTATGTTATATCGTATTGACCGGCGGCTCTCCCTCTGTTGTACGGGCATCCTTCATGCTGATCATCCTCATCCTCGGCAAACAAACCTCCAGGAATATCGGAGTAATCGATAGCCTGGCCACAGTGTTCCTCCTCATTGTCTTATACGAACCTTTCTCGGTTTACAATGTGGGCTTTCAGCTCTCATTCGCAGTCAGTTTTTCACTTGTGCTTTCTTCCCGGACCATTTTACAGAGTTCTTCTTCCTTCAAACAAATGGTCACCGTCACAATGGTGGCCCAATTGTCTTCACTCCCCTTCGTAACCTATCATTTCTATGAATTCTCTTTGATCGGTTTTTTGACTAATCTTCTTTACGTCCCCCTTTTTTCCATCATCATCCTCCCGATGGCCATCGTCACCTATCTCTTCATTTCAGTAGTATCGGCTGGATGGGCCATGATACCTTATCAAATTCTGCTGGAAGGAATTCAATGGTTATCCTCTGCCGTTGCTTCTTTACCATTTAGCACCTTGATAATGGGGAGGCCGAATATTGTTCTTGTTCTTGGGTATCTCATTTTGATTTATTTCGTATTCGTTGGAATGGAGACGAGGAAATACATTTCCGTCGTACTGCTTTTTCTTTTTACCTTCATTCATCTCATCTTGAACAACTACCATCCTTATGGAGAAATTGTCTTCATTGATGTGGGGCAGGGGGATGCAACATTGATCGATCTGCCATTCAACCACGGCACATATTTAATTGATGCAGGAGGGGAAGTGCCGTTCCCGAAAGAAAAATGGGAGGAGAAAAAGAACCATTTTTCTGTAGGGGAGGACATTTTGGTGCCTTTTTTAAAAAGCAAAGGAATCACGTCCATTGATGCATTGATACTAACTCATGGAGATCTTGATCATATAGGCGGAGCGGAAGCAGTATTAAACGAAATGAAGGTCGGAGAACTATTGATCAGTCCCGGAAGCGGGGAGAAGGTGGAGGTGGACCGGTTGATCAAGATGGCGAAGGTAAAAAGGATATCGGTCAAAGAAGTGATGTATCGGGATAACTGGCGTGGAGACGGTGATGGGCTGCATATCGTATCCCCCCTTGATAAAGAGTATGAAGGAAATAATGACTCCATTGTTCTATACGGTGAAATCGGCTCAAAGAAATGGTTGTTTACAGGGGATCTGGAGAAGGAAGGGGAAAGAGAGTTGGTTGCAACATTCGATCTGCCTGTGGATGTGTTGAAAGTCGGTCATCACGGCAGCAATACGAGTACATCGGAAGTGTTACTCGATGAAACGGACCGGGCCGTCGCAGTGATTTCTGCAGGAGAAACCAATCGCTTCGGCCATCCCCACCCTGAAGTGATGGAGCGATTAAAGGAAAGGGGACTGACGATTTACAGTACGGCTGTGAACGGGGCGATCACCTATCGTTTTTGGGATAAAAAAGGAACGTTTTCAGCCCACCTGCCATAGGATGTAGAACAAAACAAATTAAGCGCTAATGAAAAAGGGGCGGACCTATTGCAAAGAATCAAGGTATTCAAACCATCTTTATGATACCGAAAGTACCATAAATAGAAGTTGAAGTAACCGGTTTCTTTGAAGGCCAGCCCCTATTTTTCATTAAGATCCAATTAATTTGATTGCTGTTGCAATAATGAACATTAATGCAAAGAATCCAAAAGAAACACCGAAGGCTACACCTGAATCTACCGCATCATTTCTTTTTGATTGTACATTCTTTTCAAATTGGTTCACAATTACCCCTCCTATTTCTATTCTAGTATAGAACAACGTTACTGAAAAATCTATACTTCCCTTTACTTTTTCCTTTACTGACAAGAGTTGTCACCCATAACTTTGAGAGCTCGTGGTGACACTAATCAATACAAAGGAAATACCGCTTGACGGATCAGGTTCCTAGGTCTTATCCGTTAGCGTTAATATAGATATAGGGGGTGTCCTATATGAGGGATGTCCCCTTTACCCCTTGCCAAAACCAAAAAGCTTTTTTACCATAGAGTAGAGAAAAGACTTAATGGAGAGTGCTGACTTGGTTATCGATACTTGGAAAAAAATAGAGAAATCTCAATTTGCCGCTGTATATTTAGTTTACGGAAATGAGTCATTTATTATTAATGAAACGAAACAAAGAATTGTCTCAAGGGCCATTTCAGAAGAAGAAATGGATTTTAATTTTTCCAGCTATGATCTGGAGGAAACACCGATAGAGGTAGCGATAGAAGACGCGGAAACCTTTCCGTTCATGGGAGAAAGACGAGTCGTCGTTATCCAAAATCCCGTTTTTTTGACGGCTGAAAAAACAAAAGAAAAAGTAGAACATAATATCAAGCGTTTTGAACAATACATACAATCACCTGCACCGTACACGATCCTTGTCATCACGGCGAATTATGAAAAACTGGACGAGCGTAAAAAGATCACCAAATCGTTAAAAAAAAGTGCTGAAGTTGTCGAAGCCAAAAAGTTGAATGAGCATGAATTGAAATCCTGGGTTAGGGAACGTGCTGCCGGTAATAGTGTTCAGATCGATGAAGATGCCGTCGAATTACTGCTGACATTAGCAGGCACCAATCTGATGATGCTCACTCAGGAATTGGATAAGCTTTCTTTATATGCAAGTGACACGAACCGGATCGATGTGGAAGTCGTTGAGCGGTTAACGGCCAGGTCGTTGGAACAAAATATCTTCACATTAGTGGACAAAGTCGTGCACAGAAGGATCGATGAGGCATTAAGGATCTATTACGATCTGCTCAAGCAAAACGAGGAACCGCTCAAAATCCTGGCGATCCTCGCAGGTCAGTTCCGCCTCATTTACGGCACTAAGGAGCTTTCCCGCAGAGGCTACGGCCAACAAAAGATTGCCTCCACCTTGAAAGTGCACCCGTTCAGGGTAAAACTCGCAGCCGGACAGGCGAAGCATTTCAATGATAAGCAGCTGGCCCATATCATCGATACCCTTTCACAAGGGGATTATGAAATCAAATCAGGAAAGATCAAGAAAGAACTGATGATTGAAATGTTCCTGTTTAAACTTCATGATCAAAGTTTTACATAAAAAAACCACCGGACCAATTGGTTCGGTGGTTTTTTTCAATTAGTTCGCTTTTTTCATTAGGCGAGACTTTTGACGATCTGCAGCGTTTTTGTGGATAAGACCTTTTTGAGCTGCTTTGTCTAATTGACGTACCGCTTCAGTTACTAGATCTTTCGCATTGTCAGCGCTGTTAGTCGCTGCTGCTTCTGCTTTCTTGATCGCAGTACGCATAGTAGATTTTACTGCAGCGTTTTGAGCGTTACGCTCGTTGCTTGTTTTTACGCGTTTGATAGCTGATTTGATATTTGGCATTCCTGTCACCTCCTATAAAAGGATCGAGATTCTATGTGACTCGATTTAAATTCCTAAACAATAAGAACAAATGATATTTTATCAAACGGACAGTGATATTGCAATACTATGGAGCGAAATTAAACAAGTGAATGAACACATACCAAAAAGGTAAACATAAAAAAATACTGGATAATATCCCAAGCCTGGAGGTAGAGTCACAATGAAAAAAGAAGAAATCGATCTTAGTAAATATTCCATTCGTACCGATCTTGCCGTGGAAGCAAGAGAAATGGTCGTCAGTGATAAAGCGGAGGATACGTCATCCATTCAGGGTGTCATGATTAAAGAAAAAGAAGAAGATGGAGTGAAGGTTTCCCTCGTGACGGTCACGCCGGAAGGGGAAGAAAAAATCGGAAAAAAACCGGGAAACTATTTAACGATCGAGGCTCATGGTATCCGTGAGGAAAATACAGAGCTGCAACAGAAGGTCGAAAATATATTCGCCAATGAATTCAATCAATTCCTGATCAATAACAAAATCAGTAAAAATGCAAGCTGTTTGATCGTCGGCCTCGGAAACTGGAATGTGACCCCTGATTCATTGGGGCCGAGGGTATGTGAAGACATCATTGTAACGAGACATCTATTCGAATTGCAGCCTGAATCGGTGGAAGAAGGGTATCGACCGGTCAGTGCCCTCGTGCCGGGTGTCATGGGACTGACAGGGATTGAAACGAGTGATATCATTTTCGGGGTGGTGGAGAAATCAAAGCCCGACTTTATCATCGCCATCGACGCCCTGGCTTCCCGGTCGATCGAACGCGTCAATGCGACGATCCAAATATCAGATACCGGAATCCATCCGGGGTCTGGAGTGGGGAATAAACGGAAAGGGCTGGATCAGGAAACATTGGGTGTCCCGGTCATTGCCATCGGTGTTCCGACTGTGCTGGATGCTGTGACAATCGTGAGCGATACAGTGGATTTCCTCTTGAAACACTTTGGGAAAGAAATGAGAGAAGGGGACCGTCCTTCACGATCCCTTGCTCCTGCAGGACTGAGCTTCGGTGAAAGAAGGAAGCTGACAGAGGAAGATCTCCCGGAAGAACAGCATCGACAAACCTTCATGGGAATCGTCGGAACCCTGGAAGATCAGGAAAAACGAAAGCTGATTCATGAAGTCCTGTCTCCGATCGGCCATAACCTGATGGTCACACCGAAAGAAGTGGATGTGTTCATGGAGGACATGGCGAACCTCATCGCAAGCGGCCTCAATGCGGCGCTCCATGATGCAGTGAATCAGGCGAATACGGGATATCAGACGAGATAGATGGATGTAGATGATTACGCCTCGAGGGGGAATGTGGACCTCGAGGCGTTTTTGATATGGGGAAAAGTTTCCCCTTTCTTATAAAAATCCAACCAAAAAGCACCTGTCCATCACGAAAAATACTAGACTTTACCGTTTAACTTTCCACCAAACATCTCATAATGACTACTACATACAGTTCTACTATCTCTATCATTGTCATAGGTTGTACTAGAGTAGAGAAAAGAAAGGGTGGGAGAATGAGATCATACAAAGACTCTAACTATGTCATTGCCATACAAATGTCTACGTTACTGAAAGGGACGCTGATTTTCCTTGCAGGATTGCTCTCGATATTTTCGATGATCGGGATCCTCACTTCCTCCAACCCTGAATATAGAATAACGTCGAATTCGTTGAATCAAGCGGCTTCCAGTGTGAAGGGTGAGACATTGTATAAATTGCTGGCGCTGGAAAACCGGTCTTTTAATCAAATATTGACAGAAGAGGATCAGGCCCTCCCAAGCTTCTCATCCATCTTCTTTCAGGTGGCCACCAACGTAAGTTTCGAAGATCCCCGGAGCTTTCTCGGTCGTGAACTGCCGGGTTTCTCGATTTTTGACGGGGATATCCTGGTGGCAGGGGAAGGGACGGACTTTACGAATTTGCCGATTGAATCGGTCCCCCCACCTGAAGCACTGGAATCTGAAAATGAAGCGCAACTCAAGAATGTCGGGGATCTGAAAGAAACCAATCAAAAGGGCGGGGACGTAGCCCCGCCATTATCCACAGGAAATAAAAAGACGGTCCTTCTTTACTTCACTCATACGAGGGAATCCTATCTTCCTTATCTGGAGGGAGTGACCAAACCGGATTCCGCCATGCACTCCAAGATCAATGTCACCAGGGTGGGCGAAATGGTGAAGACGGGCCTGGAGGACGAGGGGATAGGGACAAGCATCGATAAGACCGATGTGATCCAAAACTTAAACCATAAGGGACTTGACTACTGGGCAGCTTATCAGGAGTCGCGGCCGCTGGTGCAGGCAGCCATGACCAGCAATAAAGATTTGTTGTATATGGTGGATATTCACCGGGATTCACAGAGGAGAGACATGACGACCGTGACGATAGGCGGCAAGCCCTACGCAAAGCTTGCATTTGTTGTAGGGGAAGAGCACCCGAACTATGAACAGAACCTGAAACTGGCAACCGAACTTCATAAGCGATTGGAATCAAAATATAAAGGGATTTCACGTGGAGTCATAGCGAAAAAGGGCAGTGGCACAAACGGTAAATTCAATCAGGATCTTTCCGGAAACGCCATGCTCCTTGAATTCGGAGGGGTGGATAATACATTTGAGGAACTGGAGAGGACGGCAGACGCTTTCGCTGATGTATTTGCTGAATATTATTGGCAGGCAGAAAAGGTGGATGGTTCCCTCAAGACCCCTGCTGTAAGACAGTAATGAAAAGGATGGATGAACATGACGAAATTCTTTTTTAAATGTGCATTTCTCATAACGGCATTATTTATCGGAGTCCTGATCGGGATGCAATATGCCAATCAAGGAATCGTGGATATGAAGGGACATGAACAGCAGAACTTCACCTCTCCTGTCGGCGTCAACGAGAACGTGGAGGGTAATGTCGAAGCATCGTTCCTCGGGAATGAGGTGGATTCCAAAACCCTGACTGAAAAGAAAGAGAAGCTAGGAGAAATGAAAGCCTTTAATGTATTTTCTTCCATCGGAAAAGTGATAGCGAATACCATCGAAAGCATCACCAATAAAATAGTGGACGTCATTGCTTCGCTCATTTAAACGAAAAGAAGGCCCTCCTGGAGCCTTCTTTGTTATGTTTCACGTCACAGGTCGATTCGCGGAATACAAGGAAATCGGTCAATTCCCAATAGGCCTTTTAGTTTACATTGAATAATATATAGTCTACTGCTATAATTCAAAATAGTGTACATGTGTGGAAATAACAGGAGTTGAACGAATAATGAACCGTGAAGAGAAATTAGAGAGACAATCGAGAATTAGAAACTTTTCCATTATAGCTCATATCGACCATGGGAAATCTACCCTTGCCGATCGTATATTAGAAAAGACGAAAGCATTGACGGCACGTGAAATGAAAGCCCAATTGCTGGATTCCATGGACCTTGAGAGAGAGCGTGGAATCACCATCAAATTAAATTCTGTGCAATTAAAGTATCAGGCAAAGGATGGGGAAGAATATATTTTCCACCTTATCGATACACCGGGGCACGTAGACTTTACATACGAAGTATCCCGTAGTTTAGCGGCTTGTGAGGG
Source organism: Rossellomorea sp. LJF3 (assembly GCF_037046045.1). Taxonomy (NCBI): domain Bacteria; kingdom Bacillati; phylum Bacillota; class Bacilli; order Caryophanales; family Bacillaceae; genus Rossellomorea; species Rossellomorea sp. LJF3. The sequence goes on along the minus strand of NZ_JBANLY010000012.1, from coordinate 82,545 downwards.
AGCTGTCCTTGTAGTGGATGCCGCTCAGGGGATTGAAGCACAGACGCTTGCAAACGTGTATCTTGCCTTGGATAATAACTTGGAAATCCTGCCCGTCATCAACAAAATCGACCTTCCGGCAGCCGATCCCGAGAGAGTTCGTCAGGAAGTGGAAGATGTCATTGGTCTGGATGCATCTGAAGCAGTCCTTGCATCCGCCAAAGCCGGAATCGGGATTGAAGAGATCCTCGAGCAGGTGGTGGAAAAGGTGCCTGCTCCTCAAGGGGATCCAGATGCACCATTAAAAGCCCTTATCTTTGACTCTTTATATGACGCCTACCGAGGAGTCGTTGCCTACATCCGTGTGATGGATGGAAGCGTCAAGGTAGGGGATAAGGTGCGCATGATGGCAACAGGGAAAGAGTTTGAAGTGACCGAGATCGGCGTCTTCACTCCGAAAGCGACGGGTCAGAAGGAATTGACGGTCGGGGATGTTGGATATTTGACTGCAGCGATCAAGAACGTCGGAGACACCCGTGTAGGGGATACGATCACACTTGCCAATAATCCTGCACAGGAAGCATTGCCTGGTTATCGCCGAATGAACCCGATGGTTTATTGCGGTCTATATCCGATTGATTCAAATCGTTATAATGATCTACGAGAAGCGCTTGAAAAGCTTGAATTAAATGACTCTGCCCTTCAATTCGAGCCTGAAACTTCACAGGCATTAGGGTTTGGATTCCGTTGTGGATTCCTGGGTCTCCTGCATATGGAGATCATTCAGGAACGTATCGAACGGGAATTCAAGATCGACCTGATCACGACTGCACCGAGCGTTATCTATCATGTGAAATTGACGGACGGTGAAGAAGTGAAAGTGGATAACCCATCCATGATGCCGGATCCTCAAAAGGTCGATCATGTGGAAGAACCTTATGTCAAAGCAACGATAATGGTTCCGAACGATTACGTAGGTGCCGTAATGGAACTTTGTCAAGTAAAGCGCGGGAACTTCATCGATATGCAGTATATGGATGATACACGAGTGAACATCGTCTATGAAATCCCGCTTGCTGAAATCGTATATGACTTCTTCGATCAGTTGAAATCGAATACGAAAGGGTACGCTTCATTTGATTATGAGCTAATCGGATACAAGGAATCCAAGCTTGTGAAAATGGATATCCTGCTGAATGCTGAAAATGTCGATGCCCTGAGCTTTATCGTTCACCGTGACTTTGCTTATGAACGCGGGAAGCTGATTGTTGAGAAATTGAAGGAATTAATCCCTAGACAACAATTCGAAGTGCCCGTCCAGGCAGCGATCGGACAGAAGATTGTAGCAAGATCCACTATTAAAGCCATCCGGAAGAACGTACTGGCAAAATGTTACGGTGGGGATATCTCGCGTAAACGTAAGCTTCTTGATAAACAAAAAGAAGGTAAAAAACGTATGAAGTCCGTTGGGAATGTTGAAGTTCCGCAGGAAGCCTTCATGGCCGTCCTGAAAATGGATGATACGGATAAAAAATAATCGTCATGCAGATAAAGGGGGAAAGTGGCTTGTTTTTCAAGCACAGCTTACCCCCTTTTCTCTATGAATGCCCCAAAAGGAGGGATAATCTTGGTTAAATCAGCTTATATTCATATTCCTTTTTGTGAACATATCTGCCACTATTGTGATTTTAATAAAGTTTTCCTGGAAGGTCAGCCCGTAAATGAATACTTAATCACCCTGGGTCAGGAAATGAAACATAGAGTATCAGCTTCTGAGAAACTGGATACAGTTTTTGTCGGAGGTGGTACGCCGACGTCTTTGGATGCTAGTCAGCTCGATACGCTGTGTGAATCCATCACGACCCATTTGCCATTTGAAAAGGGTGAATTTACCTTCGAAGCAAACCCTGGTGATCTAACACAAGATAAACTACGCGTGTTAAAGGATCACGGTGTGAATCGGTTGAGTTTCGGGGTTCAATCCTTCAATGATGAACTATTGAAAGGAATCGGTCGTACCCATAAAAGCGAAGATGTCTATACGTCAGTAGAAAACGCTCAAAAAGTAGGATTCTCTAACATCAGCATCGATCTGATTTATAGTCTTCCAAGGCAAACAGAGGAAGATTTTCAGGATACCCTAACAAAAGCCCTTGATCTGGATCTTCCTCATTACTCAGCCTATTCACTCATTGTAGAGCCGAAAACGGTTTTCTATAACTTGATGAGAAAGGGTAAGTTGTCACTGCCGTCCCAGGACCAGGAGGCAGCCATGTACGAAATCCTGATCGAAACGATGGAGAAGTATGGGATCAATCAATATGAGATCAGTAACTTTGCCAAACCGGGATTTGAAAGCAAACACAATCTCGTTTACTGGGACAATAATGAATATTATGGTTTAGGAGCAGGTGCACACGGATATATAAACGGAGTACGTTATTCCAACTACGGACCGCTCAAAAAATACATGGACCCGATTTCACAAGGTTCCCTTCCGACCATCCAGGAGCATCAAGTCACCAAAGCCGAAATGATGGAAGAAGAAATGTTCCTCGGGTTGCGTAAAGTCGAAGGCGTAAGTAAAACCATATTCCAACAAAAATTCGGATCCAGCATAGAATCCGTCTTTGGCCCATCCATCAAAGAAATGGAAAAGCGCGGACTGCTCTCAGTAAATCAAGAGAAAGTAGCACTTACAAAACAAGGGCGCTTTTTAGGGAATGAGGTTTTTCAATCATTCCTGGGTGTAATCGAATAGTCGTGTTCGAATGTGAGGGTTAGCTTATGCTAATTAAGTTGATTGAAGCGGAAGGTGCTCAACTCACGCCCTGCGGAAAGCGAGCACCTGCAGCGGAAATCAACCACCACTCGCTATTTTTAAAAGGCCAATGAAAAGACCCAATCTAATATATTGACATCCCTTTACTGATTTGATAATTTATTAATTAGATTTAGCACTCATCTTAGTAGAGTGCTAACAGGGGTGATGAATGTTGTTAACAGATCGACAACTTCTAATTCTTCAAGTGATCATTGATGATTTTATTCTTTCTGCCCAGCCTGTCGGTTCGAGGAGCTTGTCTAAAAAAGATGAGATCTCATTCAGTTCGGCTACGATCCGAAACGAAATGGCAGATCTTGAGGATTTGGGCTTTATCGAAAAAACCCACACATCCTCAGGTCGCGTACCGTCAGAAAAAGGCTATCGATACTATGTGGATCACTTGCTTTCTCCACAGAAATTAAAGAAGAATGATGTGCATGCACTACGCTCCATCTTTACCGAGCGCATGTATGAATTGGAAAAAGTGGTTCAGAAATCGGCGAAGATCCTTTCAGAGCTGACCAATTATACAACGATTGTATTAGGGCCTGATTTAAAGGAAAACAAGTTGAAAAAAATTCAACTGATTCCCCTTAACAAAGATACGGCCATTGCCATCATCGTCACGGATAACGGACATGTTGAAAATAAGCTGTTCCATATCCCGCCGACAATGGATGCCTCCGAGCTTGAAAAGCTTGTACACATATTAAATGACCGCTTGACGGGTGTTCCGATCAGTGAGTTGAACGATAAAATCTTTAAGGAAGTCGCTCTTTTACTCAAAGAGCATATACAGAATTATGATTTTATCCTCCATTCCTTAACGGATTCCTTTAATCCAACGGTCACGGATAAGCTGTTCTTTGGAGGTAAGACCAATATCCTGAATCAGCCTGAATTCAACGATGTACAAAAGGTCCGCATGCTTCTTGAAATGATTGAACAGGAAGAGAGTATCTATAACCTGATCCGTCCATCTGCCACAGGTGTGAACATAAAGATCGGGAAAGAAAACGATCATCTTGCTATGGAGAATTGCAGTCTCATAACCGCTACTTATTCGATTGGCAAAGAACAATTAGGTTCCATTGCGATCATCGGGCCTACCCGGATGGAGTATTCCCGTGTCGTCAGTTTACTTAATTTCTTCTCAAACGATATGTCCAAGGTTCTGACGAAGCTGTATCAAAGTGGGGATTAGTGGACATATTGTATAAAGGAAAATAAGGCCCCGAAAGTGCGTCTCTACAGACGTTTCGGAGCCTTCATACGAGCGCTTTAAAGGATCACATTTTTAAGGAGGTGAATGTTATGTCTGAAGAAACGAAACAAGAGCAGCAGGAAGCGAAAGAGGAAAAAGGCGAAGCGGTGGAAGAAGTATTCGCTGAAGAACCTCAAGCTGAAGAAGTGCTTGAAGAGCAGCAAGAATCAGATGAGCTTTCACAATTAGAGGAAAAGCTGAATGAGTCTGAAAATCGTTATCTTCGTTTAAGAGCCGATTTCGATAATTTCCGCCGTCGCATTAACGTGGAAAACGAATCGAAGGAAAAGTATCGTGCTCAAGGACTGATTACGGAACTATTACCGGCACTGGATAATTTCGAACGTGCTTTGAATATAGAAGCTGATAATGAGCAAACGAAACAACTGCTTCAAGGAATGGAAATGGTTCACAGAAGTCTTGTTGAAGCCCTTAAGAAAGAGGGAGTGGAACCGATTGAAGCGGTAGGTCAGGAGTTTGACCCTCATATGCATCAAGCTGTCATGCAGGTGGAAGATGAAAACTACGATAGTAATATCGTTGTCGAGGAATTCCAAAAGGGATACAAACTGAAAGACAGAGTAATTCGTCCTTCCATGGTGAAGGTCAGTCAATAAACAAGACATTACATATACAAAACAGGGAGGATTCTTACTATGAGTAAAATTATCGGTATTGACTTAGGTACAACAAACTCATGTGTATCAGTACTTGAAGGCGGAGAGCCGAAGGTCATTGCAAACGCAGAAGGAAACCGCACAACGCCTTCAGTCGTAGCGTTCAAAAATGGTGAAAAGCAAGTTGGGGAAGTGGCAAAGCGCCAAGCGATCACAAACCCTAACACAATCATCTCAGTGAAACGTCACATGGGAACTGACCATAAAGTAGAAGCAGAAGGAAAAGAATATACGCCACAGGAAATCTCAGCTATGATTCTTCAACACTTGAAATCATATGCAGAGGATTACCTTGGGGAAAAAGTTGAAAAAGCGGTTATCACAGTACCTGCTTATTTCAACGACGCAGAACGTCAAGCAACAAAAGACGCAGGTAAAATCGCAGGTCTTGAAGTTGAGCGTATCATCAATGAGCCGACTGCTGCAGCACTTGCATACGGACTTGATAAAATGGATCAAGACCAGACGATCCTTGTATACGACCTTGGTGGCGGTACGTTCGACGTATCTATCCTTGAACTTGGTGACGGAGTATTCGAAGTACGCTCGACTGCCGGTGACAACCGTCTTGGTGGGGACGACTTTGACCAAGTGATCATCGATTACCTTGTGGCTGAATTCAAAAAAGAAAACGGAATCGATCTTTCAAAGGATAAAATGGCCCTTCAACGTTTGAAAGACGCAGCGGAGAAAGCGAAGAAAGATCTTTCAGGAGTGACTTCAACTCAAATCTCACTTCCTTTCATCACAGCTGGAGAAGCAGGACCACTTCACTTGGAAGTGACTCTTTCAAGAGCGAAATTCGATGAAATCTCATCTGACCTTGTAGAACGTACAATGGGACCAACTCGTCAAGCAATGAAAGATGCCGGTCTTTCTGCAAGTGAAATCGATAAGATCATCCTTGTCGGTGGATCGACTCGTATCCCTGCTGTACAGGAAGCAATCAGAAAAGAAACAGGTAAAGAGCCATCTAAAGGTGTTAACCCTGACGAAGTTGTAGCGATGGGTGCAGCCATTCAAGGTGGAGTTCTGACTGGAGATGTAAAAGACGTTGTATTACTTGACGTTACACCACTATCACTCGGTATCGAAACAATGGGTGGAGTATCTACGAAGCTGATCGAGCGTAACACGACGATCCCGACGTCTAAATCCCAAACATTCTCGACTGCCGCTGATAACCAGACTGCTGTTGACATTCACGTATTACAAGGTGAGCGCCCAATGGCTGCGGACAACAAAACGCTTGGACGTTTCCAATTATCAGACATTCCACCGGCACCGCGTGGAGTTCCACAAATCGAAGTGAAATTCGATATCGATAAGAATGGTATTGTAAATGTTAGTGCGAAAGACCTTGGAACAGGCAAAGAGCAAAACATCACAATCAAATCTTCTACAGGCCTTTCAGATGATGAAGTCGAGCGCATGGTGAAAGAAGCCGAAGAAAATGCCGAAGCAGATAAGAAACGTAAAGAGGAAGTTGAACTTCGCAACGAAGCCGACCAACTTGTTTTCCAAACGGAAAAAACGTTAAAAGATCTTGAAGGCAAAGTAGAAGAAGATGAAGTGAAAAAAGCGGAAGATGCGAAAGCTGAATTGAAAGAAGCGATCGAGAAAGATGTTCTTGATCTTATCCGCGAAAAGAAAGACGCATTGCAGGAAATCGTTCAAAGCTTAACGATGAAGCTTTATGAGCAGGCTCAAGCGGATGCTCAGGCAGCTCAAGGCGCTGAAGGCGAAGCTTCGAAAGATGACGATGTGGTCGACGCGGAATATGAAGAAGTAAATGACGACAAGAAATAATCAGGTGTAAACGAACGAAAAAGTCAAAGTCAGGGCGGTTCTTGGCTTTGACTTTTTCTATGATTGAAGGAAACCTTCAATCAACAGACACAAACTAAAGTAAGGAATGTTGAGTTTTTATTGATAATAGTCGAAGCTCAATGTTAAAATAACCTTTATGCAAAGGATTCGGGAGTGGTGTTTTAATGAGTAAACGGGACTATTATGAGGTTCTTGGGGTTGGAAAAGACGCCTCAAAAGACGAAATGAAGAAAGCATACCGCAAGCTCTCCAAAAAATATCATCCGGATATTAATAAAGAAGCGGATGCGGATGAGAAGTTCAAAGAAATATCGGAAGCGTATGAAGTGTTAAGTGATGATCAGAAGCGCGCTCAGTATGATCGTTTCGGTCACACGGACCCTAACCAGGGATTCGGCGGCGGCGCTGACTTTGGCGGCGGCGGTTTCGGTGGTTTCGAGGATATCTTCAATACATTCTTCGGTGGAGGCGGCGGCCGCAGAAGAGATCCAAATGCTCCCCGTCAAGGGGCGGACCTTCAATACACGATGTCTCTGACATTTGAAGAAGCGGTATTCGGGAAAGAAACCGAAATCGAAATTCCGAGAGAAGAAGAGTGTGATACGTGCCATGGTTCGGGAGCGAAGCCTGGGACAAAGGTCAATACATGTTCTCACTGTAATGGATCCGGTCAATTGAATGTCGAGCAGAATACACCATTCGGCCGCATTGTGAACAGAAGGGTTTGTCACTACTGTAACGGTACAGGTAAACAAATCAAGGAAAAATGTTCAACGTGTGGCGGTGCGGGTAAAGTACAGAAACGTCGTAAAATCGCTGTCAAGATCCCTGCTGGAATCGATGATGGACAACAACTGCGCGTGACAGGTCAAGGGGAACCGGGTATCAATGGCGGCCCTGCGGGTGACCTGTATGTGGTTTTCCACGTCCGTTCACATGACTTCTTCGAGCGTAACGGAGATGATATCTACTGCGAAATGCCTGTAACGTTTGCCCAGGCAGCATTGGGTGATGAAATTGAAGTACCGACCTTACACGGTAAAGTAAAGCTGAAAGTCCCTGCAGGAACTCAGACGAGTACGAGATTCCGCTTGAAAGGCAAAGGAGTACCGAATGTACGTGGTTACGGTACAGGGGATCAGCATGTACAGGTGAAAGTGGTCACGCCTTCCAAGCTGACGGATAAGCAGAAACAATTATTGAGAGAATTTGCAGACATCAGCGGTCAAATTCCTGATGAACAGCATGAAAGCTTCTTTGAAAAAGTAAAAAAGGCCTTTAAAGGCGAATAACTAAAGAGCGGAGTTGGTAGATCAATGAAATGGTCAGAAATCAGTATTCTTACAACGAATGAAGCGATTGAGCCGATTTCAAACATTCTTCACGAATCAGGGGCAAGCGGTGTGGTCATTGAAGACCCCGCCGAATTAGTTAAGGAAAGAGAAGATATGTTCGGGGAGATCTACCAACTCAACCCTGATGACTACCCAACTGACGGCGTCATGGTCAAAGCCTATTTGCCCGTCAATAGTTTCCTTGGTGAAACCGTTGACGAGATTAAGCAGGGCATCACGAACCTCGTTACGTATGATATCGACATTGGTGAAAATAAAGTGGAGATTTCTGAAGTGAATGAAGAAGAGTGGGCTACTGCTTGGAAGAAATATTACCACCCGGTGAAGATTTCCGATAAATTTACGATTGTTCCAACCTGGGAAGATTATACTCCGGTTCATAGTGATGAACTCATCATTGAACTGGATCCGGGCATGGCGTTCGGAACGGGTACGCACCCGACTACCGTCATGTGTATCCAGGCACTGGAGCGAATCGTAAAAGAACATGATTCCGTCATTGATGTTGGTACGGGCTCAGGTGTATTATCCATTGCATCGGCACTATTAGCTGCAGACCAGGTACGTGCATATGATCTGGATGAAGTCGCGGTTCGTTCAGCAAGGCTGAATGTTAAGTTGAACAAAGTACAGGAAACGGTATCTGTGGATGCCAATAATCTATTGAACGGGGTGACCGGGCAGGCTGATGTGATCGTGGCGAACATCCTGGCTGAAATCATCCTTCGCTTTACAGAAGACGCATATGAGCTTGTGAAGCCGGGTGGATATTTTATCACTTCCGGAATCATCCAGCCTAAAAAGCAGGAAGTACGTGACTCATTGGAGGCTGCCGGTTTCCAGATCGAAGAGATCATGGTAATGGAAGACTGGGTTGCGATCATCGCAATCAAGCCTGAATAAAACAAAGTAAAAACGGTGGAGTTGAAACTGTATGCAACGATATTTTATAGGAGACCTATATCGAGAAAATGATCCGATTATGATCACGGGGGATGATTATCATCATATTGTCCGTGTCATGAGGATGAAGGAACAGGATGAAGTATTCGTTGTCTTCAAAGATCAGGCATCAGCGATCACCCGTATTGAAACGATTTCCAGTGACGCAGTCAAGCTTTCAATAGTACAATGGGAAACATCGACGAAAGAATTACCAATTAAAGTAACCATTGCGAGCGGACTGCCGAAAGGGGATAAATTGGAGTTGATTTTCCAAAAGGGAACAGAGCTTGGAGCCACTCAATTTATCCCTTTTAATGCGGATCGCTCCATTGTGAAATGGGACGAAAAAAAAGCAAAGAAAAAGACAGAGCGTTGGGAAAAGATCGTGAAGGAAGCGGCTGAACAGTCCCATAGACTTCTCGTCCCTGAGGTCTCTGCACCCGTTTCAATTAAACAATTGATTCAGGCAAATTTCGATTATAAACTTGTCGCATATGAAGAAGAAGCACGCGCCGGTGAGAAAGGGAACCTGTCAAAGGTGTTGTCCTCCATCGGTAACGGGCAAAGTGTACTGGTCGTATTCGGCCCTGAAGGTGGATTATCGGAGAAAGAAATAGAGCTGTTGAAAAACGGGGGCTTTCTTACATGCGGCCTTGGCCCTAGGATCCTCCGAACGGAGACTGCTCCATTGTATGTTCTCTCAGCCATCAGCTATCAATTAGAACTTATGAGGTGATTGCAATGCCATCAGTAGCGTTTCACACTCTAGGGTGTAAAGTGAACCACTACGAAACTGAAGCCATCTGGCAACTATTTAAAGAAGAAGGATATGAACGTGTAGAATATGACTCGATCGCAGATGTGTATGTCATCAATACATGTACCGTAACCAATACAGGAGATAAGAAGAGCAGGCAGGTCATCCGCCGTGCCATCCGGAAAAATCCTGAAGGGGTCATCTGTGTAACAGGATGCTATGCCCAAACGTCCCCGGCCGAAATCATGGCCATCCCGGGAGTCGATGTCGTTGTCGGCACACAGGATCGCAGGAAAATGCTTACGTACATCGAGGAATATAAAAAAGAGCGTCAACCAATCAATGGAGTCACGAACATCATGAAGAATCGGGTGTATGAGGAATTGGATGTCCCGGCATTCACGGACCGTACCCGTGCCTCCCTTAAGATTCAGGAAGGCTGCAACAATTTCTGTACGTTCTGTATCATTCCATGGGCACGTGGACTGATGAGATCCCGCGACCCTGAAGAAGTCATTCACCAGGCTCAGCAGCTTGTAGATGCAGGATACAAAGAAATTGTCCTGACAGGGATCCATACAGGCGGATACGGAGAGGACATGAAAGACTACAATCTTGCTATGCTCCTTAAAGATCTTGAGCAAAAGGTGAAGGGTCTCAAGAGAATTCGCATATCTTCCATCGAAGCGAGTCAATTGACGGATGAAGTCATTGAAGTAATCGATCAATCCGATATCGTGGTAAGGCATCTGCACATTCCACTTCAATCAGGATCGAACACGGTCCTTAAGAGAATGCGCAGAAAATATACGATGGAATTCTTTGCCGAGCGTTTAGAGAAGCTTAAAAAAGCGCTTCCCGGACTTGCCGTCACATCCGATGTCATTGTTGGTTTCCCGGGTGAAACGGAAGAAGAATTCATGGAAACGTATCATTTCATCAAAGAGCATAAATTCTCTGAGCTTCACGTTTTCCCTTATTCAAAACGGACAGGCACGCCCGCTGCCCGAATGGACGATCAGATTGATGAAGACATCAAGAACGAACGCGTCCACCGTTTAATTGAACTTTCGAACCAATTAGCGAAAGAATACGCTTCAGAGTTCGAAAACGAAGTGTTGGAGGTAATCCCTGAAGAAATCTATCAGGATGACCTCTATGTAGGATACACGGATAACTACTTGAAAGTGGTATTCCCTGCAACGGAAGAGATGGTAGGGAAGCTTGTAAAAGTGAAACTCACCAAAGCAGGTTATCCCCTAAATGAAGGCCAATTTGTGCGAGTACTTGAAGATTCAGAAGAAAAAGCAGCCATTTAATAGATGAAGGCACCTGACGTTTCGCTCGGGTGCCCTGCATTTATTTTTGCACAATAATACTTTGTAACCACTTTCTTTTTTGGGTTAGAATCTAATTATCTATTGATTAGTGCAGAAGAAGGTTGTAAACTAGTATTGTTAATCGAATATTTGAAAAGAGTCTTTTTTTTAAATGATAGTGCAAACGATTGCATTAAATGTAAGCGTTTGTATCTTACTATACTTTGATGAGGTGTTACGATGAAAAAGGCATGGCGTAAAGAGGCAGTGGGATACCAAATCTATCCGAGAAGTTTCCAGGATTCAAACGGTGACGGAATCGGGGACTTACAGGGAGTCATCCAACGTTTGGATTATATTAAAGAGTTAGGGATCGATGTGATTTGGATCTGTCCGATGTATAAATCTCCCAATGATGATAATGGTTATGATATTTCGGATTATCAGGATATCATGGAAGACTTCGGAACGATGGAAGACTTCGACCAGCTATTGAAAGAAGTTCATAATCGGGATATGAAACTGATCATTGATCTTGTCCTGAATCATACCAGTGATGAACACCCTTGGTTCATCGAGTCAAAGAGTTCCAAGGACAACCCAAAGCGTGATTGGTATATTTGGAGAGATGGCGTGAAAGGGAAAGAACCGAATAACTGGGAAAGCATTTTCGGGGGATCTGCCTGGCAATATGATGAAGAAACGGACCAATACTTCCTCCATGTCTTCTCGACAAAGCAGCCGGATCTGAACTGGGAAAACGAAGAAGTGCGTGAGGCACTATATGACACGGTAAATTGGTGGTTGGATAAAGGAATCGACGGCTTCAGAATCGATGCCATCAGTCATATTAAAAAGCGGGCGGGTCTGCCGGATATGCCGAATCCAAAGAAGGAAAAATACGTTTCTTCCTTTGACATGCATATGAATCAAAAAGGGATCCATACGTTCCTTCAGGAATTCAAGGATCGTACGTTTGCCAATTATGATGTGATGTCGGTTGGAGAAGCAAACGGCGTGAAGGCAGATGAAGCGGAACTATGGGTCGGTAAAGAGAACGGAAAGATGGATATGATCTTTCAATTCGAGCATCTTGGATTGTGGGATGCGGAAACAAATCCGGATCTAGACATCGTGGAATTGAAAAAGGTGCTGACGCGTTGGCAGAAAGGGCTGGAAGGAAACGGCTGGAATGCCCTTTTCATCGAGAATCATGATAAAGCCCGCGTGGTTTCGACTTGGGGCAATGACAAGGAATATTGGAAAGAAAGTGCAACAGCGATGGCCGCCATGTATTTCCTGATGCAGGGGACACCTTTCATCTATCAGGGACAGGAAATCGGCATGACGAACGTTCAATTTCCTTCCATCGAAGACTATGATGATGTTGCCGTAAAAAATCTATACCGTCTTAAACGTGAAGAAGGGGTGCCTCATCAAGACATCATGGAAATCATCTGGGCTTCCTCCCGTGATAACAGCAGAACACCGATGCAATGGTCAGCCGGGGAAAACAGCGGATTCACAACTGGTACACCTTGGATGAAAGTGAACCCAAACTATAAGACGATCAACGTAGAAGCACAGGAAAAAGATGAAAAGTCCATACTCAACTTCTACAAGAAAATGATTCAACTTAAGAAAAGGGAAGACGTCTTCACGTACGGAATCTATGATCTGCTCCTTGAAAAAGACAAGCAAATCTATGCCTATACCCGCACTGGAGAAAACACATCCATGGTCGTCATCACAAACCTTTCCACTAAGAACGCCGTTTGTGACCTTGGTAAACTTAACGTATCATCAGAGAACCTTCTATTGAATAACTATGAAGTGGAGAACCATGGAGAGTTGAGCAAATTAACCCTCAAACCATACGAGGCGAGAGTATACCGACTAAAATAAATACGTTACAACCCCGGCTCGCTCCGGGGTTGTTTTTTCTTTCTTTCTGAAAATGTCATTTCAGAACATATGAAAAGGTTTTCTTTATTTTGGGAGATACTATAAATTGCTCGTCTTTTTCTCATAGTTTTGGTATGATAAGAGAGGTACGGACAACTGTTAAAGGAGAGATAATCAATGACTATGAACATTGCAAGTATGATCGATCATACTTTACTTAAACCTGAATCAACAAAAGATCAAGTGGAGGTGCTTTGCCAGGAAGCGAAAGAATTCAAGTTTGCTTCTGTGTGTGTAAACCCTACTTGGGTACAATATTCAAGCGAATTATTAAGCGGTACAGAAGTGAAGGTATGTACGGTGATCGGGTTCCCGCTTGGAGCTTCTACACCTGAAACGAAAGCATTCGAAACAAAAGACGCAATCGAAAAAGGGGCAACGGAAGTCGACATGGTCATCAATATCGGTGCACTGAAAAGTGGAGACCACGAATTGGTAAAACGTGACATCGAAGCGGTTGTTGCAGCTTCTAAAGGAAAAGCCCTTTCTAAAGTCATCATCGAAACATGTCTTCTGACAGATGAAGAAAAAGTGAAAGCTTGTCAACTTGCTGTGGAAGCGGGAGCGGACTATGTGAAAACATCGACCGGCTTCTCGACTGGTGGAGCAACGGTTGAAGATATCGCTTTAATGAGAAAAACAGTTGGACCTGATATCGGCGTGAAGGCTTCAGGCGGAGTACGTTCCCTTGAAGACGCACAAGCGATGATCGAAGCAGGGGCTACTCGTTTAGGAGCGAGCTCAGGTGTGAAAATCGTCCAAGGTTTAACAAGCGATTCAGATTATTAATAAGATAAAAAGCTGAGCGGGTATCCGCTCAGTTTTTTTTTGGAAGGTGGACCTTTTCGATTAACCGGGCAAACGAATTGGCGAATGGAAGAACAAGCAGGGAGCATATAAGGTTGAATAGGACACTGGCATGGGCCAATTGCAAATCCGCAGAATCAGCGAGCGTTCCTACAACCGACCCAAGTAAGGGGATGAAAGGGATGAAAAGTGCCACACCCATCACATTCAGCCAGATATGGGCGTATGCCGTCAGCTTTGCCTGGATGCCGCCGCCGATGCTTGCAATAAAGGCTGTGATACAGGTCCCGACATTGGCACCGAGCATGATGGCTATCCCTGCATGAAGATCAATCGAACCAGCAGCCAGAAACCCCATCGTCACGCCTGTAACGATGGTACTCGATTGGATGATGGCCGTCAACACGCATCCAATCAGTAATGCGAGGACAAGATGTTCATTAACCTGAATCATGTAAGAACGCAATGATTCGTGGGTCGTCAAAGGCGTTGCAAGCCATTGAATGGCCCGGATCGATGTAAAGATCAATCCGAAACCTATGAAGATCATACCGCTGCTTTTGATTTGAGGAGATCTGAAAAAATACAATACACATCCGATGATCATGGATGGAACAATGAGATAGTTCATATCCAGGGTGAACATTTCAAGAGTGAAAGTGGTACCGATATTCGAACCGAGCATGATCCCGATGGTTTGACGGAAAGGGATCAGACCGGAGGAAGCAAGTCCCACTGTGAGGACCATGACGGCTGAGCTGCTGTGAATAAAGGCTGTGACAACGGTGCCTGTCATGACACCCTTGACAGGGGTGCTCGTGAGATAGTGAAGCCAAGTCTTGATTTTCTGATTTGCAATATTAAATAGCCCCGACCTTAGCCAGGTCATGCCGAATAAGAAACATAAGATAAAAAAAATAAAGGCGATTCCATGTAAGATCATTGAATTCCTCCTGTACACCAGTACGATTAATACAAATGTATGGGGGAAATGAGTGAGACATGCCTATTTATATAAGTGTTTTATGATAAATTGTTGACCTGACACATATCATATATTATAATGGCAAAGTACATGGATTTCTTTATATTATTAAAGAATCCATCCAAGAAAGACATACACTTTCTGTCCCCTTGTGACAATTAGGCAAGGGCAAAGCCATAACCAATTGGTGAAGTAAAGGACGTCAGATAATCCTGCGTCTTAAGAAATTGGTACAAACCATTTCTTGACTTGAACATGTAAGTGTAGTGTGTTCGGAGGGAGGGAAAGAGAGATGTCAAAAACAGTTGTTCGTAAAAACGAATCGCTTGAAGATGCTCTTCGTCGCTTCAAACGCTCAGTTTCTAAAACAGGAACTTTACAAGAGTTTAGAAAGCGCGAATTTTATGAAAAGCCAAGCGTAAAACGCAAAAAGAAATCAGAAGCTGCAAGAAAGCGTAAGTTCTAAGAGAGGGTGTAAGTATGAGTCTTCTCAATCGTTTAAATGATGATATGAAACAAGCGATGAAAAATAAAGAAAAAGAGAAGCTTTCCGTTATCCGCATGCTTAAGGCTTCACTTCAAAATGAAGCCATCAAACATGGGAAACAGGAACTCTCTGAAGACGAAGAGTTGACTGTCCTTTCTCGAGAAGTGAAGCAACGGAAAGACTCCCTCCAGGAATTTCAAAACGCTGGTCGCGAAGACCTCGTTGAAAAAATTCAAACAGAACTGACTTACGTCGAAATATATATGCCTAAGCAGCTTTCAGAAGAAGAAGTCTCTGCTATTGTCGAACAGACGGTAGTGGAGGTAGGTGCTACTTCTAAAGCCGATATGGGCAAAGTGATGGGAGCAATCATGCCTAAATTAAAAGGGAAAGCCGATGGGGCTCTCGTCAACAAACTTGTTCTTCAACATCTATCATAAGATTAAAGAAACCGGAAAGCTTTTATGCTTTCCGGTTTTTTTAAAATCGATTTCAGATTGAAAGGGGGCCCGAACATTTTTTGTAACATATTTTTTCAAAAAGATGAAACTTTTTTAATGGGTCATCCGTACATAAGGTATCAAGGAATATTACCTGAAACGAGGGGGTTAAGTTGAGGAGAAGTATACTTGTATTATTGATGCTGATTCTTGGATGCAGCTTTATTCAGCCGCTGATCAGTTCAGCCGCGGATTCGGATAGGGTATACGTGATCCCCATTCAAAAGGAAGTGGAAAGGGGACTTCATGCCTTTTTGGAAAGAGCGATTAAAGATGCGGAAGACCATAATGCAGAACTGATCATTTTCGATATTGATACACCCGGCGGATTGGTAGATGCCGCTGGCGAAATCGGGCAGCTCCTGGATGGGATCGATGCAAAAACGATTGCGTTTGTAAACGACCATGCCCTGTCTGCGGGAGCGTTCATTTCCCTTCATGCAGATGAAATCTATATGGTTCCGAATGGACAGATGGGGGCTGCAGCGGTCATTGATCAGGAGGGGAATGCGGCTGATAAGAAAGCCCAGAGCTACTGGCTGTCTGCCATGAAAAGTGCCGCTGAGTCAAATGGGAGAGATCCTCAATATGCTCTGGCCATGGCAGATGATACCCTCGTCATTGAAGAGCTGGGGATTGAAAAAGGTGAATTATTGACGCTGGGATCAAAGGAAGCCAAGAAAATCGGATATTCAGAGGGGACAGTGAAGAACCTCGATGAATTGTATGAAACGCTTGGAGTGGATAAATCCTCTGTGAAACGGGTGGATGAAACGTTCGCGGAAAAACTCGCCCGCTTCATCACAAATCCTGTCGTTGTCCCGATTCTTTTATCCCTGGCAAGCATCGGGCTGATTGTGGAGCTGTATTCACCCGGTTTTGGAATTGCCGGTTCTATCGGTTTGATTTCCCTTGTATTATTCTTTTATGGACACTTGGTTGCAGGACTTGCGGGATATGAAACCATTATTCTTTTCATCATTGGTATCATCCTTATAGTGGCGGAGTTTTTCCTCCCCGGTGGAATAGCAGGGGTACTCGGTATAGGGGCGATCCTTGCAAGTATTATGTTGGCAGGGGGCGATATGGTGCAAATGGGAATCTCTCTTTTGATCGCTTTATTCATTGCCGTTGCAACAGTGATTATCTTTGTAAAGGTGTTTGGTAAAAAGATGAAATTTTTTAACAAAATCATTTTAAACGATTCCACCAGCACAGAAAGCGGATACGTATCTAATGCCAATCGATTGGATTTGATTGGAAGAATCGGCGTGACCAAAACGCCTTTAAGGCCATCGGGAACCGTCATCGTGGAGGAAGAAAGAATCGACGCAGTGACAGAAGGCGGCTTTATCAAAGCAGGTGAAAAGGTTAAGATTGTGAAAGTGGAAGGATCAAGGATTGTAGTAAGAGACATTTCATAATATTTTAGGAGGTAAGAAAATATGGTTATAGGACCAAGTACGATTCTACTGCTCGTTGCAATTGTGGTGGGCATTATCGTTTTAGCTGTATTATTTACATTTGTACCAGTCATGCTGTGGATTTCAGCAATCGCGGCAGGAGTCAGGATCAGTATTTTCACACTAGTGGGGATGAGATTAAGACGTGTTATCCCGAGCCGTGTGATCAATCCACTGATTAAAGCCCATAAAGCAGGCATTACGGTAACGATCAACCAGCTGGAAAGTCACTATCTTGCCGGAGGGAATGTAGACCGGGTGGTGAATGCACTGATCGCTGCTCATCGTGCAAATATTGAATTGACGTTTGAGCGTGCTGCGGCGATTGACCTTGCAGGTCGTGACGTCCTTGAAGCGGTTCAGATGAGTGTTAACCCTAAAGTGATCGAAACACCGTTCATCGCGGGTGTGGCAATGGATGGAATCGAAGTGAAGGCCAAGGCCCGTATTACGGTCCGTGCGAATATCGACCGCCTTGTCGGTGGTGCCGGTGAAGAAACGATCGTTGCCCGTGTCGGGGAAGGGATTGTATCAACGATCGGTTCATCCGACAATCACAAAAAAGTATTGGAAAACCCGGATTTGATTTCACAGACTGTGCTTTCGAAAGGTCTGGACGCAGGTACGGCATTTGAAATACTCTCGATTGATATTGCGGATGTTGATATCGGCAAGAATATCGGAGCGGAACTGCAAACAGAACAAGCAGAAGCGGACAAGAATATTGCCCAGGCGAAAGCGGAAGAACGAAGAGCGATGGCCGTTGCCAATGAGCAGGAAATGAAAGCAAGGGTAGAAGAAATGAGAGCGAAAGTTGTGGAAGCGGAAGCAGAAGTACCCCTTGCCATGGCTGAAGCACTCAGGTCAGGTAACATCGGTGTGATGGACTACATGAACTTGAAGAATATCGATGCCGATACAGAAATGAGAGACTCGATCGGAAAGCTGACAGGGGATAAAAGAGATCCGAAGAGTGATAAGTAATCTCCCTTTGTTCAGAAAGGAGTATTCCCAATGGAGCCATTGATCATTGCTATATTAATCGGGATCATCACAACCATATTCAATAAAGTGAAACAGCCTCCATCCAATAAACCCGTGAGGCAGAAGCCGATTCAAACGGCCTCTCCCGATTCTCCCGAGCCAGTTGGAAGAGGCAGGGAAAGAGCTGAGCGGGAAAGAGCCGGACGGAGGGAACCAAGGTCATTTAAAGAGCCTGTAAAAGAGGCTGTTTCCTCCATTCAAACCCGTTTGGAAGATAAAAAGAGGGAGGCGGAGTCTGTTTCCAGCCTTCAGAAACAAGAAGAGCGATATTCAAGGAAGCTTGAAGCCCACAAAAACCGGGCAAAGAGGATTCGGGAAGATTCGGGCCTCATTCTTGATTTCAAAAATGAAGATGATATCGTGAAAGGATTTATCTTTTCAGAGGTGTTCGGCCCTCCCAAATCAAAAAAACGACATCATCAAAAATAAAAGTGATGAAACCCCTTTTCATTTCATAAATATGAGATGAAAGGGGGTTCTTTTTTTATGGCGAAAAGCTTATTACAACATATGCGAAAATGGATGACACAGAAAATGGATTTACCCGAAGATGTCATGATGGACCTTCCTCGCGTCACAATGATTGGACAAATTCATATCTATATAGAAAATCACCGGGGTCTTTTGACCTTCACGGATCGGGAGGTACGGCTCCTGCTTAAACAGGGTCAACTGCTGATAAAAGGGGAGCAATTTGTCATCAAGATGATCCTTCCGGAAGAAATTCTCCTTCAGGGGAAAATCGTAGAAGTGATCTATTTAGAACAATAGGAGGGACGGATTTGAAGAATCAATGGTTCACCTTTCTGAGGGGAAAGGTATTTGTGAAAATGGAAGGCAGATTAGTTGAGCGGGTCATCAATCAATTGCTCCGGGCTGGTATCCCGATCTGGAATGTGAAGAGAGCGGGAACGGAGACCATCACCTTTTACCTATCCTTAGAAGATGTACATAACTTCCGAAGAGCGGTACGGACATCCGAGTGTAAAGTGACATTTCTAAGAGGGCAGGGGGTTCCCTTTCTATTCAAGAGATCGCTGAAAAATTCGGGTTTCATGATTGGTGGACTGGCATTCTTCGTCATCGTATTCCTTCTTTCCAATATGGTGTGGGGCATCGAGATCAAAGGTGCATCACCTCAAACCGAACATAGTATACGAAAGGAACTGGAGGAGATGGGTGTTTCCAAGGGGAAAATGCAGTTCTCCATCCCCGATGTTGAGAACATTCAGCGTGAGTTATCCTACAGGATGAATAATATCACGTGGGTAGGGGTGGAGTTGCAAGGGACAACCTTTCACTTTCAAGTCGTGGAAAAGAATGCCCCTATGCCCCCTGAATCAACCGGCCTGCAGCATATTGTCGCCAAAAAGAAAGCCGTCATCACCGACATGTTTGTAGAAGAAGGGGATCCCCAGGTGAACGTCAATGACTACGTCAATAAAGGGCAGCTCCTTGTATCGGGTTTGATCGGGAATGAAAAAGAGCCGAAAGGGGTCTCGGCGAAAGCGAAGATACTGGGGGAAACATGGTATAAGACATCGGTTGAACTCCCGTTGAAGTCACGATTTATCGTATTCAGCGGAAACGAAAAAAGAAAACATTATCTCGGCTTCGGTTCATTTAATATCCAGGTATGGGGCTTCGGGAAAACGGAATTCAAGGACGTCGTTGTGGAAGAAACGAAAAAGCCACTGCGTTTTTTGAAATGGGAGCTTCCGGTGTATTATATAGACCGAAGCATGAAAGAGAAAGAGGACGTGGAAAGGACCTATACGAAATCCGAAGCGATCAAGGCTGCAAAAAAGCTTGCTAAAAGTAATCTGGAATCCTCGCTTCCGGAAGATGCAGAAATAAGAGGGGAAAAAATTTTGCAAGAAAAGGTGGAGAATGGTAAAGTTAGGGTAACCATTCACTTCAAAGTAATAGAAAATATTGCAGAAGGACAACCACTTATTCAAGGAGACTAACGAATGTCAGATGAAATCTTAATGAAATTACAACTTGAAAACCCCAATGAAGCCATCGCTTTGTTCGGTGTTTCAGATTCTCACCTTAAATTAATAGAACAGGAATTACACGTTTCGATCGTAACAAGAGGCGAAGAGTTGCTGGTTTCAGGTAAAGAAGAAGATGTAAGTCTCGCCGTTGATATTTCTGATCGACTGGTGGCTGTGATCCGTAAAGGGATCAATATCGGCCAGCGTGATGTCCATTATGCCATAGAAATGGGCAGACAAGGGACGCTTGAATATTTTACAGAGTTGTACAATGAAGAGATTACAAAGAACGCCAAAGGTAAATCCATCAGGGTGAAAACCTTGGGACAGCGCCAATACATCCAATCCATCAAGAAGCATGACATGGTGTTCGGGATCGGGCCGGCTGGAACAGGGAAGACCTACTTAGCCGTTGTCATGGCTGTACATGCCTTAAAGAACGGGCAGGTCAAGAAAATCATCCTGACGAGGCCGGCTGTGGAAGCGGGTGAAAGCCTCGGGTTCCTTCCGGGTGACTTGAAGGAGAAGGTGGATCCTTATCTCCGCCCCCTATATGATGCCCTGCATGATGTACTGGGAGCGGAGCATACCGCCCGCCTGATCGAGAGAGGTACCATCGAGATCGCTCCCCTTGCATATATGAGGGGCCGTACCCTTGATGATGCGTTTGTGATTCTTGATGAGGCCCAGAATACAACGAAGGCCCAAATGAAAATGTTCCTGACAAGGCTCGGCTTTGATTCCAAGATGATTATCACGGGAGACCGTTCCCAGGTGGATCTGCCAAGGGGCAGCGAGTCAGGATTGATTTCTTCTGAACGGATTTTAAAAGATGTTAAAGGAGTGTCGTTCATTTACCTCGATCAGGCAGATGTAGTCCGTCATCCGCTGGTCGCGAAAATTATCGATGCCTATGAAACAATTGAAAAATAAACAATGAGAGATTGATCCAGTTGATACATGCCGCCATCATAAGATCCGGCATGACTGTGGATCAATCTTTTTTTGTTGGGCAATACATAGATAAATAAGTCAAAAACTGTTATCATTTTACATAATTACTAAATGCTTTACTTATGACTAGCCGAAATTGTTTATACATAACAGGGGGTTCTTTATGCAAACTCACCCATTTCTACTTAAAATAAGGAGCTTTCTCAGCTACCGATTATTTACCAATCTCTTATTTGTGCTGCTGGGCATCATTGTTTTCGGTGTCCTATATGGAAATGTGACACCGAAAACGCTGGATATTCATTTATATGAAGATGCCCCCACTACGATAAGGGCTCCTAAGAAATTCGTCGATAAGGAAGCCACTGCCAAAAAGAAGGAAGAAGCAAAGGCAGAAGTGGCAAGTGTGTATACCCCGAAAGAAGGGGCGATCGATAACTCTACTTCTTTGATTCACTCTCTGTTAGAAAGTGTATATGAAGTGAAAGATGAGTCGAAACAGCAGGCGGAGGATGAGGAAAATCTAAAACCGCCAGCAAGTACGGATACAACTGAACAGTTGAAGCTCCTGAAAGCCAAATTGCCGAAGGATAAGAATAATAATGTCACCAATAGTCTGAGTGATGACGTGTTAATAACGCTCCTGGAGGCGTCAGAAGATGACCTGTCCCGTGTAGAGACCATCGTGACCACACAAATGAAAATCATCATGGAAAATGGCGTGAAAGAGGAAGAATTAAATGAAGCGAAATTGAATCTGGAACAACGGATCACCAACTATTCATTTAAAGGTGATTTATCCACCGCTGCCGTCAAGCTTGGGAAAGTCGCGATTGAGCCGACGCTTTATTACGATGCTGAAAAAACGGATGAGTTAAAGAAGCTCGCCGAGGCAAACGTGGAAAAGGTGGAAATCATTGAAGGCGGCGTCATCGTCGAGGACGGGGAGCTGATCACACCGAAAACATACGGCATCCTGAAGACTCTTGGAATGGTGGAGGATACATTCTCCTTCAGGCCATATGTCGGACTGGCACTCTTTGTCCTTGTGGTGATAAGTTCACTATATTATTTCTTCTACACACTTGAAGTCACCGAGGAAAGAAAGCAGAATTACTTGATACTGACAAGCATCGTATTTGTCATATCACTCTTGATCATGAAGATCGTAGGACTGATCGAGCAGCTGGAAATCAACGACATTGCCTTCATATTCCCGGCAGCGTTCACGGGTATGATATTGAGGATCCTACTGAATGAACGGATCGCCATGATGATGGTATTCATCCTTTCTGCCTGCTCAAGTATCGTGTTTCATCAGCAGTTCTCCGGATCCATCGATATCGAAATTGCGATCTATACGTTATTCAGCGGTGTATCAGGGATTCTTTTCCTTGTGAACCGAAATCAGCGTTCGAATATTTTAAGGGCGGGGATCTACGTAGCGCTTGTCAATATCCTGATCCTTGGATTTTTAATCCTATTAAGCGGTACTTCCTATTCGAATAGTGAATATGTGTATTATATTGTGTTTGCCCTTGTGTCGGGTATCATGTCTTCCATCCTCACGATCGGTTTCCTCCCGTTTTTTGAAGCGGGATTCGGGATTCTTTCCTCCATGAGACTGGTCGAGCTTTCAAGTCCTACACAGCCGTTATTGAAGAAGCTGTTGACCGATGCGCCGGGTACTTATCACCACAGTGTCATGGTGGCGAACCTTGCGGAAGCCGCTTGTGAAGCCATCGGCGCTGACGGACTGCTCGCGAGGGTCGGATGCTATTATCACGATGTGGGAAAGTCCAAACGTCCGCATTTCTTTATTGAAAATCAGCTGAATATGGGGAATCCCCATGACAGGGTCTCGCCTGAAACAAGCCGGGATGTTATTATTAGTCATGCTTCAGATGGAGCCCAGATGCTCCGGAAACATAAATTGCCAAAGGAAATCGTCGACATCGCCGAGCAGCATCACGGAACGACATTGTTGAAATTTTTCTATTATAAGGCAAAAGAACAAGGGAAAGATGTTAAGGAAGAAGAATATCGCTATCCAGGTCCTAAACCCCAAACGAGGGAAGCGGCTGTCATCAGCATTGCGGATAGTGTAGAAGCGGCTGTCAGGTCGAAGAATTCACCCACCCAGGCAGAAATTCAAAAGCTTGTCCATTCGATTGTACAAGACCGCCTACAGGACGGGCAGTTTAACGAATGTGATATTTCATTAAAGCAATTAGAGACGGTGAAGAGGTCTCTATGTGAAACATTGAATGGAATCTTCCATCCGAGGATCGAGTACCCCGAACTTCAAGCAAAAGGAGAATAGGCATGACTTTATTAATCGACTTTATTGACGAGACAGAAACAGTATCAGGTGAACAGACACAGCTGGTTCAGAATATCCTGAACTTCGCTGCTGAACAAGAGGGGATCGAGGATGAAAGCGAAGTGTCCGTGACCTTTGTGACCAACGAACGTATCCAGGAAATCAACCGGGAATACCGGGCTAAGGATCAGCCCACGGATGTAATATCATTTGCCCTCGAAGAACTTGGGGAAGATGAAGTGGAAATCATAGGGGCGGGGATTCCACGCGTGCTTGGGGACATCATCATTTCCATTGACCGGACAAAAGAACAGGCGGAAGAATACAACCATTCCGTCTCCCGTGAACTTGGTTTTCTTGCCCTTCATGGCTTCCTTCATTTATTAGGATACGATCATGTGGAAGAAGAAGAGGAAAAGAAAATGTTCAAGAGACAAAAGGACATTTTAGATGAATATGGACTCAAAAGAGACTAAATTCGGATTGTTCCGGTTCTTAAAATCCTTTGGGTATGCAGCGGAAGGAATGAAGTCTGTCTGGGCAACGGAACAGAACTTCAGAATTCATTCATTTGCAGGGGGCGTCGTTTTCCTTCTTGCCTACCTGCTCTCTGTATCCGCCATGGAATGGGTCATCCTGATCATCCTTGTTTTTTCCGTGCTTGCTCTTGAAACGATGAATACAGCCATTGAAAAGGCAGTCGACCTTACCACGGAAGGGTATCACCCCCTTGCGAAGGCTGCTAAGGATCTGGCTTCGGCTTCGGTCCTTCTCTTCGCAATCTGTACTTCGATCGTAGGAGCCATCATCTTTCTTCCAAAGCTTTTGGAACTGATCCCCTAAAACGGAAAAATGGCAGTGTAAGATCGCAAAATATAGGCCGCAGGGAAGAAATTGAGCGATTTCTTCCCTGCGGCCTCTAATTCATTTGAAAACGTTCTTATACTTGTATAGAATAAGTGGAGCAAAGAACAAAATCGATAAATAGTTTGAATTATCTAACTATTTTATTACAAAATGATAACAGCCCATTTTCTTTTATGAAAATTGTAGTAAAATGAATGTGTAAGGGTTAAAAGGAGAGTTAAATCAATGAATGCAGAACAATTGATACAAGAAGCTAAACTAGCGAGGGAAAAAGCATACGTACCCTATAGTAAATTCAAGGTGGGAGCGGCTCTTCTGTCAAAGGACGGTAAGGTCTATCACGGTTGCAATATTGAAAATGCAGCGTACAGCATGTGTAACTGTGCTGAACGGACTGCGTTATTCAAGGCGTACTCAGAGGGCGATACAGACTATTCAATGATTGCGGTTGTGGCAGACACGGCAAGGCCTGTTCCACCATGTGGAGCATGCCGTCAGGTCATTTCAGAACTTTGTCCGAAAGAAATGAAAGTCGTATTGACGAACCTGAAAGGCGATGTGGAAGAATTAACCGTAGCAGAACTATTACCAGGAGCTTTTTCACCGGAGGATCTAAATGAGTAATAATATCAGTAACACAGAATACAAATCAGGCTTTATCTCCATCATTGGAAGACCTAACGTTGGGAAATCCACTTTCCTGAACCGGGTCATCGGTCAAAAGATCGCCATTATGAGTGATAAGCCCCAGACGACACGGAACAAAGTTCAAGGAGTTTACACGACCGATGATGCCCAGATGATATTCATCGACACTCCTGGAATTCACAAACCGAAACATAAACTGGGAGACTTCATGATGAAGATTGCTCAGAACACTTTAAAAGAAGTGGACGTCATATTGTTCATGGTGAACGTTGAAGAAGGATTGGGAAAAGGAGATCACTTCATCATAGAGAAGCTGAAAGGTGTAAAAACACCGGTCTACCTCATTCTTAATAAGATCGACCAGATCCATCCAGACGCCTTACTGCCTATGATTAAACAATACAATGACCTGTTCCCGTTTGCGGCGACTGTGCCGATCTCAGCACTCGAAGGAAACAACGTGGACCAGCTGCTGCAGTTACTGAAGGATCAATTACCGGAAGGGCCTCAATTCTATCCTGCAGATCAGATTACCGATCATCCAGAACGTTTTATCGTATCTGAACTGATCCGGGAAAAGGTCCTGCACCTGACACGGGAAGAGATTCCGCACAGTATAGCAGTTATGATCGACAAGATGGAGAGGAAAGAAGAGAAGGACCTCATCGACGTCATCGCCACCATCATTGTAGAGAGAGATTCCCAGAAGGGGATTGTCATCGGCAAACAGGGGTCCATGCTCAAAGAAGTCGGAAAGCGCTCGCGGGTAGATATTGAGAACCTGTTGGGATCAAAGGTCTACCTCGAACTATGGGTGAAGGTACAGAAGGATTGGCGTAACCGATCTGCAAACCTCCGTGACTTTGGCTTCAGCGACGACGAATATTGATAATTAACAATATTTAGGCCACATGTTTTAGAGAGAAAATGCTCATTCTAATCACAAGAAAGCTTATGAAGTCTTGCTAGTTTAAATCCAGAAAGGTGGGTTTTTTATGTTAGACTTAACATGGAAATTTTTTTCGCAGACAGGAAGTATAGACACCTATCTCCTTTTTAAGGAGCTTGAGAAGGAGACATTTGAGGATCCTTACAGCTTTGAAGAAGAAACAGCGGAAGTAGATTTTCCTTTAACGTGATAAGTTTGTCATCACCCGGGAAAGCAGAGATCGGGAGGTGGCTAAATGCTGCAGAAGTGTGAAGGAATTGTCATTCGAACCAATCATTACGGTGAGTCGAACAAAATTGTTACCATATATACACGGGAATTCGGAAAGATTGGATTGATGGCTAGAGGGGCAAAGAAACCTAATAGCCGTCTATCCGCCATTTCACAATTGTTTACATATGGTTATTTCCTTTTTATCAAAGGAAGCGGGCTGGGCACCCTTCAACAGGGGGAGATGGCAGAGTCCCTCAGGCATGTGAGGGAGGATTTGTTTAAGACTGCTTACGCCACTTACATCGTGGACCTCCTTGATAAAGCGACCGAGGACCGAAAGCCGAACCCTTTCCTGTTTGAATTGCTTTACAAGACTCTTCACTACTTGAATGAAGACTATGACCCGGAAATCCTGATGCATATTTTCGAAATGAAGATGCTCCCTGTAATGGGGTTGTATCCTCACTTGAACGGATGTGCTGTCTGTGGGGAGACCGATGGTGAATTCGCTTTTTCCTTTAAAGAAAATGGATTCATCTGTCATCGCTGCTTAAGTGAAGACCCACATCATTTACCGATTTCACAAAGCACTGTGAAGCTTCTCAGGGTATTTTACTATTTCGACCTCAATCGATTGGGAAATATATCGGTGAAAGATGAAACGAAACGTCAATTGAAGCGGGTAATCAGGACTTATTACGATGAAAACTCAGGTCTGACATTAAAATCCAGGAGGTTTCTGGACCAGATGGATAACCTTAAGGACTTATTCTAGTTACATAGATGCTGCTTGTGATATAGGAAGGCCCATTCACTTTTGTGAATGGGCCTGATTTTTTATTGTAATATTTAAAATTTGATTTTCTCCTGCAGGAAGCCTTTTACTTCACTGATCGGCATTCTTACTTGATCCATTGTATCGCGGTCACGTACGGTTACTTGACCGTCTTCTACGGAGTCAAAGTCGAATGTGATGCAGAATGGTGTACCGATTTCGTCCTGACGGCGGTAACGTTTCCCGATGGATGCCGTTTCGTCAAAGTCGATCATAAGGTCCTGGGACAGCTCTTCGTACACTTTGAATGCATCGTCAGAAAGCTTTTTCGAGAGTGGCAGGACAGCCGCTTTGAACGGAGCCAGTGCCGGGTGAAAACGTAATACGGTACGTGAATCGTTCTCGAGTTCTTCTTCTTCGAACGCATCACATAGGAATGCAAGGGTTACCCGATCAGCCCCGAGGGAAGGCTCGATGCAGTATGGGACATATTTTTCATTCGTTTGTGGATCCATGTAGTGGAAGTCCTCATTTGAATGTTCCATATGACGCTTCAGGTCGAAATCTGTACGATCTGCCACACCCCAAAGCTCGCCCCAGCCAAACGGGAATTTGTATTCGATATCCGTTGTCGCGTTGCTGTAATGGGATAATTCATCCTGATCATGGTCACGCAGTCTCATATTGTCTTCGCTCATTCCAAGATTCAGTAACCAGTTTTTACAGAATTCGCGCCAGTACGAGAACCATTCAAGGTCTTCACCAGGTTTGCAGAAGAATTCCAGTTCCATCTGTTCGAATTCACGGGTTCTGAATGTGAAATTACCAGGAGTGATTTCATTTCGGAAACTTTTTCCCACTTGGGCAATACCAAATGGCATCTTCTTACGCATGGATCGCTGAACGTTTTTGAAGTTTACAAATATCCCCTGTGCTGTTTCAGGACGTAAATAAATTTCATTTGTAGAAGATTCCGTTACTCCCTGATGGGTTTTGAACATAAGATCAAATTGGCGGATATCCGTGAAATCGTGGCTTCCGCAATCAGGACATGCAATGTCATGCTCTTTGATGATTTCTTCCATTTTCTCGAATGAAAGACCATCGACGATCATCTCGATCCCTTTTGCTTCCAGGGCGTTTTCGATGATTTTGTCTGCTCGGTGACGTGTTTTACATTGCTTACAGTCGATCATCGGATCATTGAAGTTTCCAACGTGTCCGGAAGCTACCCATGTTTGCGGATTCATCAGGATACTTGCATCAAGGCCCACATTATAAGGGGACTCCTGTACGAATTTTTTCCACCAGGCTTTTTTAATATTGTTTTTCAGCTCTACACCAAGCGGACCGTAATCCCATGTGTTGGCAAGTCCTCCGTAAATTTCAGAACCGGGGAAGACAAACCCCCTGTGCTTTGCTAAGTTGACTACTTGTTCCATTGACATATAAGTCACTCCTTTTCATCATTTATGTAAATAAAAAAGCTCGTCCTTAGGCGCTTGAGGCCTAGGGACGAGCTTGTTACTCGCGGTTCCACCCTAGTTGATATACGTGAAGGTATACCCACTTTTAAACGGTAAATAGCTCCGGATTGCCGTCTCCATGCCTTCTGGGCTTTCACTGTCCCCAGTCGCTTATCGGTTAGCAAGGATTATTGATCCATCATAGCCTTATTGGTTATAAGATGAAGACATTTTATCATGATAAAGAAATAAAAACAACTAATGATTGAGAGAAGAGAAAAGATTTGAAGTTTCGTTCAAAAGAAGATACTCTTTGTAAAGTGAAATTTAGCTATAGGTTGTCACAAATGGATGATAATATGCTCTTTTCATTTTGGTTGAATAGTATATAATATTTGATATAAAGTATAACATAAATCGTTTGAACGTTAGGTGGTGAGTAACAATCGAACTTAATAAGCGTCAAGAACATATTCTGCAAATTGTGAAAGACAATGGACCTATCACTGGTGAACAGATCGCGGATCAATTAAATTTAACCAGGGCGACTCTCAGACCCGACCTTGCCATCCTGACCATGGCAGGTTACTTGGATGCCCGTCCGAGGGTAGGGTATTTCTATACAGGGAAAACAGGGACACAGCTTCTGACGGAGAACCTGAACAAAATATTCGTCAAGGATTATCAATCGATTCCAGTTGTGGTGAATGAAAATGTTTCCGTGTATGATGCCATCGTAACGATGTTTCTGGAAGATGTGGGAACGTTGTTTGTCGTGGACGCCAATACATACCTTGTGGGTGTCCTGTCCCGTAAAGATCTTTTGAGAGCGAGTATCGGAAAGCAGGAACTCAGTACGTTGCCGGTGAATATTATTATGACAAGGATGCCCAATATCACGGTTTGTGAAAAGGATGACCAGCTGATCGGTGTGGCAAAGGACTTGATTCATAAGCAAATTGACTCTGTCCCCGTCATCAAAAAGACCGAAAAGGGTGATTTAGAGGTCATCGGCAGGATTACGAAGACCAATATAACAAAAGCATTTGTTGCGTTGGCAGATGAATATTAGAAGGTGGTGAACGATCGTGAAAGAACCGATCATCTATGTTGTATCCGACTCGGTGGGTGAGACTGCTGAATTAGTCACTAAAGCGGCGATTAGCCAATTCAATGGTTCCAATACGGTCATCAAGCGCTTTCCGTATATAGAGGACACCGAACATATCGATGAAGTGATTTCATTGGCTAAGCTCAATCAGGGGTTGATTGTGTACACCCTTGTAAAGCCGGATATGCGTGCTTACATTAAAGAACAATCTGAAAAGGAAGAGCTCTATGCATTTGATATCATCGGTCCATTAATGGACAAATTTCAATCTTCCTACCAAAGGGAACCGCTGTTTGAACCCGGGACTGTCAGAAAGCTTGATGACGACTACTTTAAGAAGGTGGAAGCCATTGAGTTTGCCGTCAAATACGACGATGGGCGTGACCCGCGGGGCATCCTCAGGGCGGATATAGTGCTTGTCGGAGTGTCCAGGACGTCAAAAACGCCTCTGTCGCAATACCTTGCACTGAAGAGGATCAAAGTGGCGAATGTTCCACTTGTACCCGAAGTAGATCCCCCGGAGGAATTATTCATGGTATCACCCAAGAAATGCTTTGGGTTGAAAATCAGCCCTGAAAAGCTGAATACGATCCGCAGGGAAAGATTAAAGTCTCTCGGATTGAACGATCAGGCGAGCTACGCGAATATAAAGCGCATAGAAGACGAACTGACGTATTTTGAAAAAATCACAGACCGCATCGGCTGTCACGTCATCGATGTTACGAATAAAGCCGTCGAAGAAACAGCCAATGTCATTACAAATATTTACCAAAACGCCAGCGAATGATAGGCGGTCATTTGAATGGCCGTGTACATAAAAAGATGATTCCCCCTGAAAAACGTGGGAATCATCTTTTATTTACGCCGTTTCCGCATACCAGAACTTTTTAATCGATATCATCTGCACCTGGAGCGGAAATCAACCACCACTCGCTACATCTTCCAAATAAAAAGTTTCATGAATTTCAAACCATGAACAAAAACCTAAAAGGAATTAAGTTTTTATAGTGGTCAAACTTGTCCGATTATACTATAATAAAAAATTGTGATAAAAATATTTAAAATAGGTTTAGACTAAACTCTTAAGGAATAAACTAATTATTGTGATATGTCAAGTCTCGTCTGAATTAAAATTCGACAATTTTAATCAAATCTCTGGGAAAGTTCTAAAAAGAGAGAAGGATAATACGGAGTGATGTAGAATAGTTAGTATTAGCGAACATAACCCTACCGTATATGTAGACGCGGATGCTTGCCCGGTAAAACAGGAAATTATTAAAATCACAAGAGGTTATGGCTTTAAAATCATTTTTGTTGCTTCCCATGCCCACAGGAAGAACACACCTGATGAAGGTGAATGGGTATATGTGGATAGTTCGAAAGAAGCGGCAGACTTATACATCATGAATCATGTGAAGGCAGGAGATGTTTTGGTCACACAGGACATAGGGCTTGCAAGTCTGGTATTACCGAAAAAAGTTTATGCCATCTCTCCCAGGGGAAAAGCCTACAGGGAAGAGAGTATTGTCACGGCACTCGATTATCGGTATGTCGCAGCCAAAGAACGCAGGAGAGGCAACTATGGTAAAGGTCCCAAGCCTTTTACAAATGAAGACAGAGAAACATTTTGTACGTCCTTCGATAAAATCTTGTCGGAAATTGCAGGAGAATCGCAATAAGTACAGAATGGATTAAGAGGGTAAATAAAAACAGGTGATAGAGTATGTCTGAAAGAATCCCTGAAGATAAGTTAAATAAAATATTATCGTCAACCGATATCGTCGATGTTGTTAGTGATTATGTACAATTGAAAAAGCAGGGCAGAAATTATTTTGGTTTATGTCCGTTCCATGGAGAAAATACTCCATCTTTTTCTGTTTCTCCCGACAAACAAATTTTTCATTGCTTTGGATGTGGTGCAGGAGGAAACGCATTTACGTTTCTCATGGATGTAGACGGCCTCAGCTTCCTCGAAGCGGCTCAAAAGCTGGGAACAAGAGTCGGCGAAGAAATTTCCATCCAAACTCCTTCATCGGATCAACCGCTTCCTCCTCAAGAGGACGAGAAGCAAATGATGGAAGCTCACAGCTTATTAAGTAAATTTTACCATCATCTCCTTCTAAATACAAAGGAAGGTCAGGAAGCACTGGAATATCTACTTGCAAGGGGCTTTACAACTGAAAGCATCACGAAATTTCAGATTGGATGGTCGCTTCCAAGTTGGGACTTCACGGTCAAGTTCCTGGAGAAGAGGGGTTACTCCCTTGAACTGATGGAAGCCGCGGGTTTACTCGTCAGGAGGGAAAAGGACGATTCCTTCCTCGATCGCTTCAGGGGAAGAATCATGTTTCCCATTGTGGATCCAAAAGGGAATACCGTCGCATTTTCAGGCAGGACGATCGAAGCGGATGACCAGCCGAAATACTTAAACAGTCCTGAAACAAAGATCTTTAATAAAAGCAGCATCCTTTATCATTTTCATGATGCACGATCAATGATTAGAAGAAAACAGCAGGCGATATTATTTGAAGGGTTCGCAGATGTTATTTCAGCAAGCGAAGCCGGGGTTGAAAACGGGGTAGCCACCATGGGTACTTCGTTGACGGAACAGCAAATAGGCCTGTTAAAGCGACTAACGGATTCCATCATCATTTGTTACGATGGTGATTCTGCCGGAGTGGAAGCCGCATTCAGAGCCGGGAAGCTTCTTCATAAGCATCAGTTGGACATACGCGTAGCCGTAATACCCGAACAATTAGACCCTGATGACTACATTACCAAATATGGTTCAGACAGATTCCAACAGGATGTAATAGGGGCAAGTTTGACGTTCATGGCGTTTAAGCTTCGGTATTATAAACTGAATAAAAACTTAAATGATGAAGGAGATCGCCTTAAGTATATAGAAGACATACTAAAGGAAATTACTCAATTAAGTAAAGCGGTTGAAAAGGATTATTACTTAAGATACCTGGCTGATGAGTTCGAACTATCGTTAGAGGCCCTTCAACAACAGCTATCTGAATTGCAAGGGCCGGAAAGCCGCGCTGCTAAACCGCCTAAACAGGTCGGTATGCAAGGGAATTTCAAACAATCCACCCAGTCAAGGCTCTTGCCCGCATATCAAACCGCTGAACGAAGGTTGATTGCTTACATGCTGAAGGATCCGAATACCGCTTATAAGATTCAGGAGTGGCTTGCAGGCACGAACCTCAATATTGATGAGCATCAGGCTATTATTACTTATTTATTGGGTTATTATGAAGAAGGTCTGCCTCCAAGTGCCAGTTCGTTTATCGGGTACCTTCCCGATGAAAGGCTCAGAAGGATCGTGACAGAAATCGAAATGATGTCCATAAGCGAAGAAAGCACGGATCAGGAATTGACAGATTACGTTAACCAGGTGTTAAAACATCAAAAGATGTTGAGAATAAAAGAAAAAGAAGTGGAAAGAAAAGAAGCGGAAAGATTAAAGGATTACAGACAGGAAGCACAAATAGCAATGGAAATCTTACAGCTGCGTAAGTCTCTATAAAGTTTTGTAAGGAAGTTGGAAGGAGGGGAACAAATGGCTGAAAAGTCAGCGCGTTCCAAACAAATAGCGTCAGAATTAACAGTTGATCAGGTGAAAGAATTTTTAGTTAACCAAGGTAAGAAAAGAGGAGTCCTCACATACGAAGATATTGCAGATAAATTATCCGGCTTCGAATTGGATTCCGATCAAATGGATGAATTCTATGAACACTTAGGTGAGCAGGGTGTAGAAATCGTTAATGAAAGTGACGAAGATGATGATCCAGGTGCCACGGAGTTAGAGAAGGAAGAGGAAGAAGAGTTTAATCTGAATGATTTAAGCGTTCCTCCCGGGGTAAAGATAAATGATCCTGTACGTATGTACCTGAAAGAAATTGGGAGAGTCGATTTACTTTCTGCAGAGGAAGAGATCAATCTTGCCAAGCGAATTGAAGATGGTGATGAGGAAGCCAAGCGACGTCTGGCCGAAGCGAACCTGAGACTCGTTGTCAGTATCGCAAAACGCTATGTTGGCCGCGGGATGCTATTCTTGGATCTTATCCAGGAAGGTAACATGGGTCTAATTAAAGCAGTGGAAAAGTTCGATTACCGAAAAGGGTACAAATTCAGTACGTATGCGACTTGGTGGATTCGACAAGCCATCACCCGTGCCATTGCGGACCAGGCAAGAACGATACGGATCCCGGTGCATATGGTTGAAACCATTAATAAGCTGATTCGCGTACAAAGACAATTACTTCAGGATCTGGGCCGTGAGCCTGCACCGGAAGAAATTGCTGAAGAAATGGATCTGACACCTGAAAAGGTTCGTGAAATTCTTAAGATCGCTCAAGAACCTGTATCCCTTGAAACACCGATTGGTGAAGAAGACGATTCTCACCTTGGAGACTTCATCGAGGATGCAGAAGCTCAATCTCCTTCGGAACATGCAGCATACGAACTCTTGAAAGAGCAGCTTGAAGATGTTCTGGATACTCTTACAGACCGGGAAGAAAATGTTCTGCGATTACGTTTTGGTCTGGATGACGGCAGAACACGCACATTGGAAGAAGTGGGTAAAGTGTTTGGTGTTACCCGGGAACGTATTCGACAAATCGAAGCGAAAGCCCTTCGGAAACTGCGCCATCCAAGCAGAAGCAAACGATTGAAAGACTTTTTGGAATAGAACCACCCTTTACTGCCTCTATTATGCATAGAGGTGGTTTTTTTTGTCCTAATTAAAGGGTTTTCCCTGATCATTGCCGAATAGACTTAAAGGATGCAACTACAAAAGGTGTGACAATGTGACCAGAATAAAGAATTCAAAAAAAGAAACCATCATCCATGAAATCCTTCTTTGGAAGCAAACAAAGATGCTGCCTGAACAATATTGTGACTATCTTCTTGCAATATATACTGAAGGAGCAGGAATCGGTGACAGAGAATCAGCGGAATCTCAGAAAAATCATTTCCTTAAAGATTTCCTGATTTCCATTTCTTCGATCTTAATTTCATTATTTGTCATTTATTTTACTGAATTGTCAATCGTTTTGCAAACAGCGATTTTGGCAAGTTTTGTCGGATTATTAATGGGTGTAGGAATTTATTATACTAAGAAACAATTCTCACCGTTACTTCTCTTTGCGTCTGCTGCTTGCATCCTCCTTCTTTCATCCATGGAACTGACGGAAAAGATCTTTGAAGGGCACTCTTTGCCATTATACGTAACCTTATTTCTGAACTGTTTCATATGGATGGGTGCAGGGGTGAAGTGGAAGATGAATTATTTCACGCTGGCAGGATCGGTAGGAGCAGTCTTCGTAGGAATTTATATATTACTATAACTTCTGAAAATTTAAAAGTTTTTTAAAGTTGAGAAAATTCATGATTCCCTCTTATAATAAGGATGAGAGCGTATTCATAGAGTCGGATGACTATGCTTGAAAGCGCTTTATATACTGTAGAAGTCTGTGGCTTTCAGTCATCAAAGTTAGACAAGGGGGATAAAGATGAATTTCGACTTAACACAAGAGCAAGCAATGATTAAGAAAACGATCAGGGAATTCGCTGAAGAAGAAGTGGCACCTGGTGCGTTGGATCGTGACCGCACAAAGGAATTTCCAAAAGAAGTTTTCAAGAAACTTTCTGACCTGGGGATGATGGGGCTTCCCTTTCCGGAGGAATATGGTGGAGCCGGAGCGGATACAGTAAGCTTTGCCATCGTTACAGAAGAGCTAAGCCGTGCATGTGCCTCTACAGGGATCACGTACTCTGCCCATATTTCACTGGGAGGTGCCCCGATCAATTTATTTGGTACACACGAACAGAAACAGGAATACTTAACGCCGATTTGTACAGGGGAATCATTTGGAGCCTTCGGCCTGACTGAACCCAATGCCGGTTCAGATGCGGGGGGAACCCAGACCACTGCTGAAGATAAAGGGGATAAGTGGGTCATCAATGGGAATAAATGTTACATCACCAATGCAAGTTACGCGAATCATCTCGCATTAACGGCGATTACAGGCAGGAACAACGGGAATAAAGAGATCAGTGCCATCATCGTACCTACCAAAGCCAAAGGATTTACGGTCATTGATAATTATGAAAAAATGGGGCTTCATTCCTCCAATACAACTGAGCTGGTCCTTGAGGACGTGGAAGTTCCTAAGGAAAACCTGTTAGGGAAGCAGGGGGAAGGATTCAAGCAGTTCCTGGTCACCCTTGACGGGGGCAGGATCGGAATCGGGGCAATGGCAGTCGGTGTGGCTCAGGCTGCTTTTGACAAGGCTCTTCAATATTCAAAAGAAAGAAAGCAGTTCGGTAAAACGTTATCTCAATTTCAGGTTACGCAATTTAAGCTGGCTGACATGGCAATGAAGATCGAGCTCGCAAGGAACATGGTTCATAAAGCAGCATGGTTAAAGGATCAGGGAAGACCATTTTCCAAAGAGGCGTCCATGTGTAAGCTGTACGCGTCGGAGATCAGTATGGAAGTGGCCGACGAAGCCATTCAGATCCATGGCGGATACGGTTATATGAAAGAATACCATGTTGAGCGCTACTTACGGGACGCGAAGCTCCTTGAAATCGGAGAAGGGACATCAGAGGTACAGAGAATGGTGATTTCAAGGTTGATCGGCTGCCAATAGGGTAGAAGTCCTCTTTGAGGATAGATGAGCTCTATCGGTCCACTGGGGCCTGATAGAGCTCATCTGCTTTCTTTCTTATGTGGTATGTTAGAAGAATCTGAAGATGAAAACAGGAAAAAAGCAGGAAATGTGTCTAATTTGTGAGAAAGATGGAAAAGTTAATTGATAGTACTTTTACTTTGTCGGTTTTTACAGTAAAATATAAAGTGTTGAAAAGAGCACTATTTTTTGGATGTTGTACATAAAGGAGGTTAAAATCATGAATCGTAATCCAATCATTCCATTCGTACTGATCATGGCCCTTGGAATTGGTCTTATTTTCTTCTTATCGATTGAAGGCCTAAACAATGCCGATGAAAAAGCGAAGGAAGAAAAGCATGGTGAGACTGCTGGCAAAGAAGGCGAACAAGCTTCAAGCGGGGAGTTCGATCCGGAAGCTAAGTACAAGGAGTCTTGTGTATCTTGTCATGGTGGGAACTATGAAGGTGGCGCTGGCCCTGCTCTTAAAGGGACGAAGCTTTCAAAAGACGAGATCAAAGATAGAATCAAAAATGGTGGAGGCATCATGCCGGCTGGTCTTGTAGCAGATGAAAATCTTGATGCAATGGCAGACTGGATCAAATCACTTAAATAATGAATGGTTGAAAAAGGTTCTTTGTCTTTGGGCAAAGGGCTTTTTTTATATGGAAAAGTTGGTTAGAATGAGTATCAGATAAGCAGGACCAATAAAAATGAGTAAAGGTGAACGAATGAATATCCAACAATTATCAAAACGACTTGAAACCGTTGTTTCATACATACCAGAACAATCAAAAATTGCCGATATCGGTTCAGATCATGCCTACCTTCCTTGCTATGCAGTCAATAAAGGCATCGCTTCTTCAGCGATCGCCGGTGAGGTGGTAAAAGGCCCTTATCTTTCTGCGAAAAAACAAGTGGAAGATGCCGGGTTAACCCGGGAAGTAGAAGTCAGGTTAGGCAATGGTTTAGAAGTCCTATCACCAGGTGAAGTCAATTGTATTACGATCGCTGGGATGGGTGGTGCGTTGATTGCATCGATCTTGGAAGCTGGCAAGGACAAGCTGGCCAATGGACCAAGGTTGATTCTCCAGCCCAATGTGAGTGCGAAATCGATCAGGACGTGGCTGATGGATAATGATTGGGATCTCATCGGCGAGGAAATCCTTGAGGAAGATGATAAGCTATATGAAATTTTAATAGCTGAAAAAGGAAATCCAAACACCCACTATTCCAAGGAACTTGAAAAAGAACTGCTGCTCGGACCGTTCTTGATGAAGGATCGAAACGATGCATTCATTAAAAAATGGAATCAGGAACTCCGACAGTGGAAGAATATCGTGAATAACATGGAAAAGGCAGAAAAGACCGAGGCGTTGGAAGTACGTAAAAATGAGCTTCTGCACAAAATCAAAATGGTTGAGGAGGTCCTTATCTCATGAAAACAGTAAACGGCCATGAAATCATTCAGCTTTTTGAAGAGTTCTCCCCGAAATATCTGGCTGAAAGCGGAGATCCCATCGGACTTCAGATCGGTAAGTTGAATGAGAAGGTCGAAAATGTCATGATCACACTGGACGTGCTGGAAAATGTCGTGGATGAAGCGATCAAGAATAATGTCAAATTGATCATTGCCCATCATCCGCCATTATTTCGTCCACTG
This sequence comes from Rossellomorea sp. LJF3, assembly GCF_037046045.1. Classification (NCBI taxonomy): domain Bacteria; kingdom Bacillati; phylum Bacillota; class Bacilli; order Caryophanales; family Bacillaceae; genus Rossellomorea; species Rossellomorea sp. LJF3. Next base: position 44,689 of record NZ_JBANLY010000012.1, on the reverse strand, counting down.
AAATCTTTGCAAACGGATTCCTATCAGGGAAAAATGATTGAAAAGCTGATCAAACATGATATTAGCGTATATGCTGCCCATACCAATCTGGATGTGGCAGTAGGCGGTGTGAATGATTTGCTCGCTGCTAAGCTCCAGTTACAGGATCCTTCTGTACTTGTTCCTACCTATCAGGAAGAAATCCGTAAATTGGCGGTATATGTGCCGAAAGAACATGCAGGGGAGCTGAGGGAGGCTTTAGGGAAAGCCGGAGCCGGACATATCGGGAATTACTCCCATTGCAGCTTCTCATCCGAGGGACAGGGAAGATTTCTGCCCGGGGAGGGAACCAATCCTCATTTAGGAAAGCAGGGTGCGCTTGAAGAGGTTTCAGAAGAAAAGGTGGAGACGGTTTATCCTGTTTCCCTGGAGAAAAAAGTATTGAAAGCGATGTTTACCCACCATCCATATGAAGAGATCGCCTATGATATCTACTCCCTGGAAAACGGGTCTAAAGCCCTTGGACTGGGCAGGATCGGCTATTTAGCAGAAGAGATGAGCCTGAAGGACTTTGCCCTATTTGTGAAGAAAACATTAGGCATGGATGGAATCAGGTTGATAGGGGACGGGGAAGCAAAGGTGAAGAAAGTGGCGGTACTCGGCGGAGATGGAAATAAGTTCATCGGAAAAGCCAAGAGACAGGGTGCCGATGTGTTCGTTTCCGGTGATATCTATTATCATACTGCCCATGATGCCATGATGATGGGGCTCAATGTTGTGGATGCAGGTCATCACATTGAAAAGGTGATGAAAGAGGGAGTTGCCGCTCATTTAGCCAAAAGATGCTCGGAAAAAGGGTTTATTGTGAATATCTTCGCTTCGAAAGCTGAAACGAACCCATTTACGTATATGTAAAAAGAAAGCCCCCTTGCCATTTCGCAAGGGGGCTTTCAGCATTCTTATTTGGTTCCCATTTTTGCTTTCCGGACTTTAGGGAGTATCTTGTTTAAAGGAACATTGCGTTCTCTTGTCCATGTGGATTCGTCATTTGGATCAAAAGCTTCCAGGAATTTAATGACTTCCTTCACAATCGGCGTTGGGGTGGACGCACCGGCAGTGACAGCGACGACACCCGCATCTTTGATCCATTCAATGTCGAGCTCGCTGATGTCTGAAATGCGGTGGGCAGGTGTTCCTGCGATATCCATCGACACTTGTGCAAGGCGATTGGAGTTATTGCTCTTCGGATCGCCGACGACGATAAGGACATCGGCATCACCTGCCTGCTCTGCCACTGCTTCCTGCCGTACTTGGGTAGCCAGGCAGATTTCTTTGTGCAGCTCGACATGAGGATACATTTCCTTCACTTTATCCATTGTATCGAGTACATCCCATTGACTCATGGTCGTTTGGTTCGTCACGATGATCTTATCGTTGTCGATGGATAGCTCTTCAACGTCGTCGGCTGTTTCGACGAGGTGGACGATTTCGGGGGCGACACCTACCGCGCCCTCAGGCTCGGGATGCCCCTTTTTCCCGATATAAATCACATCATAGCCCTCGGCTTCTTTGGCTCGGATCAAGTCATGTGTCTTCGTGACGTCAGGACAGGTAGCATCCAGAGTGACTAATCCTTTTTGCTTGGCGATTTCTTTCACCTCGGGAGAGACTCCGTGGGCGGTGAAGATCACCGTTCCTTCATTCACTTGTTCAATGATTTCTTTTCTATTGCTGCCATCGAGGGTGATGATACCGTCTTCTTCAAACGCATCCGTTACATGTTTGTTATGGACGATCATCCCCAGAATATAAATTGGACGAGGAAGCGATTTGTCTAATGCGGCGTTTCTTGCAATGACCATTGCATCTACCACACCATAACAATAGCCTCTCGGAGTAATCTTAATAATATCCATCAATAAATATCCTCCTACATGAGAGAGTCTTTTGTCTTCATTATAAAGGAGAAAGGTCCGTCTGACAAAGAGAACGAAGTGAAAGGGGATTTTCACATGAATATGTGACACATGTTTTTTACTTATATCCCCCAAAAAAATAATCCCTGTCAGGTGATGTAATACCTTTAGGGATGCGGCTTTTATATATAGAGTTTTGGTTTTGAATGTGATTTAGCCGGTGCTTCTTCTTCCCAATCATCTTCATCTGTGATTTTTACAGAAGGTTTCTTTTTCTTTTTTTTCTTCACAGGGATTTCTGCTTCAGGGATATCGTCAATATCTTCACTATCTTTCTCTGTCGCCGGTTCATCAGGCGCTTCAGCAGACATATCCTTAAACCCGCGGTACAGTTTCCACAGAGAAGGGATATTTTTGACCATCGGGCCGTATTGCTGAAACATCGGACCCAATTGCTGGGCAGTCTGTAACATTTGTTGAGTGTTGGACAGAAAGGAATTTACATTGCCGGGATTCAATAGGGTTTGCATGATTCCCCCTGCTGCCTGCGGTGATCGCTCGAATCCGGTGTTACCGGCAGAAGACCTCGTAAATTGTTCTAGCAGTCCGCCACCGCCTGCATTGCGATTTTCCCCTTTTTTCAGGAACTTCGACAGCAACCCTTTGCCTTGTCCTCTGCCTCTTTGGTTCATTCCCATATTAAAGCCTTGATTTGGATTTTGCCTTCCAAATTGAAAAGGCGGGGGCTGTGTCTGTCCCATCCCGAAAGTATTCATCCCGGGTTGCTGTAACCCGAATCCGTTCCCCTGGCGCTGTCTCATTCCGAAAGGATTTCTCATATCCTGACCTTGATTTCTCATTCTTCTAGGCGGCATTATGACAGCCTCCTTTCATTTCAATAAATTCGTTGTCACTATAGAGTATGCAACAGGATAAAAAAGGGTATTGTGACAATATCATCTGAAATAAAATCAAGTTGACCTAGATGTTTTGCTGAAAATTGATTATAATGGTTAGATGTTCTTTAAATATCACGCTTCTAAACGTTAAAATAAAATCACTGACAACTGAAAAGTGATCCGTACATTTTATATAAATCTGCGGGGATGGCACAGGCTCCATCCCGATGACAGCGTAAATAAAAGGATATGACGATAAAAGGAGATGTACTCAATGAAAAAAAATTTATTTCTGCAATTTGGATTTCAGTCTTTCATCAATGAAGCTGTAGAAGAACTGGGTTTCTATGAACCAACTGAAATTCAAAAGAAAATGATCCCTCTCATCTTAAAAGGACAAAGTGCGATCGGCCAATCTCAAACGGGAACGGGGAAAACCCACTCGTATCTATTACCGATCATCGAAAAGGTAGATGCAGCTTCTGAACAGGTACAAGCTGTCATCACTGCACCTACCCGTGAATTGGCACAACAGATTTACCAGGAAGTACTTAAGATTACGAAGGGTACTGAGATCGTATCCCGTTGCTATATCGGGGGAACGGACAAACAGAGAACGATCGAGAAGTTAAAGCATCAGCCTCATATCGTTGTCGGTACGCCTGGGCGGATCAATGATCTGGTGAAGGACCAGGCACTGTTTGTCCATACAGCGAAGCTCCTTGTGATCGATGAAGCTGATTTGATGCTCGATATGGGATTCATTGAAGACGTGGATCAAATTGCGGCGAAGATGCCTGAAAAACTACAGATGTTGGTGTTTTCTGCCACGATCCCAGAGAAACTGAAGCCGTTCCTGAAGAAGTATATGGAAAATCCACAGTATGCCCACGTGGAACCGGAACAGCTGTCGGCCAAAAATATTGAACACGTGATCATACCTTTGAAGAGCCGTGATAAAACCAATCTGCTTTACAATATTTTAGTGGAGATAAATCCTTACTTAGGGATTGTGTTCACCAACACGAAGCAAAAGGCGGATGAAGTAGCCGATAGCCTGATTGCCAAAGGATTGAAGGTCGGCCGTATTCACGGTGATCTTTCTCCACGTGAGCGTAAGAAAATGATGAAACAAATAAGAAACCTTGATTATCAATATATTGTGGCAACAGACCTTGCAGCCAGAGGCATCGATATCGAAGGGGTTAGCCATATCATCAACTATGAACTGCCTCAGGATCTTGATTTCTATGTTCATCGTTCAGGCCGTACAGCACGTGCGGGGAACAGTGGTATTGCCTTCACCATTTATACGCCTTCGGATGAAGATGCGCTGAATCGATTGGAGAAGCTTGGAATCAGCTTTTCCCATCGGGACATTAAAAAAGGTGAATGGTCCGAACTGCCTCCTTTGAACAAGCGTAAGAACCGTCAAAAATCGAACGTTGATGAAATCGATGAAAAAGCGAAATCGTTAGTCCGTAAACCGAAGTCGGTTAAACCGGGATATAAGAAGAAAATGAAATACAAAATGGATCAAATCAAGAAGCGTGAAAGAAGAATAAAAAACAGAAACAAATAAGTGTTTGAACGTGATTCATTTGTACACATTCGATACAATAAAGAGAGATTTTCTTAGGAGTTGAGAAGAATGGTTAAGATTGGATCCCATGTTTCCATGAGTGGAAAGAATATGTTACTCGCTTCAAGTGAAGAAGCCGTTTCGTATGGAGCGAATACCTTCATGATTTATACAGGTGCACCACAGAACACGAGAAGGAAAAAAATCGAAGACCTGAATATCGAAGCGGGTCTTGCTCATATGAAAGAAAATGGAATAGAGGACATCGTCGTGCATGCCCCTTATATCATCAACATCGGAAATACAACCAACCCTGCTACATTTGAATTGGGAGTCAATTTCCTTCGCTCTGAAATGGAACGCACGGAAGCGATCGGGGCAGGGCAAATCGTCCTTCACCCTGGTGCTCATGTCGGTGCGGGAGCGGATAAGGGAATTGCGAAGATCATTGAAGGCCTTAACGAAGTGTTGACCAAGGATCATAAAGTTCAAATTGCCCTTGAGACAATGGCTGGAAAAGGTTCTGAATGTGGGAGATCCTTTGAGGAAATCGCGCAGATCATAAATGGAGTGGACCTGAATGACCGCCTCTCCGTCTGCTTTGATACATGTCATACACATGATGCAGGATATAATATCGTAGAAGATTTCGATGGGGTATTGGAAGAATTCGATAATATCGTAGGTATCGACCGCTTAAAAGTCCTTCACATAAATGATAGTAAGAATGAACGTGGAGCGGCTAAGGACCGACATGAAAATGTAGGCTTCGGGCATATAGGATTCAAGGCACTGAATTATATTGTGCATCATCCGCAGCTAAAGGATATTTCCAAGATATTGGAAACACCTTATGTAGGGGAAGATAAGAAAAATAAAAAGCCTCCTTATAAGTATGAAATCGACATGCTGCGTAGTCAAACCTTTGATGAAGAGGTATTGACAAAAATAGTGAATCAGTAAAGATTGGAGGAGGTCATGTCTCAAGACTTGAGACCGCCTCCTCTTTCTTTATCAACGGATGAGCTGCAAAAAGAGCTGGTTGATTTCCTTTGCCTTCTTTGGACCTATGATTTTGGCCAGATCCTTCACCAATCTGCTTCTCTTCGTATCATCGAAGATATTGATATTTTTCCCTTTCACGCTCTGTACGATGCTTGTTGCCTGTTGGGACGTGAGAGAAATATTATATTGTTTTGCATACTTTAATAACTCATCATTTGTAATATGGTTGATTTTGTGATTAATCACATTTTGTAATAGCTTCATGTTTATCACTCCTCAAATGATACATATGTATCTCACTTCAAGAAAGTGACACTTTTATTAGAAAATAGGTGAAAGGAAAGGAATTGCTGATGACTCAAAGAATACATAAGAAGGAAAGTCCCCTTCATTTTATCTATCGTTTGTTTTTCATAACGATCGGAGCGGGTCTCGCCGCTGTTTCGATTGAACTGTTTCTTGTACCCAATAATATCATTGACGGGGGGATCATCGGTATTTCACTGATCATGGATTATTTGGTTTCCGATTCCATCCCTTTTCTTAACTTTTCAACCTTATTGGTCCTGTTGAACCTTCCCTTTATGTATTCAGGCTACAAACATATCGGAAAGACGTTTGTTGTATCGTCATTGTTTGCTGTAGTGGCACTGGCTACCATTGAGAGTCTCCTTCACCATATAGATCCATTCGTAACCGAGGAAATATTGGCAACCGTTTTCGGTGGTCTGATTCTCGGAGTGGGTGTGGGGCTGGTCATCCGTCATGGGGGTTCCCTCGACGGTACAGAGATCCTGGGGATCCTCCTCACAAAGAAATTACCTTTCTCCGTGGGAGAATTTGTGATGTTCATAAATATTTTCATCTTCGGCTGGGCAGCATTCGTCTTCGGAATCGAAGAAGCGATGTATTCGGTCATGACATACTATATCGCATTTAAGACGATTGATACGGTCATTCAGGGGATGGACGAAACCAAAGCCGTCATCATCGTTTCTGATCATTACCTGGATGTTTCCGATGCAATCCTGCAAAGGCTCGGCAGGGGAACGACGATGTTAAAGGGGCGGGGAGGCTATACGGATAATGACAAAGAGGTCATATACGTCGTGGTCACCAGGCTTGAAGTAACGAAATTAAAATCGGTCGTTTCGGACGTGGATCCGGATGCATTCATCACCATCATGAGCACCCAGGAAACAAAAGGTGCACGTTTCAAATCTGCTATCCATTGATGTGTAAAAATCATGCCATAATGAAATGACAGGACCGCCCAAACAAGAGGGCGGTCCTTATTTGAATGAAGAACGGAATCATTTACAATTGATGATGCATCCTGTATACTACCCTATGTACTTTTAAATCGTAATGATTCTTATAAAGAGAGATGATAAGCATGGATATAACAAATCCAGTGATAAAAATAGAAGACGTGAATTTTCGCTATGAGCGTGAAAGAGTGCTCGAAGATATTAATCTGAGCATACCAAGAGGCGCTTTTCTCGGAATCGTCGGTCCGAACGGTTCGGGTAAATCCACATTACTTAAGCTTGTCCTTGGCCTGCTTCGGGTGAAACAGGGGAATATTGAGCTGTTCGGGACCCCACAGCATAAATTTAAACAATGGGACCGCATCGGCTTTGTATCCCAGAAGGCAAACAGCTTCAACACAGGATTTCCGGCTACCGTTTATGAAGTGGTGGCCAGTGGATTGGCGAAAAAGGCAGGATTGTTCAAGCGGGTTTCAGCAGCATATAAGAATGATGTGATTCAAGCAATTGAATCAGTCGGCATGGGTGAGTTCGCCAAACGAAATATCGGGGAGTTATCAGGAGGTCAGCAGCAGAGGGTTTTCATAGCGAGGGCCCTCGTGAGTCAGCCTGATGTATTGATCCTCGATGAACCGACAGTGGGAGTCGACAGCCGTAACGTCCAAAACTTCTACGATATGTTAGAAAGGTTGAACAAGGATTTAGGTATCACACTTGTGCTGGTCACCCATGACATCGGGTCGATCTCAAATAAGGTGACACATGTTGCCTGCTTAAATAAACATTTACATTTCCATGGCAAAACAGAAGAGTTTGAAAAGCTCAAAGAAAATCAGCTTTCCTCTTTTTATGGTCATGATGTACATTTTTTGAATCATGATCATGAACATCATCATTCATGATCGATCGGAGGGAAGAAAATGCTTCAAGCTATTTTTCAATATGAATTTTTACAAAATGCATTTCTGACAGGAATCCTTATCGGCATCATCGCCCCTTTACTGGGGGCATTCATCGTGGTAAGGAGATTATCCCTGATAGCCGACGCCTTGAGCCATGTGACGCTCTCAGGCATTGCGGCAAGTCTGTACTTAAGCAAAACGGTGCCTGGGTTTTCAGGGGTGAATCCCCTTTACTTTGGAATGGCGTTCTCCGTGATCGGTTCCTTATTCATAGAACGATTAAGAATGGTATATAAGCATTACCAGGAGCTGGCGATCCCGATCATCCTGTCCGGGGGAATCGGGATTGGGGTCATATTCATTTCACTCGCAGACGGTTTCAACACGGATCTATTCAGCTATTTATTTGGGAGTGTCAGCGCAGTCAGCAGGGGGGACCTGTATCTGATTGGCGGGATCAGTGTGCTTGTCATCGGAGTGATTTTCTTATTGTATAAAGAGTTGTTCCTTTTATCTTTTGATGAGGATCATGCAAAGGCCTCCGGGATCCCTGCGAAGGCGATCCACTTTATCTTTATGATCATGGTCGCCCTTGTGATTGCCGCCTCCATGCGCATTGTGGGAATCCTTCTGGTATCATCCCTCATGACATTGCCGGTTGCCGCAAGTATCAGGATCGCGAATGGCTTTAAACAGACGATCGGATATTCCCTTTTATTCGGGGAAATTTCCGTCATCGTCGGATTAGTCAGCGCCTTCTATTTGAATCTTGCTCCGGGTGGAACGATCGTCATGACGGCCATCTTGATTCTCCTCTTGACGATCCTCTTCAAGAGATTGAGGTCATCTGGTCATTCTTCAAAAGGTGAGGTGTAGGAAATGAATGTAACGGAAGCGATGGATCTATTAAAAGCAAAAGGATATAAGCACACGGGGAAACGGCAACAATTACTTGAACTGTTTTCAAGCTCGAATAAATATTTGACGGCCAGGGACGTGCTGGAGTATATGAAAGCCGATTATCCCGGTCTGAGCTTCGATACCATTTATCGTAATTTAAGCCTTTTCGTAGAACTGGGCATCCTGGAAGAAACGGAGTTATCCAGTGAAAGGCATTTCCGGATTACGTGTGAAAGTCATCATCACCATCATCACTTCATTTGTATGGATTGTGGGAAAACGAAAGAAATTCATACATGTCCCATGGAAGCTTTGAAAGAGAATTTAGCTGAAACCGGCTATGATATATCAGGACATAAATTTGAAATCTACGGTAAATGTCCACAGTGTCAATAGGGATCCTTCGGGGTCTCTTTTTTCATGCAAACATCTTCACGTGTTTAACCTTGTGTAAAGGAGGGGAAAAATAGGTATATAGAAGGAATATAGAGGAGATGTAGCCATGGAATCGGTCCCATTCACGCACTGCCCCACCAATAAAAAAAATTGCGTCAGTACGATAGACCTTACGTCTTACCACAGGATCGCACCTCTTCCCGTAAGCGGGGAAGTGGCGGATACGAAAGCAAGGATACACCAGACGCTGAACCGATTTGATCATGTAGAAATCAAGGAAGAAGGGACGCATTATGTGCATGCCGTCTTCACATCCAAGTGGATGAAATTCAAGGATGACCTGGAACTTTATATTGATGAACGTACCCATCTTTTGCATTTCAAGTCGGCTTCACGCCTGGGGTATTATGATTTCAAAGTGAATCGGAAGCGCGTGGAACGATTTAAATCCTTGTTTAATAATGCATAGAAAAAAGCCTCAAACGAGGCTTTTTTCTATGCTTAACGTTGTTGCTGCAGCCAGTTCTGTACCCAGGAATCCGCTTCCTTCCAGTCATTCACGCGAATGACCCCATCAGGGATCGGTTTTTGATTATAAGGCGTGTTGAATAACAAAACCGGGATGGATAATTCTTCGGATATGGCCACTGCATTATCGTGTTTATCCTCGAAGAAAATGTCGACTGCATGTTTTTTAGCAGTGGATATTTTATCGTGGGATCCGATTAATTCGATATGATGATACATAAGGTCCTGCGCATCGAACCATTTCTTCGTAATATCGATGAGGTCAGTTCTTCTTGCACTGATAAAATAAAGTTCGTGCTTCTCTTTCCATTGATCCAGGATCGTTTTTGCGCCGGGAGCAAGGGGAGATTCTTTGTAGATGAGCGGTTCTGCTTCTTTGAACCATTTTCTAAAGGTTTGAGGTGATATGTCCAGAACCTTTGTCAGTTCGTATTGGGTGATGTCCTGTAAGGTTAAATTCAATTGAAAATGATCATTTATGTGAGGCAGTAAAGATTCAGGTGACGTAACTGTCCCATCAATATCGATTCCAAAACGTTTCATTCTTTATCATACTCCCCTTTATAAAAACTCCTTCAAGTTTATCACATTCCCCGTATTGAAATAACCTCGAAAAACAATTATTCATGTGAACGACCTAAGTGCGATCGCACAGATAACAAAAATTAGCATAGTAAAATGGCTGAACTGACACACAATAAGAAGGCTCCCAAACACAGAAAGTGAGGGATTGCTGTATGAGTGATGAACGACGCGAATTAAACAGCGTTGATCGAAATCTTCAAGATATCGACGTGTATTACGACAATCCGGAAACAGATGTGAGTAGAGATGATTACCGTGAAGAAACAGCAGCAGAAATTGCTGCTCCAATGAATGTGAGCCGCGACTTTGAAGAGGATGCCGCAGAAGATGCGACAACATCAGGTCGTGTATTAGGATACTCTGCACTTGCACTATCCATTCTATCCTTATTTATTCTCCCGGTCATCATGGGGGCAGCGGGGATTGTCCTTGGGTTTGTGGCAAGGCGAAGAGGAGCAGAGATGCTCGGTGCCTGGGCAATCGGAATTGGGGCCGTATCGATAATCGTAGGATTATTTGTACTGCCGTTCTTTTAAACTAAATCGTTTTTCTTGAAATTGGGAGCGTTTCAGGAAACCAAAAAAAGAGGGCTGATCATTGATCAGCCCTCTTTCATGCACAGGGTTAGACTTGCTCCTGCTCTTTCTTTTCAGCTTCCTGCTTTGCGAAGTATTCTTCTGCAATCTTGTCAATTTCTTTCTTTAATTCCTCCACCATGGTCTCCTCAGGTACTTTACGGACCGTTTTTCCCTTACGGAAAAGGAGTCCTTCCCCTCGGGCACCGGCAATCCCAATATCAGCCTCTCTGGCTTCACCAGGTCCATTCACTGCACATCCGAGTACAGCGACCTTGATCGGTGCTTTAATCGTGGAAATGTATTCTTCCACCTCATTGGCAATTGAAATCAAGTCAATTTCAATACGACCGCAAGTCGGACACGAAATCAATGTAGCCGCATTTGCTGCCAATCCAAATGACTTCAATAATTCCCTTGCCACTTTCACTTCTTCGACGGGATCCGCACTCAAGGATATCCGGACCGTGTTACCGATCCCAAGGCTTAGGATGGCTCCAAGGCCAGCGGCACTTTTAACGGTACCTGCAAACAGAGTACCTGATTCTGTGATTCCAAGGTGAAGCGGATAATCGAAGGCTTTCGCAGCTTTCGTGTAAGCCTCGATGGCTAAATTCACGTCAGAAGCCTTCATGGATACGATGATGTCATGGAAATCGAGGTCTTCCAGGATTTTAATATGATGAAGGGCACTTTCCACCATTCCATCAGCTGTCGGGTATCCGTATTTCTCAAGGATTTTTCTTTCCAGGCTCCCTGCGTTCACTCCGATACGAATCGGGATGCCTTTTTCTTTTGCTGCCTTGACTACTGCCTCGACTTTTTCGCGGCGGCCGATATTCCCTGGATTGATCCGGATTTTATCAGCTCCGCCTTCAATGGCTTTAAGGGCTAATTTATAGTCAAAATGTATATCGACAACAAGTGGGATATTGATTTGCTTCTTAATATCAGCAATGGCGTCGGCTGCACGTTCATCCGGACATGCGACACGTACGACCTGGCATCCTGCTTCTTCCAGACGGTGAATTTCTTTAACCGTTGCTTCAACATCATGGGTTTTGGTCGTGGTCATACTTTGGATGACCACTTCGTTATTACCGCCGATCGTTAAATTTCCTACTTTGACAGGACGTGTTTTTGTACGATGTATAATTTCACTCAAGTGTAATTCGCTCCTTTAGAAAGGTTCTCAAAGTTTCATTATAAGTAATACGAAGCTATTGTAACAGTGTTTTGTGTAAAATGACAAGAAATAGGTGTTTATGACATGGCCAGGTCATTGATAATTAGGTATTTTATAGGTTTTCCCTATTTGGATCTTGGCCGGAGGGACATCATTCAATTCTTCAAAGTCGCTGATCACCTGGTCGATGGAAACGGGAATGGATCCATCAAGAAGTTCTTCCACAAGGCTCAATACGGTGTCGCCCGGCTTCACTTCCATTTCTACATATGGAAGGGAGGAGGGACCTTCACCTCTTTGAACAGGTTCCTGTGGGGGCTCCCCTTGATTCCCATTCACCAGGGGCTCGGAGGAGGCGACGGTCGCTTCTTTATACAAGAGACGTAACGTCCCCTTATTTAAATCATAATAAACACTGTATAGAAGAATGATAATACCAAAGAAAATTGCCATTCTTTTCATCAATATTTCCTCCCGATTAGTGTGATGTCTGAATGGACCAATGAAGGAGTTGTAAGATATGAGAGAGAAGCTTCTCCCATATGTGATCGGTTTACTGCCCATACTGATGGTACTGGGGAATTCGATGCTGATTCCCATTCTTCCCGAGATTGAAGAAGATTTGCATTTAGGGAGCAGATGGTCCGGATTCATTTTAAGTTCATTTACAATCCCTGCAGCTTTGGTCATACCTTTTGCAGGGGTATTGTCTGATCGCTATGGGCGTAAACGGTTGATCAGCGTTTCGTTATGGATCATGATTCTTGGAAGTGTACTGTGTATCTTTAACGGAGGGGTCATTAGCTTCTTTATGCTCGGCAGAGGATTGCAAGGTGTTGGAGCAGCAGGGACGATGCCTCTCGCCATGGCATTGGTAGGTGATCTTTATCAAGGGGAGGAGCGATCAAGGATGCATGGTTCATTGGAGGTATTCAATGGCATCGGCAAAGTGGCAGCTCCACTTATTGGTGCCACCCTCGCCCAACTTGTTCTTTGGGACCAGTCTTTTTGGGTGTTCCCCGTGATTTCTTTAGCGATCTTAATCGGTCTGCGACAAACTGTTGACTCAAATAAAGGTGTTCGTAAATTGGATGTGAAAGCATTATCTGCCGTTTTTTTATCAAAGGGGAGGCTTCTGATCCCTCTCTATGTCATCGGGGGAACCGGCTTATTTTTATTATTCGGCATTCTCTTCTATCTTTCCTACCATATTGAAAATACTTTTCAAATTGATGGATTTTTCAAAGGGTTTTCATTCATTTTCCCCCTTGGGGCGATGACGATCTGTTCGTATTGGTGCGGAAAAAGATTGAAGACTGATGAGGAATTGGGGTGGACCTATTTGAAATGTGGGCTAATCACGATGAGCATCCCTTTAGGGTTATTGATCTTTTTTTCTTCATTGGGATCTTTGATGTTTTTTCTCACCGTAAGCTTTGGGGGACTAGGATTGATGCTTCCTGTCATCAATACTTTCATAACGGGAAGCGTATCTGAACATGAAAGGGGGATGGTTGTCAGTCTTTATGGTGCTGTAAGATTCGGCGGTGTGGCTTTGGGCCCTGTTGCTTTTGGTGTGTGGAGGGAGGATCCAACACAAATGTATATCATCACATTTGGATTCACATTGATGAATATCCTCCTATTTGCACTTTTGGCAATACGTACAAAAGGGGGGCACGTACTGAAATCTAACAGACCCTTTTAAACAAAGTCCCCGTCAATTGAAAACGGGGACTTTGTTTAGTGGCGTATTTTCCTTTGAGGGATTTCTTTCACTACTAAATACAGGATGACGGTAATGACAAACCAGTCCAATATTGGAGCAGCAGGAATCCTGGTTTGTAATAATTCCATTAGGGTAAAAAATACGGTAGAAACTGTAGCCGAATAGGCGGTGATGCGAAAGCTTTGGCGGTATGGTACATTTCGTTTCAGTACATTTGCAAAGGTAACACCGATGATGGCGAAAATGGTTATTTTTAAGAATGTCATTCCGGAGGTGAATACATAAAGAATGCTTAATGCCACAGGGATCAATATCCATTTCAAATCTTTGAGTGATTTCAGGATGTCGAGTAACTCATCCTTTGTTACAGTGCTATCACCAAACAAAGTATAAGATGAGGATTGAACATGTCCCTGGCTGATGACCACGAAGTCATCCTTAAGGAAAGCAACCGTATTTTCATTCCTGTCAAGGTTTCCTTCTTTCATTTGACCACTATCATCCAAGATGATGGTCATGCCTTCTTTCTCGAGGGTCACGGGCTCGGACTGGTCAGAAGTCAAGGTGCCATTCTCGATCGAAAACGAGGGAAGTTCTTTATCCAGAGAATCCCTTAATGTATCAAGGGCACTGGTTGCAAACGATACAAATTGTACGGCCACAGGAATGATGGATATAAGTGCAAGCAAAAAAATGAAACGAATCGTCTTGCCAATTCCCTGGAAACGGAATTTTGCAATATCTTTTGGGGAATAGATACTTTTATACAATTGCTGAAATACATTCATCTCGATTATTTCTCCTTTCGTGCATACCCTATCTATTTTAAGCTTGTCTTCATACTTTCATCAAGTAAGTACTTCAGGATTAAATTAGAATTAATATTATTTGTAACATAAATGCAATAAAAGTCGACTTTTATTAACCTATTGTAAATTTGGGGCGAAAAGTATTTACGTAAGCCCTGTAATATATTAAAAATGATATGGGGTTTTTGTTGTTTAATGTCGAAAATATATGTAGGGGTTGAAAAAATGGAATTAAATTGGCAGGAAATGTTGTTTCAGTTCTTTGGGGGACTAGGTATTTTCCTCTTTGGGATAAAGTATATGGGGGACGGCCTTCAGAAGTCAGCGGGTGAACGCCTTAAGGAAATCCTTGATAAGTTCACGACCAATCCGTTCATGGGAGTGTTGGCAGGGGTTTTTGTTACAGTCCTGATCCAGTCGAGCAGTGGGACGACGGTTATCGTTGTCGGGCTGGTAAGTGCCGGTTTCATGACCCTCAGACAAGCGATCGGTGTCATCATGGGGGCCAATATCGGTACGACGGTGACAGCCTTCATCATTGGTGTTGACATTGGGGAGTATGCCCTCCCGATCATTGCCGTAGGTACCATCTTATTATTCTTCTTCAAGAATAAAAAAGTCCATAACCTTGGACAAATGATCTTTGGCTTCGGTGCCTTATTCTATGGGCTTGAATTAATGGGTGGAGGAATGAAACCTTTACGCTCACTCGAAGCATTCCATGATTTGACCGTCAGTATGAGTGATAATCCGATTCTTGGAGTGGTAGTCGGTACGTTGTTCACCGTGGTTGTACAAAGTTCATCTGCCACGATCGGTATCCTTCAGGAGCTGTACAGCTCCAACCTGGTTGACTTACAGGCGGGACTGCCGATTTTATTTGGGGATAACATCGGTACAACCATCACAGCTGTATTGGCTGCGCTGGGTGCATCAGTAGCTGCCAGGCGAGCTGCGGCGGTACATGTACTCTTTAACTTAATCGGAACAACCATATTCTTGATCATATTGCCGTTATTCTCAAAGTTTGTCATCTATCTACAAACTACATTCAACCTGAATGAGCCTATGACCATTGCATTCGCTCATGGTACTTTCAATATAACGAATACCATCATTCAATTTCCGTTCATCGCCGTATTGGCGCTGATTGTAACGAAGTTGATTCCGGGTCAGGACTCGATCGTTGATTATAATTCTAAACATCTGGATCCTGTATTCATCGAACAATCTCCATCCATCGCGTTGGGCCAGGCAAAAGAAGAAGTTCTCCGCATGGGAACATTTGCCATTAAAGGATTACAGGAAACAAATGAGTTCTTAAAGACAAAGAGCTCTAAAAATTCAGAAACAGCTTATCAAATTGAAGGTGCCATCAATAATCTTGATAAGAAAATCACGAACTATCTAGTTGATCTATCATCTGCTTCCCTCTCGGAATCTGAATCTGAGCGTCATTCCATTCTTATGGATACGGTTCGGGATATTGAACGCGTGGGTGATCATTTTGAAAACATTGTTGAGTTAGTTGAATACCAGCAAGCCAACAAAGTAAAAATCACCGATGATGCCATGTCCGATCTTGAAGTCATGTTCAATTTGACGATTGAAACAGTTGAAAAAGCGATCAAGTCTTTGGATTTGAACGACACTGAAATTGCAAGAGAAGTGGCAGAGAAGGAAGATCAGATCGATAAAATGGAACGTAAGCTCCGCAAACAGCATATCCTGCGTATGAACGAAGGGATATGTTCGGGACAAGCAGGCATCGTGTTTGTTGATATCGTCAGTAACCTAGAACGTATCGGTGATCATGCCGTCAATATTGCGGAAGCAGTATTGGGAGTAGAATAAGTTTCTTTCCTGACCTCTTTGGAATTTGTCAAAGGGGTCAGTTTTTTTTATACTCAAAAGGGGGTGTTGAAACGTGGACATCGTTTATTGGAGTATCATTATCATACTCATGATTTTATCATTTGTCGGGCTTGTGTATCCGATTTTGCCAAGTGTCGTTTTCTTAATGGGCAGCTTTCTGCTGTATGGGGTGTTTTTCAGCTTTGAACCATTCAGCTGGTTGTTCTGGACTGTACAGATTCTGTTTGTCGCCCTCTTGTTTGGTGCCGATTATATGGCGAACCTGATCGGTGTCAAAAAGTTCGGAGGCTCGAAGGCAGGGATATGGGGAAGCACAATCGGGCTGCTCATTGGTCCATTCGTCATCCCTGTCATAGGAATATTGATCGGACCTTTCCTTGGCGCAGTCATAGGCGAATGGATCGTTCATCGGTCCAACCTCAAGACAGCATTTAAAGTGGGAATAGGATCCGTCATAGGCTTCATCTCAAGCGTATTCACAAAAGGATTTATTCAAATTGTTATGGCCGTCTACTTCTTTTGGGTTATTTAATCCTCCCTAATCAGAAAAATTACAAAATAATATTCACATGACTAGTCAGTAGAAAAGAGGGGTATTTTATCCTTGTAAGAAAAAAGTGAGAGATTGAAGGCAAAATATTTGAACAGATATAGTAGTTTTGGTAATCTTATACTGAAACGGCCTGAATATAGCTATTCAGGAAACTATACATAGGGAGGAATTTATAATGGCTTACGAATTACCGCAATTACCTTACGCATATGATGCCTTAGAACCTCATATCGACAAGGAAACAATGAACATCCACCACACAAAACACCATAACGCATATGTGACGAAAGTAAATGATGCACTTCAAGGACACGACGATTTATTAAGCAAATCCATTGAAGATCTTGTTTCTAACTTAGACGCTGTTCCTGAAGGTGCTCGTACGGCAGTTCGCAATAATGGTGGCGGTCACGCTAACCACTCTCTATTCTGGACGGTATTATCACCGAATGGTGGAGGCGCTCCATCTGGAGAGCTGGCAGATGCCATCTCTTCCAAATTCGGAAGCTTCGATTCATTCAAAGAAGAATTCGCAAATGCTGCTGCAACACGCTTCGGCTCAGGCTGGGCTTGGCTTGTAGTGAACAACGGTGAATTGGAAGTTACAAGCACACCAAACCAGGACAGTCCTTTAATGGAAGGGAAAACTCCGGTTTTAGGTCTTGATGTTTGGGAGCATGCTTACTACCTGAACTATCAAAACCGTCGTCCTGATTACATCAGTTCATTCTGGAACGTTGTAAACTGGGATGAAGTATCGAAGCGTTATTCAGCTGCTAAGTAATTTTATTAATCAGGTAAGAGAGGTTCTTTCAGGAACCTCTCTTTTTTTTGTATAAGTTCCTTCCCTTTTTCACAAGATAGGGGTACGTTAAAGGGGAGTTTTACACATGAGCAGCTTTAAAAGAATATTAGGTGACATTGATTTAACAAAAGATCTGACTTTGCTCCTGTTGATCGGGGGACTATACTCCTTGAGTATTGCCCTGTCGAACACATTTGTGAACATATATTTATGGAAACAGTCAGGTGAATTCATTGATTTGGGTGTATATAATTTAACCGTTGTCATCTTTCAGCCCCTGACATTTATTTTAGCCGGAAGGTTGGCAAAGAAAGTGGACCGGGTGATTGTATTACGCTTCGGTGTTATTTTTTTGGCTCTCTTTTACATATCCGTTTTAGCATTCGGAGAATCGGCAGAAGATTATCTTGTCGTGTTGGGAGCGTTACTTGGGATCGGCTATGGTTTCTACTGGTTAGCCTTCAATGTGTTGACATTCGAAATCACAGAACCTGAAACAAGGGATTTCTTCAATGGCTTCCTCGGTACTCTGACGTCTGCCGGGGGAATGATCGGACCGATCCTCGCCGGTTTCATCATTTCCAGGTTTGCTTCCTTCAAGGGGTATACCATTGTATTCGGAATCTCTCTTTTACTTTTTTTCATCGCGGTTATTATGAGTTTCTTCCTTAAGAGGAGGCCGGCATCCGGACGCTATCTCTTTCTTAGGATCCTGGAGGAAAGAAAGCACAATCACAATTGGCGCTTCATCACAAATGCCCACTTCTTCCAGGGGCTGAGGGAAGGAACCTTCATCTTTATCATATCGGTGTTTGTATTCATCAGTACGGGAAGTGAATTTGCCATCGGTACCTTTGGATTGATCAACTCAGGCATTGCCTTTGTGGGCTATTATGTCGCTTCCAGGGTCATAAAGAAACATTTGAGGAAACGCGCCATCCTACTCGGTGGTATCCTTCTTTATCTGGCCATATTCCTGATCGTATTTGATGTCACGTATACGAAACTATTGCTTTATGCAGGTGTCATTGCCATTGCCTATCCCATCCTGTTGGTCCCTTATATCTCTATGACATATGATGTGATCGGTACGGGATGGAATGCAGCTGAAATGAGGATCGAATACATTGTTGTTAGGGAAATCTTCTTGAACCTCGGAAGAATCGTCTCAGTCCTTGCCTTCATCATAGCCGTGACTTTCTTTAATCAGGAAGAGAGCATCCCGATACTCTTATTGATCCTTGGGGCTGGGCATACACTGATATATTTATTTGTACGGAAAGTCGTGCTGCCTTTATAAGGGACTTAATACAAAGAGAGGGAAAGATTTCCTCTCTTTACTTATGGCTAGATTATCCCTGAAATTTTCTATAAAATAAGGGGAGGGTAAAGATGATTCTGTTCCCTCCTTGTTAGATGTCCAATCAACCAGGAACGAAACAAGGGCAGAGTGAGATTTTCACATAGAGGAAGGGCTGGAAGACTTGAAAAAAAATAAGAGAAAAAGAAAGACGCATGTTCCCGTCAGGATGAATCTGCTGTTTTTTGCTGTGTTCTTATTATTTTCCCTTCTTGTACTTAGACTTGGACTTGTTCAGATCGTGAATGGGGAAAGCTATAAAAAAGAAGTGGAAAGAACGGAAGATGTCGTGGTCAATACAGGAGTGCCACGCGGGAAGATGTATGACCGTTATGGGAATGTGATCGTCGATAATATTCCGCTGAATGCCATTACGTATACACGGGCAAATAATACGAAGATCGATGAAATGATCGAAGTCGCGTCCAGGCTTTCCAAGTTCATCGAAAAAGATACGGAAGACGTGACTGAGCGGGACAAAAAGGATTATTGGATTATCAAGCATCCTGAAGCAGCCGATGAAAAAGTCTCGGAGGGGGAAGTCAAAAAGCTCCAAAGCAATGAAGAACTGTCTGAAGATGATGTGAATAAAAAAGTGTATCAGATGAGGCTCGACCGGATTACCGAGAAAGAACTGGCTTCACTCACTGAAAATGACCTTGAGATCATCGCCATTTATCGTGAGTTCTCCAGTGGCTATGCGCTGAATCCACAGATTGTGAAGAATGAAGGGGTCACTCCGGAGGAATTCGCAACGGTCAGTGAGCATCTGAGTGAACTTCCAGGTGTCAACACCACGACAGATTGGAAGCGTTCCTACGTATTTGATGATACGTTACGGACCATTTTAGGGAACGTGTCCTCTTCAAGGGAAGGATTGCCAAAGAATTTGGTCGATTCCTATTTAGCTCAGGATTATAACCGGAATGACCGCGTAGGTAAGAGTTATGTGGAACTTGAATATGAAGATGTTCTTCAAGGACAAAAGGAACAGATCAAGAACGTCACCAAAGGCGGAAGTGTGCTTGAATCCGTCCTTGTTCAACAAGGACAGCGAGGCAAGGATATCGTCCTTACCATCGATATGGAACTTCAGCGGGAAGTCGAAAAAATAATCGAAGAAGAATTAAGCAAACAGATTGTCCACCGGGACGCATCTCCAGATCTGGACCGGGCATATGTCGTCATGATTGACCCGAATACAGGTGAGATCCTTGCAATGGCTGGTAAACAATATGTCAAGAATCCTGAAACGGGCAAGTACGAAATGCGGGATGCTGCACTGGGAACCTTTACATCTTCCTATGAAGTAGGTTCCGTTGTGAAGGGCGCTACGGTATTAACAGGATATATGACCGGGAAATTGACGCCGGGTGAGGTTTTGATTGATGAACCGTTAAGAATCAAAGGGACTAATCCGAAGACATCCTGGTTCAATAAATATCAGCAAATCCCGATGACCGATTTATATGCATTGGAAAAGTCCTCCAACGCCTACATGTGGAAGGTTGCCTTGAAAATTGCCGGTGGCCGGTATGTACCAAATGAGCCGATTGTGAACAACCCGGCAGCGTTCGATGTGTTCAGGAATCACTACGCTCAATTTGGTTTAGGTGTCCCGACAGGCATCGACCTGCCCGGTGAATCGGCGGGGCTTACGGGAACCAAGACAGATCCCGGTTTCTTACTGGACCTCGCGATCGGTCAGTTTGATACGTACACCACCATGCAGCTGGCACAATATGTTTCTACCATTGCGAACGATGGTTACCGTGTACAGCCTCATATTATGAAGGAAATAAGAGAACCGACCAATGAAAAGGAAAGGCTCGGTCCCATTCTGTTCGAGAAAGAGACGAATGTACTGAATCGAATTGATGCGACCCAGGAACAGATCGAACATGTTCAAAAAGGGTTCTACCGTGTCTATCATAACCCTGAAGGAACGGGGTACTTATTTCATGATGCACCGTATAATGCAGCGGGTAAATCCGGTACGGCCGAGACGTATATCGACGGGGAACTGAGTTATAACACCACGTTGATCGGGTATGCGCCTTACGATAATCCTGAGGTGGCGTATGCGACTGTGGTTCCCGCCTCTCATATACAGGCAGGAGGCGTGGCCGATCCATACGTGAATAAGTACATCTCCAGACGGGTGATGGATAAGTACTTTGAATTAAAGAAGAAGCGTGCCGAAGAAGAGAAAGACCCTACTTCCGTAAACAAGAAAGTCGAGAACGCGGAAGAGGCAGAAGAGCAAATGCAGAAGGAAAGAGAACAGAATAACTAATTTTAACAAGCTGATTCATGGGAAAATGGTTCCATGAATCAGCTTTTTTTATTGTAAATCATAGCATCACACCATGAATAGGCTTCATGAATTCATGAAAAAAAGACATTTTGTATGATCGTACATAATTTATCAATCATTGCACAATACTAGTGTTAATAAGGGTTTAAAGCTTTTATGAACCGCGGAATCATAAAGAAAAATGTCGAATTTACAAAACCTTTACAATCGATTAAAACACCATTAACACTCATCTATTAATCTAGTACTCGTAGGACAAAACAACCAATATTCTAGGGGGAATTAAAGAATGAAGAACTTCAAGAAATACGGTCTGCTTTTAATCATTGCAACGCTCGTGGCATTTGCCGCTGCATGTGGAAATGGAAGCAGCACAGATGAAAATGCTGGAGACGACAAAAAAGGTTCAGAAACAGCTGGTTCAATCGTAGTTTCAGGTTCTTCTGCAATGCAACCACTTGTTGCTGCAGCAGCTGAAGAATTCATGGCAGAAAATCCGGATGCAGATATCCAAGTGAACGCTGGCGGTTCTGGTACTGGATTATCCCAAGTTTCTGAAGGGTCCGTTCAAATCGGTAACTCGGATGTATTCGCTGAAGAAAAAGAAGGAATCCCGGCGGACGAGTTAGTTGACCATAAAGTAGCGGTTGTAGGTATGACGGCTGCAGTTAATCCTAATGTTGGTATCAAAGACATTTCTAAAGAAGATCTTAAAAAAGTATTCACAGGTGAAATCAAGAACTGGAAAGAGCTTGGTGGTAAAGACCAAAAGATCACACTTGTAAACCGTCCAGACTCTTCTGGTACTCGTGCAACCTTCGTTAAATATGGTCTTGATGGAGAGACTCCTGCTGAAGGAATCACTGAAGACTCTTCAAACACTGTTAAGAAAATCATCAGTGAAACAGATGGAGCCATCGGTTACCTTGCTTTCTCTTACTTCACAGATGACAGCGTAACTCCACTTTCAGTTGATGGTGTAAAAGCAACGGATGAAAATGTACAAAAGGGTGAATTCCCAATCTGGGCATATCAACATTCTTACACAAAAGGTGAACCTGAAGGATTAGCTAAATCATTCCTTGATTACATGATGAGTGAAGATGTTCAAACTGGTTTACTGAAAGACCAAGGTTACATCGCTGCTACAAAAATGGAAGTAGAGCGTGACGCTGAAGGGAAACAAACTAAGAAGTAAAAGATGATGCAATTAAATAAATTGATAGGGTAGATGCTCGAGGGCATTTACCCTATTATCTCGTATTTAGGGGTGTTTATGGATATGGAAAACAAGCTACCTGCCTCAAAGAGGCTGATCAAAAGCAATAGATCTTGGATGAACGGTGAATTTAAGGGAAAGTTCTTAGTGACATTAAGCGCAGTCATCATGATTGCCGCAACAATTTCCATCACCATTTTCTTAACTTCAAAAGGGTTGCAATCATTTATTAAAAATGGTGTAAGTCCAATTGAGTTCTTAACCAGCCCGGATTGGAAGCCTACAGGTGAGAATCCAATGTATGGTGCTCTTCCGTTCATTTTCGGTTCCTTTGCGGTTACGATACTTTCTGCTCTGATTGCAGCACCGCTAGGTATTGGAGCAGCTATCTTTATGACGGATATCGCCCCATCATGGGGAAGAAAAATCATGCAGCCGATAGTAGAACTCCTTGTCGGGATCCCGTCAGTTGTTTATGGATTTATAGGGCTTACAGTATTGGTCCCATTTATTCGATCTAATACTTCCGGTATAGGGTTTTCACTGCTTGCCGGTATGATCGTATTATCCGTGATGATTTTGCCGACCATCACAACCATTGCCACAGACGCCATGAGTTCATTGCCGAAAAGTCTTCGCGATGGATCATATGCATTGGGGGCAACAAGATGGCAAACTATTAGAAAAGTATTAATCCCTGCAGCATTGCCAACTTTATTGACAGCAATTGTATTGGGAATGGCGAGAGCATTTGGTGAAGCACTGGCTGTTCAAATGGTCATAGGAAATACAAGAGATCTTCCTCAAAGTATAGTAGATGCGTCGGCAACGTTGACCACGATCATAACGCTAAATATGGGACATACCACTTATGGAAGCGTGGAGAATAACACGCTATGGTCGATGGGCCTCATCCTATTAATCATGTCCTTCGTATTTATCTTATTAATCCGCTACTTATCATCGAGGAGGAAAGTCTAATGAATAGTAAGAGAGCAGACAAGATCGCCACTGGCGTGTTCATTGGAATCGCAACAATCATTATAGCCCTTTTAGTGGCGCTATTCTCATATATTTTAGTGAAGGGTTTACCATATGTAACGTGGGATTTCCTTACAACCCCGTCCAGTGCAGTCCGTGCCGGAGGAGGGATCCGGGATCAATTATTTAATTCATTCTATATCCTGATCATCACGATGATCATTACGGTGCCCCTGGGTGTCGGCGGAGGCATCTATATGGCTGAATACGCAAAGCCTGGCAAGATCACGAATACCATCCGTTCTTGTATTGAAGTACTGGCCTCATTACCATCTATCGTCATCGGAATGTTTGGACTATTGGTGTTCGTGAATACAACGGGTTGGGGATATACCATTATAGGTGGAGCCCTGGCACTTACAGTATTTAATCTTCCTGTATTGGTTCGTGTTAGTGAAGATGCCATCAGAGGCGTACCGCGTGAGTTGAAAGAAGCGAGCCTTGCTCTCGGGATCACCAATTGGCACACGGTTAAAACCGTGCTCATCCCTGGTGCATTCCCGTCTATTTTGACGGGGGCGATCCTTGCGTCGGGTCGTGTATTCGGTGAGGCTGCTGCCTTATTATTCACAGCTGGCCTGTCGACTCCCAGATTGAACTATATGGATTGGAATCCAGTTTCGCCTACATCTCCTTTAAATCTTTTCAGACCTGCGGAAACACTGGCTGTTCACATTTGGTCAGTCAACACCCAAGGGTTGATTCCCGATGTAGATGAAAAAGCAGCAGGAGCATCAGCCGTCTTGATTATTTCGGTGTTGATCTTTAATCTGGGTGCACGATTCATCGGAAGCTACATTCATAATAAAATGACAGCCACAAAATAATAGAAGGTGTGATAGTACATGTCGGTTCAATTAGAAACGAAACAGAAGCGCTCTTCAAGAGTAGCGGATCGAATCAAAAAAGAGACCATCATCGATGTGCAGAATTTAGATTTCTATTACGGGGATAATCACGCCGTTAAAAATATAAATATGGAAATTGAAAAAAATGCTGTAACAGCTTTGATCGGCCCTTCAGGTTGCGGGAAATCAACCTTCTTAAGAACGGTAAACCGCATGAATGACCTGGTCCCGATCGCCCGTGCAGAGGGGAAGATCATGTATGAGGATGTGAATCTTCTAGGTAAGGACATTGATGTAGTAGCCCTTCGCAAAGAAATCGGGATGGTTTTCCAGAAGCCGAATCCATTCAGTAAATCCATCTACGAAAATATTGTTCATGCACTGAAATTTTCTGGAATCAAAAAGAAGAGTGTACTGAATGACCTGGTAGAAGAAAGTTTGACAAAGGCGGCACTGTGGGATGAAGTAAAAGACCGCCTTCATACGTCGGCACTCTCACTATCCGGTGGACAGCAGCAGCGTTTATGTATTGCAAGGACGATTGCAATGAAGCCGACCGTCATGTTATTGGATGAGCCATGCTCGGCACTTGATCCAATTTCAAACGCAAAAATCGAAGAATTGATCACCGATCTAAAGAAAGAGTACACGATTGTCATTGTGACCCATAATATGGGGCAGGCATCCCGTGTTTCTGACAAAACGGCATTCTTTTATAATGGTGATTTAGTGGAATTCGACCAAACCGAAAAGATTTTCACCAATCCATCAGAAAAAAAGACGGAAGACTATATTTCAGGGCGTTTCAGTTGATCATTTAGTTGGAGGGGTTTCGCATGTCAGTAGCTACAACGAAAAAAACGGCATTTAATGTAAATGACTTAAATTTATGGTACGGAAATAACTATGCGTTAAAAAACATTACGTTTCCCATTTATGATAAAGAGGTTACGGCGATCATTGGACCATCCGGTTGCGGAAAATCGACATTCGTTAAAACATTGAACTTAATGAATCGTTCGGTGCCCGGGATTAAAATGTCCGGAGAAATCAATTATGATGGGACGAATATCCTTTCAGACAAGGTTGATTTAGTTGAATTGAGAAAAAAAGTCGGGATGGTGTTCCAAAAAGGGAATCCATTTCCCCAAAGCATATATAACAATATTACGTTCGGTCCGAAAGTGCATGGAGTCAAAAAGAAGAAAGAGCTTGATGAAATAGTGGAATCCACTTTAAAGAGTGTTGCATTATGGGACGAAGTAAAGGATCGGTTAGATGCACCGGCCATGGGTCTGTCAGGTGGGCAGCAACAGCGTCTGTGTATTGCCAGGGCACTTGCGACAAAGCCCGAAATTCTTCTGATGGACGAACCGACATCAGCCCTCGATCCCATTTCCACTGTCAAAATCGAAGAGCTGATCAGTGAACTCAAGAAACAATATACGATAGTCATTGTCACTCATAATATGCAGCAGGCAGCAAGGGTTTCTGATAAAACAGCCTTTTTCCTATTAGGGGACTTGATTGAGCTGGACGAAACGGATAAAATATTTTCTAATCCCAGTGACAAAAGAACGGAAGACTATGTGTCGGGTCGATTCGGATAAAGTGCACTTTGAAAGAAAAAGGTTCTTCATCATTACTTAGCAAAGGGGAATAAGTATGGCGATAAGAAGAAATTTTGATAATAATCTAAAAGAGTTAAAAGACAAACTTTTCGATATGGCGGATCTTGCTAAAGTGTCTTTGAAAGAGTCCGTGGTAGCCTTGAAGACACAGGACATTGAAAAAGCAGAGGAAATCATCAAAAAGGATCATATTATCAATCAATATGATAATGAAATCAATAATCTTGCCATCATTCTCATTGCGAAGGAATCTCCTGTAGCAACGGACTTACGGAAAATCATCTCTGCATTAAGAATCTGTTCTGAAATTGAACGGATCGGGGATATGGCTACGAATATTGCGAAATCAACCCTGCATATCGGAAACCAGAAGTTGATCAAGCCGATTGAAGAAATTCCGAGAATGCTCTCGATTGCTGAAGAAATGCTCGAAGAAGCGCTTACTGCTTTTTATAGCGAGGATGCTTCCCTTGCGAAAAAAGTGGCGGATCGTGATGATGAAGTCGACGAGTTATATGGTAAATTAGTAAAAGAACTCATGACCTACATTCCGAACTATCCAGATGAAATCAGTCAGATCACCCAGCTGGCATTTACGTGCAGATACATTGAACGCGTAGCGGATCACGTGACGAATATTTGTGAAAACGTCATTTTCTTAGTGACAGGTGAACGGTTTGATCTGAATAACTAATGTATAAATCTCTAAAGAACGGCTTACTCTCAAAGAGTAAGCCGTTCTTGTTACGCAATTATGAGTCCTGAATGATAGAGAGGACTTCTTGTTTAGACAGTGTGGATTGTTTTGTGATCTGATCCACTTTTACCCCCTGCTTATAAAGGGAAATCACTTGATTCTTAATGATTTCGTTAATTGGACTCTTGTGAATAGTCATATCCCCATCCAACATGAGCTCTTCTTCCAAAACGCTTATTCTCTTCTTCAATTTATAATGCTCCTGCAGAACATTCATCGATAATTCTTCCATGTCTTTTTCAATATCGCGATACCGATCCCGTTGTAAAAACGAAATGACAAGTAATAGGATAGAGAAGCTTACTAATCCAATGAATAGGTAAGTCACTTTATCACCCCAAGATGTATTCTTCTTCTTTATTTATAGCACAGATCATGTTCCAACTCTATATGGTACGTGGATAAATGTGTGGGATATCCCAATATTTTGTCGAATGTCGTGGAGAGATCAACAAAGAAAAATGTCGTTATGGAAATGTAATCGCTTTATTATCATTTCATCATACTAAATCATAAAAAAAATGCACGTTGAATCCTATTGCCATCATGTGTAACAAGATACGACAAAATGCGTTTATTGTAGGTTTTTCAATACGGTGTTACGATAAATTTAAGATTAATTGTCATAATATTTAGATCGAATTCATATAATAAATGCTTCGTTTTAGGAGGAATGGTTTTGATCACAGAAATAATCAAGTTAAAGGAACAAGGTGTGTCATTCAGGAAGATTGCCAAAGAACTGAATACAACCGTGGGTAAGGTTCAGTATCAATGGGTGAAGTACCAGAAAGCATTGGAGAATGGTCCGGAACCGGCAGGAGTTGAATTGATAAAACCGGAAACACCGAAGAAGCGTGTAGGAAGAGCTGCTTTTGGCAGGAAGATGCCTAAGCGCAGATTAAAAAATCCGAAAGCGACAGAGTTATCGATTACGTTTTCGACTTCTTCCAGGATTTATTGTTATTGGAACATTTCTCAAGAATGGATCCGGCATGTGAAGGCTCATTTTAAGATGAATTCCGACCCACAGCCATTTGTTCTTCGATTATATGATATTACCTCTATTTCGTTTAATGGTCATAACCACCATCACCATTCGGATTCGTATGTACCATTTACAGAAACCGACTGGTTTGTGAACGGATTAAAGGAAAACCGAAGCTACTGCATGGAAATCGGTTTACGCCTACCTTCAGGGGACTTCGTTGCCTTCACTCGTTCCAATGTTATTCATACACCGAGAACCTCTCATCAGCAGGAGGCGCACAGTATGAAAGAGTTGGTGGAATACGAGCAGGGCTTAATCAGGGAACCAAAGTGGGTGGAGCATGTCAGCACGTATTCGTATTATGTCATGAATGGGGAGGAAAAGGCATGAAGGCTCTTTCAGAAATCATCTTGTATCCAACATGTAATGAATTCTCATATTCTCAAGTGTTTGAGCGGGAAGATATGCTTACTGCATTACTTATAGAGAATGGAGAGTTGATCGATTTCCTTGACCGGAATGAGGGTGGTTCCATTCCTGTCGTATTGAATCCTCTCCTTTTCTCACTTTTTATGAGCGATGAGTTTATAGAGAAGGCGAACGCCATCATACAAAGCAACCTCCTGCAAGCTGGCTCTCATGATAAACATAAGTGGCAGCTCATTTATTCACAGTGGTCCACTTATGATATGAATCTCGTACAAGCCTACAAACATCTCACTGTGGAAGGGAAGGCAACAGTCATTCCTACGGCGGTAAGTCCGTTCCCATTAACCCATTACCGGACACCAAGGGCCATCGAGTCCCAGATTCGGATGAGTACATTATTATTCAAGCGATATTTTCAAATGATTCCTAAGTCGTTCTGGTTACCTCAGGCGGCGTATGTACCGGGGATTGATCTTTATCTCACTGGGCAAGGCATTGAGTATACATTCATTTCTTCCTTTTCCTATGAACATAGTGAAAAGGAACAGCACAGAGATGTAATCAGGACGCCGAGAGGATTGAAGCTTATTCCTGTTGCGGAGGGCATTGACTCCCTGGAAGAAAGTGATCAACCACTTTCAATCGTATATGTAAAAGACCTATCAGACTATGATGCATTAATGAACCTGGATAGAGGAGATGCCCGTCATACATTGGAAGTCAAGATGGAAGGACCTACCGCTCTTTCAAGGGTCGGCTTCGGGTATCTTGGAATGGAGAAACAAGTCCCGATCATCACCGATTCAGCCATTCGGAATATTCGGGTAGTTCATCGCATGGAAGATCAGTTGGAGAATATGGTGACACTGTCAGCAGAAACAGAGTGGACCTTTCAGATAATAAGGGAATGGGTATCAAGCATGGAAGGGTTTAAAGATGAGAATGGATTATCCACGGTTCATTTCGACCGGTTGCTCCAACAAGTCATGGATGGGCATAAGGATGGACATCTCCTTCTTCATCGGAAGAGAATGATCCCTTTTCCATCTGACGAAATCCTTGAGAAACTCTCCATTGGAATAAAGGGCGATGTGGAAGAGAAGAATGATTCCGTGCTGATCCTTTCCTGGGAGTACCCACCGAATATTGTGGGTGGATTATCGAGACATGTGTATGACTTAGCCAACAATCTTGTGAAAAAGGGAAAGCATGTGCATGTTCTTACCACCATGGCCAATGATGCACTGCCCCTGGAGAAAATGGAAGGTGTCACGATTCATCGGGTACATCCTTTGCATCCATATGAAGAAGATTTCTTTAAATGGGTATTCGATTTGAATCAGTCCTTCATTCAGTACGCGCATGACTTGATACGAGATGAAAGAATCACCCATATCCATGCACATGATTGGATCGTATCGACATCAGCCATGAAGCTGAAAGACTATTACTCCCTTCCTCTTATTACAACGATCCATGCTACTGAACATGGCAGGAATCAGGGGATTTACACAGATTTGCAACACAAGATCCATGGGGAAGAGCAGCTGCTCATCGGTGCATCAGACCACCTCATCGTTTGCAGTGAGCATATGAAAGACGAAATCAAGAGCTTATTCACGATAGAAGCACCAATCGCTGTCATACCAAATGGTGTGGAAATGGAGAAACTCGATCAGTCTTCCCCATATGCCTTTTCGAAACCATCGACGCCGTACTTTTTTTCAATCGGAAGGATGGTCCATGAGAAAGGGTTTGAGACCATCATCCGTGTAGCTTCACGGTTAAAGAATGAGGGATATGACATCTCCTTCGTCATAGCAGGGAAGGGTCCGATGCTTGAGCAATACCGAAAGACAGTTATCGAGGAGGAGCTTTCCGATATCGTATCCTTCGTCGGATACATCTCGGATAGGGAACGGAATGATTATTTGAAGAATTGTCTAGCCGTCATCTTTCCAAGTTTGTACGAACCGTTCGGGATCGTTGCCCTGGAGGCGATGGCCTTCCGTAAAGGCGTGGTCGCTTCCAATACCGGTGGACTCAAGTCCATTGTGAAACATGAACAAACAGGCTTATTATTTGAACCCAATCAGGAACATAGTCTCTATACTCAATTGATTTCATTAATTGAAAATCCCGGAAAATCAGAACAGCTGGGTGAACTGGGCTTTAAAATGGCGCAGTCCATGTTCAGCTGGGACCGGATCGCAGACCAGACCATTCATGTATATGATGATGTACTCCTTCAATCAAAAGTAGAGGGTATAAAAAGATGAAGGCGGTTATATTGGCAGGTGGAGAAGGCAGGCGATTAAGGCCGTATACGATGTCCATTGCGAAGCCCATGGTCCCGATTCTGAATAAGCCAATACTTGAATATAGCATTAACCTCTTAAGTTCTTATGGAATAAGAGATATTTTGATTACGACTTGTTATAAAAGCGAGACCATTAAAGATTACTTTGGAGATGGGAAACGATTCAATGTGAATATCACGTATCTTGAGGAAAAATCTCCACTCGGGACGGCAGGTGGCATATTCCTCGCACGGCACAGGCTGCGGGAACCGTTCCTGGTTCTTAGCGGGGATGCGTTTACCAATATTCCCATCGATAAGGTCATTGAATTTCATTATGAGAAAAGAGCGGTCATGACCGTCGTATCAAAGGAAGTGGAGAATCCAAAGGAATACGGAATCTGTCATACGGACGAGACCCGTAAATTAGTCGATTTTATCGAAAAGCCCGAAGAGTGGGTGGGTAATGAAGTCAACACAGGTGTATATATGCTTGATCCGCGTCTATTAGATCGCTATGCGCACATTGGTGCCAAAGATTTTGGGCAGGATTTCATTCCCCGTCTTCTGTTAAATAATGAAGAAGTATACGTGTTTAAGACGAGTGCTTATTGGAGAGATATCGGTAACCCGGAAGAATATAAGTGTGCCAGGGACGATCTTATGAGGGGACATTTCTCTCCTCCCTCTTTAAAAAAAGGCTTACGTCATTCAAAGGGTTTAGTGGAGCCTTTCATCACCCGACTGCAGGTAGCTTGTCCAAATGGGAAGAAACCGATGGTGCTTGCAAAACTGCTTGAGACGGTTCCATCTTCCTCCAGTCAGAAAGAGATTGTATTTGACCACAGAGATGGGGGCCGGACGAAAATCATAAGTGATCCAAAGAGAGGGTTCATCATCTATTCCAATGCGGACAGAAGGAATCTGGCAAGGGAGTTTGCAAGGTATTACGGAAAGAAAATAAAAATCTGGCAAAAGGTGTAGAGGCTAATGAGGGAGAATCAGAATCGAACGTTTCATATCCAAGGAATAGCCTGGAACAAGAAAAATGAGTATACGCCCATCCACTCTGACAAATGTTCTTCCCTTACGGATATTAAAGTAAGGGTGAAAGAAGAGGCTGAGGGGTGGGGGGACTCCTATGTATTCGAAATGGAGAATATGTCGAAAGAAACCCGTCGTCTGAAAGTATTCTTTCTCATCGAGTGGCTCGCCTGCAAAGAAGATGGAGTAGGTGTGCTGTCCCTTTCGAAGGATACATTCTGGAATTACAGCGGAAGACGGGTTGCCATCACCAATATTGTTTCCTGTGCCGAATCTGTAAAGAAAACCATCTATCCTCTTAATCTGAAGGGGCTCAAACTTTGGAAGAAATCCTTAAGCAAAGGTAGCTTATACTACTATCCTATTTCAAATGGCCTCAATATGATGGTGTATATGCTGGATTTCTCTTTCAAGCCCTTCGAAGTGAAACAGGGGAAAGTATATGCCATTGAAGGTGAGATGGAAGAAGAGGTTGCAAATTTAAGTGATAGAATAAAAAACGGACTAGCATTTCCCGGGGAAAAGTGATATTATATAAAAGTCGTATGAATAGTAGAAGATGTATATGTTTGGAGGGAAATTATAATGCGTGTAAACATTACTTTGGCTTGCACAGAAACTGGTGAGCGTAACTATATTACTACTAAGAACAAGCGTAACAACCCAGACCGTTTAGAGCTAAAAAAATATTGCCCGAAATTAAAGCGTGTGACTCTTCACCGCGAAACGAAATAAGCAGCCGGATTTTATCCGCTGCTTTTTTTTATGCTTTATTAGGTTCTAGAGCATTGCCTTTTCCGAAAAGTGGAGGACTGGTTGTCGCTTTTAGGCTGGAAATCCATTAAAATAATTTCAGGATCGTAAGCATGGAGGGATCATATGTCTAAAAAGGAAATGCGGAAATCTCAGCTGCAAGTATTAAAATCCATTGGCCATCTTGCATTTCAACAAAAATGTTTTGAAATAGAACAGCGCCTTTTTGAGTCTCACGAGTGGAAGCAAAGCAGTACGGTTTCGATCACCATTTCAAGGCCTCCGGAACTCGATACTTGGAATATCATTAAGAGGGGCTGGGAAGAAGGGAAGACAATGGTCGTGCCAAAGTGCCTCCCGGAGGAGCGCCGGTTAATTTTTTATAAACTGAATGATTTTCATCAGTTGGAACAATCCTATTTCAATTTGTTTGAACCGGCCCCCGCGAAGTCCGTCGCTGTACATAACGAATCGATTGAATTGATGATTGTCCCTGGGTTATCTTATACAAACGCGGGTTTCCGTCTTGGGTTTGGCGGAGGATATTATGATCGGCTGCTTTCAGCCTTTGCAGGAACTACGATGTCCCTTGCATTCGAAGAGCAGATGGTCGAATCATTGCCGATTGAATCCTTTGATATGCATGTATCAACCATACTGACGGAATTGAGAAGGATCGATTGTGAAGATTGAGTTATTCCTGCTTCTTCTCTTTATCCTTGCCATCGCGATTGGAGGATGGAGAACAAGGAATTTAAGTAGATCAGGGGCTTGGATGGCGGTGTTGGTCGGGCTTGTCATTGGGTTTGCCTATGGTTTCCGGGGCTTATTTGTATTGGGGGCTTTCTTCCTTTCTTCAAGTATTTGGTCTCATTTATTCAAGAAGGACAAGATCGGGATAGAGGACCGGCTTGCTAAGACGTCCACAAGGGATTGGCAGCAAGTATTGGCAAACGGCGGTCCTGCAGCACTTTTCGCCCTGTTGTTCAGCTTGACTGGGGAAAGCGTATGGACATTTGCTTTTGTTGCATCGATTGCAGGGGCAAATTCGGATACATGGGCTTCTGAAATCGGTCCCCTGAGTCGGAAACTTCCTTTTTCCATAAGGTCATTCGAGAGAGTTCCAAAAGGCACATCGGGAGCCGTTTCCCTTATCGGTACGATAGCGGCGGTCATGGGTGCAGCCTTTATTGCACTGACTGCCCTGGTCATGCTGGATGGTATGGACGTCACGCTCTTTTTATGGATCACACTATCCGGGTTTCTTGGAAATCTCCTCGATACATGCTTGGGGGCATATGTGCAATTGGATTACAGGTGCCGGGTGTGCGGGATACAGACGGAATCGATTGTCCACTGCGGACAGCAAACTGAAAGAACGAAGGGTTACTGGATAAACAATGAACTTGTCAATGCCCTTTCAAGCTTAATGTCCGGAGTGATCCTGCTTCTCCTCTATTGGTAGCAGGCAAAAAAATCCCAGGTTTAGATAAATTTATGGGATAAGCTAATCGGTTATGATCCAAACTATAAGCAGGAGGGATCATGATGAACGGATGGACAAAATGGTTAGTGCTCGGAGGTTTGGTTCTTTTTCTGGTTCCGAATCGATATCGCTTGTTAAACCTGTTATTAGGGAATTTTCTACTACGCAAATTTGCCGTAAGAGCGGCCATGGGAATACCAGGCATACGCTCGAAATTCATCCAGGGCGCATTCCGCTCTTGACCGAACAAAAAAGACTGCAGGAGGGCCATACCCCATTCCTGCAGCCTTTTTTGTTTACACATCAAAAACAGGTTCGGTATAGTAGGGAGAGACGCGTTTATTTGATGTCGGTAGGTTAAAAGAGTAAAAAGAAAGTAGTGGATGATGTGGATTTACGTTATCATTATTTATTTTGGAAAGTAGCCCACTATTTAGTGGAATATAAACACTATCGGATCCTGAACATCTCCCCCGACCAGGATGAAATATGGTTGGAGAATTCAGGCATGAAAGAAGGAAACATCGTCCGGATCGTTCGAAAGGACCTCGATTGGGGTAACTGGGTCAAGAGGGATCTGGAATTGACCTCCATGAATGGAGAAAAAATCAGGAAAACCCTGAGAAAAAGACAGCTTCACATCAAGAATCTCTACATATCTACTTTTCCACCCGTCGATGGGGATCCAGGTCTATTCCTCGACCCGGTGAATCGTCATAAAACGACCATTCAGCCCATTCTCCTCGATGGTGATGAAAGTGTGGAAAAGCTTAAAGCCCATCCACTATTCCATGATGGGGAATGGGTTCTCCCCCCTGAAGTGTTGGAGGCGAATGTCGATTGGATCAAAAATATGACCATGACGTCTTCGTCCAAGCAAATTCAGAAAGAGAAACAGCTATTTGAGAGAGGGAAACCGTTTTTCACTTATCTCTTTATTGCCGTTCAAGTGATCATGTTCCTCATTCTTGAAATGAATGGAGGGAGTAAGGACCCAGAGACGCTCATTCAATTCGGTGCAAAATATAATCCCCTCATGATTGAAGGGGAATGGTGGCGCCTCGTCACGCCGATCTTCCTGCATATAGGATTACTGCATCTCTTGATGAACACACTGGCCCTTTATTATCTTGGAATGGCAGTGGAGAAAATGTTCGGCCGGCTTCGGTTCGTTCTCATTTATATGCTGTCGGGAGTCGCAGGCACGCTTGCAAGCTTCCTGTTTACATCCAATCTTTCAGCAGGGGCCAGTGGGGCGATCTTCGGCTGTTTCGGTGCCCTCCTGTACTTTGGGGTATTACATCCAAACGTTTTCTTCCGCACCATGGGCACCAATATCATTGCGGTCATCTTATTGAACCTGGTCCTGGGATTCAGCCTTCCAGGCATTGATAATGCGGGCCATATCGGGGGTCTTATCGGAGGATTCCTTGCTGCAGGCATCGTAAGTCTGCCAAACGCCATCCGGCCGGTGCGTCAGCTCCTGTTTCTGCTCGGAAGCATTCTACTAACAGGTATATTGGTATGGAATGGAATCGGAGGGGATTCAAGCTCCTGGGACGTCGATACGGCAAATGGGGTCGCCCAGGAAAAAATATCGAATCAGGAGTGGAAGGAGGCCGAGGACATTCTTTCCCCTGTGGTGGAGGAAGGGTCCCCGGATGCCCAAACCTATTTCTATCTTTCTTATGCTGAAATCAAGCAGAATAAATTGGCACCGGCGAAGAAGCATTTGAAAGCTGCGCTTAAAGAAGATGATCGATTCCATGAAGCCCATTACAATCTTGCGTTGATCCTGATCGATTCCGGTGAAAGGGAAGAAGCTCTCCTCCACGCAAAAAAAGCCTATGAATTAAATAGGCAGGATAAAAATTATGAGAAACTTTATAAAGAATTACAAGGGAGCAATTAAGATATGAGCTGTCTGAGTAAAGATGCGTCCCCGTTTTGATCAACGAGCAGCACAAGGACTTCCTTTTTATCTTTTTTTACTAATAGGAGAGGAATGGCACTGTCGATGGATTCCACGACAGAGCCGTCCTCTTTTTTTATTCCTAAATAATAGTTTTTATAGAGTCCTTCCCATAGATTACCGATCAGGCGATCCCATTCCTGTCTGGTGTAGCCTTCCAAGGGACGGCCGTCAAACATCGGGAGACTGGTCAGGGGGATGGGAGTGTATTCATCGGCAGGGATACCCATAGAGGTGATGGCCTTTTCCCATAAATATTCGAGTTGTTGGGACGTCACCTTGTCCAGGATATTCTTCCATTCTTTTTCTACGCTGTTCCCCGGTTTCCTGAAGGCATTCAAAGGGCTGAAATTGGAATCGATCACGTAAAGCGCATCTTCGGACATTTTCTGGGCACTGGTGAACTCTGTGTCCGATTCATGTATTTCAGAATAGTGAAATGATACAGCCTGGAGGATGCTGCTATCTTTCCCCTTTATAGTCGATTTCTCTACAATCTGATCTGTATCTTGTTCCCATTCATTCATCAGACCCTTCAATCTCCCGTTCATATATATAAAACCGACATCCTGACGTAAATAGGCGGGAGTATCAAGCTTTGAAGATACCTTCCAATTCACTTCATAATGATCATTTTTCTTTTCAGGTTGGAGCATGAGCAGCGTAGTGGCCGATTCATAAGAAACATTTTCATTAATGGGAAAGAAAATGATGCTCTCCCGGGTTTGCGGCTTGTAAATAAATTGAATGCAGAGGGCCACTATACACATGATCACCAGAAATGGCGTTGCTTCTTTCAGCCTATCCTTCATTTTGTTCACTCCAGTGGTTTGTCCATTTTCTACATAGTATGAATCGATGGAATTGAATATGATAGGAGGTATGATTTCAGGCTTCTTTGTCTAGGATGGTAAGGTTGGAAAATCATGTAAAGGTATTGGGAGTGAAGGCTAATGTCGAATGAAAAGAAAAAGCCTGTCTCTACTCAGATTGAAGAAAACACCAATTATTTAAGGGATACCTTAGCAGTGGACAAGAGCTTTGATGTCATTCAATTGGATCTGGAGTATGCAGAAAGAAAAATGGCCATGTTTTTAGTGGATGGCTTCGTTAAAGATGATATTATGCATTATCTGATGAAGCTCTTATCTGGACTCAGTCCTGAACAATTGGAAGAGGATACTCTGGAAAAGCTTTTGAAGACGTACATTCCTTATATAGAGATTGAGCAAGTAGATGACTTGAATCAGGTGATCGATTTAGTATTGGCAGGTCCTACAGCCCTTGTCGTGGACGGCATTGACAAGGTTATCATGATTGATGCAAGGACATATCCTGTAAGAGGGCCACAGGAGCCTGATTTAGAACGGGTAGTACGCGGTTCGAGGGATGGATATGTCGAGACGATTGTATTTAATACAGCATTGACAAGACGGAGGGTGCGCGATCCCTCACTTCGTATGGAATACATGCAAATAGGCAGAAGATCCAAAACGGATATCGTTGTCAGTTATATAGAAGACATTGCCGATCCCAATTTGGTGCATAAAATCAAGGATGCTCTCTCGAAGATCGATACAGACGGTCTTCCCATGGGGGAGAAAACGTTAGAAGAGTACATTGCGGGACGGCACTGGAATCCCTATCCGCTGGTCCGGTACACGGAAAGACCTGATACTGCAGCATCCCACCTATATGAGGGACATGTCCTCATCATGGTGGATGGATCACCGAGTGTGCTCATCACCCCGACCACTTTCTGGCATCATCTTCAGCATGCGGAGGAATACAGGAATAAACCTTCTGTAGGGGCATATCTGCGTTTTGTAAGGTTTATTGCGGTATGGACATCGATCTTTTTACTGCCCCTATATTATTTATTTGCGATCCACCCGGAGCTCCTTCCGGAATCCATGGCCTATATTGGTCCGAATGATGTCGGGGAAGTCCCACTATTCCTTCAATTTCTCATCATTGAAGTGGGAATCGATATTTTAAGGATGGCCGCCATACACACCCCGTCTTCCCTGGCAACCGCCCTTGGGCTCGTTGCAGCATTGATGATCGGGCAGGTTGCCGTTGAAGTCGGTCTGTTCATTAATGAAGTCATTCTTTACCTGGCCATCGCTGCCATCGGAACATTCTCTACGCCGAGTTATGAGATGAGCCTGGCTAATCGACTGGTGCGGATCTTCCTTTTGATATGCACGGCATTATTTGGTGTTTATGGATTTGTAGTGGGTGTATTCTTATGGATCATCATGCTCTCAAGAATGAGTTCGTTTGGCATTCCATATATGTGGCCATTTATTCCATTCAATCTCAGGGCATTCAGGGATGTATTCCTTCGTTCCCCGATTCCCCTTAAGAACAGGCGGCCGCGATTTTTACATCCGAAAGATCCTGATCGTTAGAAATCATAGAGAAGAGATTTTCTTACTGGATATTCCTTTAAGGAAAGCTCTTTTTGTTTTGTGTCCGTACTGGTTTGTTTAGGATTGAGAAGAAAGCGGTTTTCACTTATACTTTATAAGGAAGAAGAGAAAGCAGGTGTATGCATGAAAACGATTTATGATATCCAACAGCTCCTCAAAAGTTATGGAACGATCATATATGTTGGGCATCGTCTTTCCGACCTGCAACTGATGGAAGGCGAATTAAAGGAACTCTACCAATCCCAACTGATTGATACCCGGGATTTTCAGACTGCTTTATTTTTGTTGCGTCATGAAATAGCAATTGAAAAAGAAAAACAGGACAGGTGATAATGATGACGGAAAAATGGTTAGTTGGAGTTGACTTAGGGGGAACGACGACGAAGATCGCGTTCTTAAGTAAATACGGTGAGCTTTTACATAAATGGGAAATCCCCACTGACAAATCGGAAAACGGGAAAAATATCATTGTGAATATTGCGAAAGCGATCGATCAAAAGCTCGAAGAATTGGATCAAAGCAGAGATAAACTGGTTGGTATCGGAATGGGTGCACCTGGACCCGTCGATACGGCAAAAGGAATCATTTACGAAGCGGTCAATTTAGGATGGGAGAATAATACGCCATTAAAAGATCTGCTCGAAGTCGAAACAGGGTTGCACGCAGTCATTGACAACGATGCAAACTGTGCGGCACTCGGTGAAATGTGGAAGGGTGCAGGAGACGGGGCGAAGGATATTGTATGTGTGACATTAGGAACCGGCGTCGGGGGCGGTGTGATTACAAATGGCGATATCGTTCACGGTGTAAAAGGAGCAGGTGGTGAAATCGGCCATATCACCGTCGTACCGGAAGGCGGATACCAGTGTAATTGCGGGAAGACAGGATGTCTTGAAACCGTTGCTTCAGCGACAGGTGTCGTCCGACTCGCAAACGAAAAACTGGATGCCACTGAGCAAGAATCAACGCTTCGTGCCCTAAGGGATTCTCACGGCTCAATCAGCGCCAAGGATATCTTTGATGCGGCAAGGAACCAAGATGGACTTGCACTGGCAGTCATTGATCAATTAGCCTTCTTTCTCGGGTTATCTCTTGCAAATCTCGGAAATGGTCTGAACCCTGAAAAAATCGTGATTGGTGGGGGAGTCTCTAAAGCAGGGGACATCTTATTACAGCCGGTCGTTAAATTCTTTAAACAGTTTTCATTCCCGACTGTCCGTACCTCAACACACTTAAGTATTGCCACGCTAGGAAATGATGCCGGTGTAATCGGGGCAGCCTGGCTGGTCAAGAACAAAATCTGATTGACCTTAAAGTGAAATTCGAAAGAAGAGCTTTCCTTTATGGAGGGTTCTTTTTTTATTGTGATTAGTAGTCTTAAACACCTAATGACAAATGAACTGTTTTTAATTAATGCGGTATTATTGAAACTTTTAATGGTTTCATCCGTCTAATAGTATGGGTAGGAGAATAGGGCATCAACCATTATACACCCCCATTGTGTATCCACGTTTGACGTTTTGTAAATAAATAATGAAGATGAGTCAAGGTTTCGTCCGTAATTATTTCCCTATTAAAATCATGAAAGTGTTACATACGATTGAACCGTTTGTAGCAAGGAGGTTGAATAAATGAATGTAAAGAAAATACCAAAGGTACCACTTATCATCATCGCTGCATTGTTCCTTTGGATCAAAACGTATATTGTCTATAAAACGAGTTTTGACATAAAGATCGAAAACGCACTACAGGAACTGATTCTATTCATTAACCCGCTAAGCTTTTTACTTTTCATCTTCGGAGTGGGGTTACTTCTTAAAAAGGATAGGTCACGTACCCGGTACATCATCACTTCAAGCTTCGTCCTCTCATTTATCCTGTATGGAAATGTAGTATTTTATCGATTCTTTGATGACTTTTTGACACTGCCCGTCCTCTTCCAAACAAGTAATTTCTCTGACTTGGGCACGAGTGCCAGTGCAATCATGAGCTGGAAGGACATTTTCTATTTCACCGATGTGATCGCATTAATTCTCATCATAAAGTTGAAACCAACCTGGTTTTCTTTACAAAACTACTCTAAAGCCAATCGACGCGCTTATTTCCTCGGTGCAACAGCGTTGGTTTTCTTTAACCTGGGATTGGCAGAATCGGAAAGGCCACAGCTTCTTACCAGGACATTTGACCGTGAAATGCTGGTAAAGAATATCGGAACATATAATTATCATGTATACGATCTTTTCCTGCAATCCAAATCCTCCGCCCAGAGAGCCCTTGCGGATGGAAGTGAACTGGCAGATATTGATAACTATGTCAGAGCGGGTTACACCCGGCCCGATAAGGAAATGTTCGGGGTAGCGAAAGACAAGAACTTAATCATTGTCTCCCTTGAATCACTACAGAATTTTGTCATCAACAGTGAAGTGAATGGCCAGGAAATCACGCCATTCCTTAATGATTTCATAGGGGAAAGCTACTATTTTGATCAGTTCTACCATCAAACTCAGCAAGGGAAGACGTCCGATTCCGAGTTTATCATGGACAACTCCCTTTATCCGTTGAACCGTGGAGCGGTTTTCTTTACCCATTCAGGAAATGAGTTTGAGTCCATGACGGAAAAACTTGGGGAAAACGGGTATTATACCTCGGCCATGCACGCAAACAATAAAAGCTTCTGGAATCGCGACATCATGTATGATTCACTGGGGTATGACCGGTATTATTCGTTACCGGATTATAATGTGACAGAAGAAAACTCTGTGAACTGGGGCATGAAGGATATCCCGTTCTTTGAGCAGACCGTGGAGCATATGAAACAAATGCCTCAACCGTTCAGTACGAAGATGATTACATTAACGAACCATTACCCTTTCACGCTTGATGAAGAAGATAAGTTAATCGACCCTTACAATTCCCATGACGGTACGGTGAATCGTTATTTCCAAACCGTCCGTTACATGGATGAAGCGGTGAAGAACTTCATTGCGGACTTAAAGGAGTCCGGTTTGTATGACAATTCCGTCATCGTGATGTATGGGGACCATTATGGGATTTCAGAGAATCATAACAAAGCGATGAGTCAATATCTTGGTAAAGACATCACGCCGTTTGTAAGCACACAGCTTCAACAGGTGCCGCTGATCATCCACGTTCCCGGTGAGGAAGGGAAGACCATTTCCAAGGTGTCCGGACAAATCGACTTAAAGCCGACCATCATGCATCTTCTCGGGATTGATACCAAAAAGGACATTCAATTTGGTTCGGATCTCTTCTCAGATGAACATGAAGATCTGGCCATACTCCGTGACGGCCGGTTCATCTCGAAAGACTATGTGTTTGCAGGTGAAAAATGCTGGAATAAGGAAACGGAAGAAAAAACCGATATGAAGTTCTGTGAACCATTTAAAGAGCGTGTCAATAATGAGCTGGAATACTCCGATAAGATCATTTATGGAGATCTGCTCCGCTTTTATGGGGAAACCGAATATCGTGATAACGATGAATCATAACGTACAAGCTTGCGAAGAGTTTCGCAGGCTTTTTTTTGTCATGAATCTTTGA
This sequence comes from Rossellomorea sp. LJF3, assembly GCF_037046045.1. NCBI lineage: Bacteria > Bacillati > Bacillota > Bacilli > Caryophanales > Bacillaceae > Rossellomorea > Rossellomorea sp. LJF3. The sequence goes on along the minus strand of NZ_JBANLY010000012.1, from coordinate 3,051 downwards.
ACCATTCATACATGTAAGTAAGGACATATGAATGGGGAGGTTCCATCATGAAAGTGAAAGTGCGCAGTGGCGATACCCTCTGGTACTACAGCCAACTGTTTTATATCCCGGTCCAGTTAATCATCGATTCAAATCCTTCCGTTGATCACAATAGATTGAAAATCGGTACAGAGATACAAATTCCAGGATTCAGGAAAGAAAATCATTCTATTAAACAGGGGGATTCTCTCTGGTCCCTGGCCCAAAACCGGAACATTGGTGTCGACGCGTTATTTCTATTGAACGAAGGTGTCAATCCCAATGGATTACAAATCGGGTCGACTATCAGTCTTCCATCAAGGGTGGTTTCACCCATCGTCAACGGTAAACAGGGCTACGATTCACAAAGATTTGAGGGAGATGTACAACGTTTAAAAGAGATCTATCCCTTTATAAAATTAAGATCTGCAGGTGAAAGTGTCGGTGGAAAAGATCTCATCGAAATAAGGATAGGAACAGGAAAGAGGAAAGTTCATATGAATGCTTCTTTCCATGCGAATGAGTGGATCACCACATCTGTCCTCATGACGTTTATCAATGATTATTTACTATCCTTGACCAACAGTCAGCTTATGAGGGGGGTACAAACCCTGCCCATATATGGAGATGTGGCGTTGTCACTCGTTCCCATGGTAAATCCCGACGGAGTGGACCTTGTTCTGAACGGTCCTCCCGGTGATAAAAGAAATGAAGTGATCACTCTTAATCGGGGAAGTACCGACTTTACAGGCTGGAAAGCCAATATTAGAGGTGTGGATCTGAACAACCAGTTTCCTGCCAAATGGGAAATCGAGCAGGAAAGGAAGGAGGAGAAAGAACCTGCTCCAAGAGATTTCCCAGGATATAAGCCACTCTCAGAGCCCGAAGCCATCGCAATGGCTAAGCTTGCCAGGCAAGGAAAGTTCGATCGACTTCTTGCCCTGCACACCCAGGGAAAAGAGTTTTACTGGGGGTATGATGGATTTGAGCCTCCAGAAGCAGCCAAACTTGCAAAGGATTTCACCAGAGTGAGCGGATATAAATCGGTCCGTTACATTGATAGTTACGCAGGATACAAAGATTGGTTTGTGAAAGAATTTCAGAAATCAGGATTCACCCTTGAATTAGGAAAAGGCATCAACCCCTTGCCCCTATCACAATTCGATGAAATCTACCACGACGTATCCGGTATTTTACTTGCTTCTATCTATAGGTGGTATGAATGAAGAAAATACTCGAAAAATCTTTATATAAGTTCCATAAATATCTATTGTGGAAAATGAAAATCAGGAGTAAAATTAATCATCATCCTAATGAATAGTAACCTCTCGTGGTGACCCTAAAGATGTATGTATGAACATCTGGTCATCACTTTTTTTGAATTTTTGTAATGTTTTTTTAATCTTATTGAAACATTTTTGCATCACGAACGTACTAATTAATATGGAATTACAGGAGAAGGGGGAAGTGGATGAAAAAGAAAAAAGGTAGCGTGTTGATATTTTTCATGATGTGCATTCTGTGGTTAACGGCATGTCAGCCGGAAGAAACACAATCTTCCCCCTCAGAGAAAGAGAAGGCTCCTAAGAAAGACATGATGGTGAAGATCCTTCCTGCAGAAGGATTTATTGAAAATGTCGGGTGGATGTCCAGTTCAGAAATCCTTTCTGTACGGGAAGAGGATGGTGTGACGTCCTTCTATATCTACAATGTGTACGACGGAAGCAATCAAAAGATTTATGATGTACAACCCTCCTATGTGAGCGCAAGCATCTCACCGGATAAGAAAAAAATACTCATTCATTCCTCTCCGGCATCCTATACAGCCCAGCTGACGATCATCGATAGATCAGGAGAAGTACAATTTCAAAAAGACGTTCCTTCCTACGACTTGACTCATTCCTGGAATCCATTCAATGATGATACTTTGTTAATGACCACGTTCAATGAAGATTGGAGCTTTCAGGTCTTTGAAATAAATATCGGGGACGGGACGATGGACCCCATTGATGTAGAGGAGCCGTTTGTTCAGTGGCAATCAGCATCCTCCGTCCTTTATCAGGATTGGAGCAAGGATGAAGTGAGCGTATCGGCTCCCCTGGTAGCTCAAAATATCCTCGATGGTGAGAAAGAAATGATCATGGAGGATAGTATCCATTTCAATCAATTCAACGATTCTTTGTTATCGGTCTTTTCACAGGAAGAAAAAGGACCGTTTACATTTCAGTTCATTCATTCTAACGGAGAGGTGCAGTCGGAATTTACAGTTGACCTCTTAAGCCGTTACTCTGATTGGTTAATCCCCTATTATGATATGATAGAAGGGACGGGGCGGTTGATTACGTTCGTTGCCAATGAACCAGGTTCCTTTGATACGTACTCGGGGACGTTTTCTTTAAAAGAGTGGGACACAAATTCCGGAGAGGAAAAGGTCCTGTTTGATGATCTTCCTTTAGAACCCATAAAGTGTTCTCCTGATGGAGAATCGTGCTTATATGGTAATCAACTCGAAAAAGTAATCAATTTGAAGAACTCAAGTATCGTTCAACTACTAAAAAAAGAAGAAGGAGCAGATATATAATGGCGATAGTCGATGTAACAGTTATTCCAATCGGAACGGAATCACCCAGTGTGAGTTCATATGTAGCGGATCTGCAAAGTATCCTTAAGGGGTATGAAGAGGAAGGGAAGATCCGTTTTCAGCTTACTCCCATGAATACGATTATAGAAGGGGAACTTCCCGTTCTTTTCCAAGTGATACAAGACATTCATGAATCCCCATTCCAGCAAGGGATCCAGCGTGTGGCAACCAATATCAGAATCGATGACCGCAGGGATAAGCAAACGACCATGGAAGGAAAGCTTTCTTCCGTGGAGCGAAAATTAGAAAAATAACGAATACAAAAAGAGTGGGCGTCTAAGGAGGCCACTGAAAAAGTACCTCATTTACTAAACAGCGTATCTTTCTTCGAGAAATCGAAGAAAGATACGCTGTTTTCTTGTAAAATGAAGATATTACATAAAAGTGAGGGA